>WFQU01000019.1 GCA_015486845.1 Anaerolineae bacterium | reverse complement strand
TTCGCCTCTATTTCGTCAATATTTAGCCCATATTACGCCCGAATTCCGCTTTCGTCAAACTGCCATCCAGCCAAATGACGCAGAGTCGCGGGAGACGCGGAGAACAGAAAAGTAAACCGTCCGGCCCTATTCCACGCAACGCCGCTTTGACCTCCCGACACCCCCATGCTAAAATTTCGTGGTCATCGTTCGGGCAATCGTGAAAGGAGTGAACCATGCTTCGGCGCCTGCTGGTATTGCCATTCGTGCTGGTCCTGCTGGCCGGATGTTCCGGCCAAACGCCCGTGGCCGTTTCCGTGCCATCCACTGCAGCCCCAACCACTACAGAAACACCCACGCTCGTGCCACCTACAGCAACGAACACACCTCAGCCTTCCCCCACCGAGACGCCAACACCGACGCCCACCCCAACTGAAACCCCGACGCCGGAACCGACGGCAACAGCGACACCGACAACAGAATACACCAAGAATGCTGAAAGGCAATACGTTTACCGCAATCCTGAAACCGGTGTCGAGCTCACAGCCCCCAAACTCACTGGCACCCACCAGGAACTGCTACCGATAACCGGCAAGCTGGCAGAAAAATTACCAGCACTGGCTAAAGAAGGCAAAATCATCATCTATAGAGCTGAAGCAAACAATCCTTACCATCTGAAAGAAGGCGAGGTTGTTGGTGTTTTCTACCCGGAAACCTACGTCGTGCTTGACAAAGAGAATCCGAAGATGGAGCAGCAAGGATCGGTGGGGCTGCGCGCAGAGGCAGTCCGCTACTTCTTGAAGAAAGCCGGATCTCCCCAAAGAGCCGCTGTTATCCCCCTTCCTTTTGATGTTACCACCGCTACCGCCGAAGACGCTCGATTTGTGGTTCAATTCAACAATACACCACATCCTAAAACATCTAGCGATTACTTCGAAGACATCTTTGCTACCGTGCCAGTAGGATCATATTTTGTTAACCCCCTAGAAAAAAAGGGAAACAAGCCTATAACAGCGACTTTCAGCAATCAATCATGGGGAGGAAGCGTAGAGGCGATAGGATATCCAGCTATATTTATGGACAATAAATTCACATTGATCGCCTATTACAGTGGAAAGAAGAACGGTAAAACAGAACTAACACTTGGTCAAAGACTTTTTATGGTAACTTCTCGCAGCTTTTCCTCTAACTTGATTTCTTTTTATAATAATCACAGGATTAACAAACTTATAGCGCATCCAAATTTCGCTTTCGAGGGAAAGGCTCTTGCTGAAGATTCCTCTGGTAACTTTCCTGTTTTGAGTTTTGACGAAAAAAATCTAATCAAAGTGGGCAATAACTTCGCATTCATTATTGTTAACGGTAATCCGATTTTTAATATCAGTGAAGGCAGACAAAGCTCGCTGCGTCCAGTGTCAGCGGAGAGTGTGTCTACAATAAAAGGAATTTCTGTCTTACAAGAGAAAGCAAATAATAGAGAACAAAGGAGGATAAATGATAGCACTACCAAGGCTGAGATTGTAAGCGCCAGAGCTACAATTAACAGGCGTATATCTTGATTTTTGTCTCTTGACTTCGGCCCAGATTTCCTTGATAATGAGATTGTATGCGCAGGTATTTGCTGGTTCTTTTAATTATCTTTGTTTTTGTTGACCTTTTTCTCCTATTGCTTTTGGCCTATCCTAATCTTTCATCAGCCCTAAGAAAGCTATTCAAACCCAGGCCGGGTAGTTGCCTTGTTTTAGAGGAAAGATATTGCCATAAGGGACATCTAGTCTATTACAAAGGCAAGGTCGCTGGAGTGGGTTTCTCCCTACCTGCTAAGGCTCCAATCTTCTCGCCTTTCGATGGACCTGTCCAGGCGGCAAAGGTTACCTTCCGCAGGGACGGAAAGCCATTTTCTTACCCTGCCATCTCAATTGCCGGCGGTGTCCACGGCTATCATGTTTGGAATGTAGACCATTATTTTACAGCGGTAATGGCAAAGATGGGCGACTTATCCCCAGGCGAAGTAAAGAAGGGAGAGATTGCTGGCCATGTTTCCAAGGAGAAACTCACCTTTTATCCAAAGTATAACCTCGTCATCTATTTCTCTGTTCCTAACGAGGATGGCTTTATTACAATCGATAGAAATTATACTCGTCACCTATTTGGCTTATGAAGAAGTTTTTGACTGTTATTTTTATTCTTGCCTTTTTCTTGACCGCAGCGCCCAGAGTGCAGGCATATCTTCGATTGGATGGAAAGTATCCTAACTGTCACACAACCTGCATCGGCACCAAGCCAGATGATTGCTACAACGGGCCTACCAATACCAATTCCGGTGGCTGTGGAACCGCCTGTGGCGTCGGCGACGCCTGGAGCCATTACAGCGCCGCATGCAAAAATGTAGCTAAACCAGATAACCCAGAATATTGTGAATATGTTTGGGTGAAAGCTGCGGACAAGGTTTGCTCGACGGGAGACAAGTGTATCAGTGGCGAAAAAGGCTTACGGGCAGGAAGCTGTGACTGCAGCTATGGAGGGCTTTACAAAACATGCTGCAAGGGAAACAAGGCAGTAAAGTGCGTGAAGGCCTCCTCTGCTCTTCAAGATACTTCTTATCCAGACGAAGGCGTCTGTCCTTCAGGGAGTACTACGGTTCGCTGTAGTGGCAATATATGCGGGACCGATGCCGACTGCCAGAGCGGAACGTCGAACCCGACACCGACACCAACAGGGAGCCCAAGCGGTGGACACTGCCCAGGAGCTGTAAGTAGCTGGACCTATAACAACGGAAGCTGGTGTACTAGTTCAAAAACCTGCAATGCTGTGATAAGCTGCGACTCATGTACCGATGTGCATTGTGGGGGCAACTCTACCTGCAGGACAGGTTCTCAAAGTGGATCTGGCTATTGTTCCAACTCTTCTGATGTAAGATGCTATACTTGTACTGACCCAAATCCACTACCACCTTCAGCTCCCACCCCGACGCCGGTGGTTGCTAACTGTGCCGGGCCG
Source organism: Anaerolineae bacterium (assembly GCA_015486845.1). Classification (GTDB taxonomy): domain Bacteria; phylum Chloroflexota; class Anaerolineae; order JAADDB01; family JAADDB01; genus WFQU01. The sequence goes on along the minus strand of WFQU01000019.1, from coordinate 2,029 downwards.
ACGATAGCCCCGACGCGGCCGGTTCAAAATGGAAGCTGGGTTGTTGGGACAGCACCGCGCCGTTTTTGCCCTCACCCACCCCAAACCCCTCCCTCTCCCACACGTGGGCGAGGGAGGGGCGGCCGGGCAGCTTTTATCTTCTCCTGGCATCGGGAAATGGTTCAAGAGAGCCTTCCCAACGCGATTTTCTGATTTTCCCACGGCGCAGCCTTGCCCGTGGCATCCCTCTTCCCTCGCCCATGGCAATGGGAGAGGGAAGAGGGGGAAGCCGCCGAAGGCGGCTGGGGTGATAGGAGAGGCCAAAAAGCAATCTTCGCCTCGCCACCGCAACTTTTGAGCGCTGCCAAAGATTTCAGCAGGAGCAGAGCCGAAGAGATGAAATGAAAGCCAAGTCCAGTGCGGATGATTGGGGATAACACTACATCGGGTAACTCTTGTCCTCGCCCTCTGTTAACCCGCGCCGGTGCGAAGAGCGTATGAGCGGACTGACAGTCCGCTCTACGGGTCCACATGGGCCTTTCTCCGCCCGGAAAAAGCGAACGCTCACAAGCGGGAGCAGTGGCGAGGCTTGTCTTCTTCGCCCTGGGATAGGAAAGCACAAAAAGGAGAGCGATCACACCAATCTTGAGCGCTGCCAGTTCATTCGGTCTTCGTTCACCCAACGAACGTGAGCTCCCGCACTTCTTCCTTCAACCGATCCCCCAGCCTGTCTTTCGCCACATCGAGGTCGTAATCACTTTGCAGCCCCATCCAGAATTGAGGCGTCGTTCCGAAGAAGCGCGCCAACCTCAATGCCGTGTCCGCTGTTATCCGCCGCTTTCCCAAGACAATCTCGTTGATCCGCCGGGCGTCCACTCCTATGCTCAGCGCCAACCGATGCTGACTCAGCCCCATCGGCTTGAGGAACTCTTCCAGCAACACTTCCCCAGGATGAACCGGCTTCAGTTTGTCCACCATCGTCATCACCTTCTCTCAATGGTAATCCGTTATTTCGACATTGTATGCATCGCCGTCTCGCCATTCAAAGCATATGCGCCATTGATCGTTGATCCGGATGCTGTATTGCCCTTCTCTGTCTCCCCTCAGTTTTTCCAGTCTGTTCGCAGGAGGTATCCGCAGGTCTTTCAGATTCGCCGCGTTGTTCAACATCCGCAGCTTCCGATAGGCCACTTGTTGGATCTCGTAGGGCAGCTTTCGCGAGCGCACCCGGCCAAATATCTTTTGCGTTTCCCTGCTTTTGAACGACTTGATCATGCCACAACTATATAGCATCTCTCGCTAAGCGTCAAACACGCAACGCGTGGGAATTGCTTCGCTCTCCCCCAAAGCATCGCTTTGACCTCCCGACACCCCCATGCTAAAATTTCGCGGTCATCGTTCGGGCAATCGTGAAAGGAGTGAACCATGCTTCGGCGCCTGCTGGTATTGTCATTCGTGCTGGCCCTGCTGGCCGGATGTTCCGGCCAAACGCCCGTTTCCGTGCCATCGCCCACCGCCGTTCCAACCCCCGCCGGCACGCCCACGCCTGTGCTGGCCACGGGGAGGCTGGCGGTGGAAGTGGAAGCGTTCGTGCAGGCTGCGCAGGCCCACGGCTACGGCTCGTTGTGGGCCACGGTGAACGGCTGGCTGCGCAGTCAGAACGGCTCCGCCGTGGTGGTGGCGGACAGAATCATGTTCCTGGTGGACGGCGAGGTGCGCCAGAAGGCGGCGTCCAGGGTGCGGGAGATTCTGAGGGGAAACGGTGCATCGGGAACGGACATCCGGCGACCTGTCCGAGGGCCCCCTTGATCCGCTCACCCCTCCAGAAACTCGCGCAGTAAACGCCTCAGATCCTCGACGGCTTCTCGAAATTCGGGTAAATGGGGCACCTGGTCCTGCAAGTCACGTTCCCAGTACACCCCGGCCTCGGCGAGCTTTCCGGGTACGAGGAAATCATCTGGCCCGGAAAAGCTCAATCCTTTGTGCCGGCACTTGCGCTGCAACACATCCAGCGCCAGCCTGTGGTCGAAAGCGTGACTTTTTTCCTTCA
>WFQU01000018.1 GCA_015486845.1 Anaerolineae bacterium | reverse complement strand
GGGGTAACGCTACAAAACCGCCTAAAGGCTCGAGTCCAGCCATAGGTTTTCATTCGCTGTGGTGCACCGCAGGCCCATGCCGACTACCAAGAAACACACCTGTTTCTTCCTAAACGAATAATTTTGTATTCGAAAATTACGGAATAGCTCCTCTGAAAATAGAACGCAGATTAACGCTGATGCACGCTAATCTTAATTTTCATTTGCTGTGGTGTGCCGTAGGCTCATGATAACTCCCTTGAAAATAAGACCTCTCTGGAGGGTAGCCGAGGGCAATGCCTTCGGCCACCCTCTTTACCGTCTTTGAAAAAAACCTCTCCCCTGGCTTACCGCCCAAAAGGACGGCAAGCCTCCCCCTCCCCGATACGGGGAGGGGGAAAAGCTGAGCGCAGATTAAAGGAGAGCCCCCTCTAAATATGGCTAACGCAACGCCTTCAAATCAGTCGTGTCATTGCGAGCGAAGCGACAGTGTGACTCTCTTTTTGGTCAAGCAATCTCCAACGCCAGTGAGGTAGATTGCCACGGCCCTGCCGGGCCTCGCAATGCCGGTAAGAAGTTCAACTTCTTGAAGAAGTTGAACTTCTATTCGACGCCGTCGAGCGCATGCGGAGCTCAAAGCTCCGTGCGCCCCCCCGGCCCCCAATTCTGGGGGTGTGTTGCTCCCCCCAAGGTTGGGGGCCGGGGGGGCGTTTTCAGCCGCTGTGGGGTGCCATAGGCCCATGTCGACTCCTCTTCGGCTCGGAAAAGCGTAGCGCAGCAACACTTGGGGAAGAGATTTCATAAATGCCGAAGGATTGCTGCGCTGCACTCGCTGTAAATATGCCCATTGAAAGGGGCTAAGGCTGGCTAAGTGGCTGTCTAAAAATAACTTCCCGTTTGTGTCATTGCGAGGCTGATAGGCCGAAGCAATCCCCAAGTTTGCAAGTCGGAGATTGCTTCGGGGCTGCGCCCGCTCACAATGATAGTTGGGGGAATTTATTCTTGGACGATTACTAGGTTGACCGCTAATGCTAATCCAAAAGGCTTTCGATGGGCCGGTAATCTAGGTTAAATATCTCGGCTACGGCCGGGTAAGTAACTTCCCCTTTGTACGTGTTCACCCCTTTGGCCAACGCCGGGTTGTCCTTGACCGCTTTCACGAAGCCTTTGTCGGCCAATTGCAGCGCGTAGGGCAAAGTAGCATTGGCCAGCGCATAGGTAGAAGTGCGCGGCACAGCGCCGGGCATGTTCGCCACGGCGTAATGTAACACGCCATCCACAAAATAGGTCGGGTGCGTGTGGCTGGTGGGATGGCTGGTTTCCACGCAGCCGCCCTGATCCACATCCACGTCGACGATCACGCTGCCCGGCTTCATGGCGCTCACCATCTCACGAGTGACTAAATGTGGGGCGCGGGCGCCTTTGATCAGCACAGCACCGATGACCACGTCGGCGTACGCGACTGAATCGGCGATAGCGCGTCGGGTAGAGCTGACGGTTGTCAAGCTGCCGTGCAGAACGTCATCCAAATAGCGCAACCGCTCCGTGTTGACGTCGATCACTGTAACATGAGCACCCATGCCTAAGGCAATTTTCGCCGCATTGGTACCCACAATACCGCCGCCGATAATAACGACGTCGGCTGGCCGCACACCGGGCACGCCGCCCAATAATTTGCCCCGGCCACCGTTAGCTCGTTGTAAGTAGAAAGCCGCGATCTGCACCGACATACGCCCTGCCACCTCGCTCATGGGGATCAACAACGGCAAAGCGTGATTGGGCAGCTCGACGGTCTCGTAAGCCACACCGGTAACCCCTTTGGCCATCATCTCTTTCGTCAGCGGTTCCACCGCGGCTAAATGCAAATAGGTGAACAAAAGCAGCCCCGGCCGCAGATACTTGTACTCGCTTTCCAGGGGTTCTTTCACTTTCATGACCATTTCGGATTTAGTCCATATTGCTGCTGCATCCGCAATGACCGTGGCGCCGCTATTTGCATAATCTTCATCGGTGAAACCACTACCAGCGCCGGCGTCTTTTTCTACCATGACCTGATGTCCGTGATGCACGAGCATTTCCACCCCGGCCGGAGTCATGGACACGCGAAACTCTTTGTCTTTGATTTCCTTCAAAATGCCAATATTCATTGTCTGTCTCCCTTTCGTTTTAACACGACCGCTTCGTCTTGCCTGAAACGCGCATAAAAATCCCAAACCGGCTCCTCAAGCCGGTTTTCCGCCCCCGTCGATATACGACATGACAGCATCATCACCCACGTTTAAGCTGCGACGCTGCCCCCGCACATAAGCTCTTTTGCCAATGAGGGAAGATTGCAAAACGATGTTCTCGATGGTAGCTCCGGCCTCAATGATGCTGTCCTGGACAATTGCTTGGCGCATCACGACATCGTCACCGATGCTGGCATAAGGGCCAACGATCACCGCTTCTAAGTTGGCCGTCGGCGCCACATACGCAGGCGGTACAATGACGACGTCGGGCCGATGAAATTCAGCGTCATTGTTCCGCCCATGGCTGAGCAGATAACGATTAGTGTGTAAAATGGCATCAATCTTGCCACAATCTTCCCACACATCAACCGACTGAACGAGAAACTTGGCACCCCGGTTGATCATAATTTGCACCGCGTCGGCCAAGTAATATTCCCCTTTTGTTCGCACCTCTTTGGCGAACATTTCTTCGATGGCGGAAACCAGATTGATGCCTTCCCTGAAGTAATATAAACCAATCAGTGCCTGATGATCCGCCATGCTGTCCGGTTTTTCCACCAGTTTAGTCGCTTGGTTGTTTTTATCGGCGACGACAATACCAAATCGGCGGGGATCCTCTACTTCTTTGGTAAAAATTACGCCATCTACCGTCGGCGCCAATTGTTCCAAAAAGGACAAGTCCACCTCCGTGATGGTATCCACAAAGACGACGACCGTCGGCCCTTGCATCTGTTCTTTGGCCAGCCAAAGGGCGTGGGCTTGGCCTAATAGTTCTTTCTGTTCGATATAGCGTGCTTGTAAATGTGGATAGGCCGCAGAAACGTAGGCACTGATTTGTTCGCCCAAATAGCCTACAATGAAAACCACTTCGTCCACTTGTAACTTGGCAAACGCGTCCAAGACGTGCCCCAACACCGGTTTGCCGGCCACGGAGACCAGCGGTTTCGGCTTACTATAAGTGTGTGGCCGCATCCTTTTGCCAAAGCCCGCCAAGGGAATAATGATTTTCATGTTTGGTGTCCTTCCCACCCGATGTTATAATTTGTCCAGCATTGCGAGAAACGCCGCCTGGTCTGTTGGCCGGCCTATCTTTTTCGATTGCCAGATCACATTAGCAAGAATAAGGTGCGCAACGAACATGACGGAACCGCAAAACGAACGCCCCATCACGCTTTTCTTAGCTTTGGCCGGCCCTTCCGGCGTCGGTAAAGCGACGTTGACCAAAGCCCTCTTGGCCGGCCACCCGGAAATTGTCCGGTTGACCACGTACACCACCCGCCAGCCCCGGCCGAACGAGATTCCCGGCGACCAATATTTCTTCGTTGACCGCGAGACTTTCCTGGCGAAATACCGCCGCGGCGAGCTGATGGAATCCAGCCCCGTTTATCTCGACGGCCATTTGTACGGCATGCCCAACAACATTCTCAACCAGGTTCCGCCGGAAAAAGACATGGCCCTGGCCGAAGTGGACATGGCCGGCATCAATTTCCTGAAAAAGCGGTACCCTGACTGCGTCACGATCCTCATCGTCGCGCCGCTGGACGAATTGGCCGAGCGCATCGCCCAGCGCGATCCGGAAATGACCGGTGAAGCGTACCAAAAACGGCTGGCTTCGGCCCAAAAGTGGCTGCAAGCTGCGCCGACTTTCGATTACATCATCGAGAACGAAGAAGGCCAATTAGAAAAAGCATTGGCCCAACTGGAAGCGGTCCTCGTCGCCGAATTGGCCCGGCCGCACCGTTTCGCCCGCCGCCATCCCCGTTTAGCCGCCCTGTGGGGACAATAGGCAACTTCTTCTTGATCTTTACACGATCGAGGCGCCAGAGCAAACACTCTGGCAGATGCGAACTATGCCGTGGTTTCCCTGCGCCTCCTACATCCCCGCGTCAAATATCAGGCCTCTGCCGGTGCCATGTGGTCGCTTGCTCGTAGGCATAAGCGACATGGAGAATTTTCTCTTCCCCCAAAGACGGCCCTAGAATCTGCATGCCGATGGGCAATTTGTTCTCGTCAAAGCCACAGGGCAGCGAAAGACCGCAAAGGCCGGCCAAGTTGACGCTCAACGTGAAAATGTCGCCAAGATACATGGAAAGCGGGTCGTCGATACGTTCGCCAATCTTGAAAGCGGTTTTGGGGGTAGTCGGCGTGATGATGACATCCACGTCGGCAAAGGCGCGCTCGAAATCCGCTTTGATCATGGTGCGCACCTGGCCGGCTTTCAGGTAGTAGGCGTCGTAATACCCGGCCGATAGCGCATAGGTTCCCAACATAATGCGCCGCTTGACTTCCGGGCCGAAACCCTGGCCGCGAGTTTCACGGAAGTTCTTCCACATGTTGCCGGTCTCCACTAATTGACCGTAACGAATGCCATCGAAGCGGGCTAAGTTGGCCGACGCTTCTGCCGGGGCAATGAGATAGTACACCGGCAACGCGTATTCCGTGTTGGGCAGCGAGATTTCTTCGACTTCAGCGCCCATCCTGGCCAATTGTGCTATGGCCTCACGCACCGCTTTTTCCACTGCTGGCTGCATGCCGTCGACGAAATACTCTTTGGGCACGCCGATACGCACGCCACGGACATCCGGATTCAATGCTTGCCGGTAATCGGGCACCGGCACGTCCAGCGAAGTGGAGTCGTGGGGATCATGGCCGGCAATAACCTTCAACAGCAGCGCCGCGTCGGTCACATCCTTGGTCAACGTTCCCACTTGGTCTAACGAGGAACCAAACGCCACCAATCCATAGCGGGAAACTCGCCCATAGCTGGGCTTCAGGCCAACGACGCCGCACAGCGCGGCCGGCTGGCGTACCGAGCCACCGGTGTCCGTTCCCAGCGCGGCGATAGCCATTCCTGCCGCCACAGCCGCCGCACTGCCGCCGCTGGACCCGCCCGGCACACGCGTTAAATCCCACGGGTTGTGCGTGGTGAAGTAAGCTGAGTTCTCCGTGGAGGAGCCCATGGCAAACTCGTCCGTGTTCGTTTTGCCCAAGAAAATCGCGTGTTCTCGCGCTAATTTCTCCACCGCCGTGGCGGTATACGGCGGCATGTATCCTTTAAGCAAACGGGAACCACAAGTAGTCGGTTGGCCGGCCAACGAAAGAACATCTTTAATGCCCAAAGGAACACCGGTCAGCGGTGAAACAAGCACCCCGTCCCGCCTGGCGGCAGAGAGCACTTCGTCCGCTTCCTCGGCTTGCCGGCGGGCCTGCTTTTCCGCCACGTGAAGATATGCTTTCACATCTGGTTGCAACGCGCGCAGCCGGACCAGTTGCGCATCGGTCAATGCCCGGGCGCTGATTGCGCCGCTTTGCAAAAGCGCGGCCGCTTCATGTACAGTCAATTGGTGTAATTCCATGCTGCGTCTCGCTTTCTATTCGTCTAAAATGGGCGGTACCCGGAAAAAGCCGTTCTCTTTTTCCTGAGCGTTAGCTAAAGCGACGTCCGGCGGCAGCGAAGGCTGTTGTTTGTCTTCCCGCATGACGTTTTTCAGGGGTAAAACGGTGGCAGTTTGGGGGATTCCTGTCGTATCGACAGCTTGTAAGCAGTTCGCATAATCCAAAATGGCAGAAAGCTGTTCACGATAGCGTGTTTTCTCTTCTGCGGTGAGTCTCAGTTTGGCTAACTCAGCAATATGTTCGACTTCCTGGATGGTCAAGCCCATGAAGCATTGTCCTTCCTTTCCTGGAAATATCAGCCCCGGCAAGTGATGTATGAACGATACCTCCTTGCCTAACTGCCGCGTATTATAGCACTGCCAGGGGCGCTTTGGCAAAGGGTGTCATCGTCTTTCTTTTGTACAGGGGCGTTACAGTTGTTCGGCGGCGATCGTCATTCGACCGGCGAGCCCCCCGCGATATACGAGCCAATGGCGAGGTCATCATGCCTTTCATCGCCGTGCAGCAGCAGGGCGATGAAAGGATAGCCGAGGGCAATGCCCTCGGCTATCCTCCAGAGAAGTCTATTTTCAGAGAGAAGAGAGATGGCCTCGGAACGGTTCATGCCGCCGGCCTCAGGGACGACAGGCAGGTTAACGAAGCTTCCTCACAAAACCAAACATGCGTAACAGTTCCACGCGACGGGCAAAGATAGCTCAACGGCCGATGATCTCCCACCCTTTTTGCCGAGCCAGCGCCAACAGGGCGTCATCCGGTGCCACGGCCACCGGATGGCCGACTTCGGCCAGCAGATACCGGTCCGAATAGCTGTCGGCATAAGCAGTGGCGTTCGCCAGCAGCGACTCCGGCCAGCCATGCTCGGCCATGTAGCCGTGCAGCCGAGTCGGTTTTCCCCGGCCCATCACCAGCGGCGGGCGATAACGGCCGGCGTAGCGCCCGTTGCGGACGACAACTTCCGTAGCCGCGTAGCCGGAAAAATCCAACATGGCAGCCATCCGCGCCGCCACCGGCTTGACGACGCCGGAGAGCAGCAGCGTGTAATCCCCGGCAGCCTGGTGTTCCCGCAGCCGTGCCACCACCTCCGGGCGCAAACGCGGGCGCAAATACGTTTCTGCCAGCCAGTCGGCCATTCTCGCGACCTCTGCTTCCGGCAAGCGCCAAAGGGTCCAAGCCAGATCACGTCCCCAGGACATTTCGGCCCGCTCTTTGCTCAAAACGCCTGCTTTGTACAGGAAATAGTAGGGCAGATGAAGACTGAAATAAAGATAGAGCGGAAGTATGTTCGTTTTGGTTTGTTTTTCGTACTGCATGATGCCCCGCCATGTTTCGCCACGGGTGAGGGTGCCGCCGAAATCGAAAATCACTAAACGCATGGTTAAATCTCCTTTTGCTTCCAATTCCCTTTTTTGAACCAGTAAGTCAATAGCAGGGCGTTGAAAACGTTGGCGATGGATAGACCTAGCCAGACGCCATCAGCGCCGAGCACGCCCCATTTGGCCAAAAGATACGTGAGCGGAATTTGAATGCCCCATAGCGTCAAAGCGTTGATCACCATAGTGGGCATCGTGCTGCCGGCGCCGTCCAGCCCGCGCGCCGCAATGATACCCACGGCCAGCAACACGTAACTACCGATGACGATGCGCAGGCTGTGGCTGCCAAAGTAGAGCACATGCGGATCGTGATTAAACAGCCGTACGAACCAGCCCGCATAGAAAAAGTATAGAGCGCCGATGATGCTAACAATGATTAGATTGTAGAAGGCAATGAGCCAGGTGGATCGTTCTGCCCGCCCCGGCTTGCCGGCACCAAGATTTTGTCCCACCAACGTGGCGGCCGCGTTGCCCAAGCCAAATCCCGGTACGATGGCCATGAGTAACAAGCGGTTAGCAACGCCGTAGCCGGCTAACGCAAAAGTACCGTAAATGGAAACAATGCCTAAGAGCGTGACCCGGGAACTGGCCCGCAAGAACATTTGCACGGTGCTGGGCAGCGCAATTTTGACGATGCGCCACATCAACGCCAAATTAGGCTGCAGGAAACGCCAGACTAAACGAATGCGTAGTACCCCGCGTAGCAGTAAAAAAAGTTGGATGAGCAAAGCTAACGTCTGTGTGATCACCACGGAGAGGGCCGCTCCGGCAACGCCCAGTTTTGGAACAGGCCCCCAGCCAAATATCAGCAACGGCTCGATGAGGATATTGAAAATGTTAGCTCCGCCGCCGATAGCCATTGCCCAACGAGCATTACCGGCGCCCCGGAAAAGCGTGTTGATCACCTGCATGAGCACGATGGAAAGAAGGCCGACCAATGTGATATTCAGGTATGTCATCGTGTCCTGGTAAATATCCGGGCCGGCGCCTAAAATATGCAAAGTAGCGGGCAGCGCTAAAAACCCGAAAATCGCTAAAAAAAAGGCAACTATAGCCGCCAAGAGGATTGTCTGTGCCGTGGCCTGATTAGCGTCGGTGGGATCATGAGCACCGACATAACGGGCAACAACAGCCAAGCCGCCGGTTCCCAAACCGACAGCCAAACTGGTCAACGCCCAGCGCATCGTTCCGCTCAGCGAGACGACAGCCAGCGCTTGCGGGCTAAGCTTTCCCACCCAAAAGAGATCCCCCAGTTGAAACACGACCACGCTGATTTGCTCCAAGGTCATGGGTATGGCTAAGAGCCAAATATTGCGGGTAATGCTGCCAGTAGTGAAATCGACACGCCACTGTGCGCTGGTCGCATTTTCTTGTTGATTATTTGCCATGAAATGCCTTGTCGCCGTTGAGCAAGAAATACAAGAACATGAGGTACCGAGCCGACGGAGATAACTTTAGCATAGTTTAGGGGCTTTGGCAAAGGCCGGAACGCCTCTGAGTGCTACAGCACGGAGGCCCTAACTCGGACGAAGCAGTCATCATGAGCTTACATTCGATTAGAAGTTCAACTTCTCGCAGAAGTTGAACTTCTAAAAGGGGATTGTTTTTTATCTGCGTGCGCAGCCTGCGTTTATCTGCGTCCCATTTTATTTTCAAGGGAGTTATCATGAGCCTACGGCACACCACAGCGGATGAAAATTAAGATCAGCGTGTATCAGCGTTAATCTGCGTTCTATTTTCAGAGGAGAACTAAAAAACTAACGCCATGTCGCAAAGAAGCGAAGACGCAAAGATTTTTGCCTGCCCCTTCAGCATATTTTCTTCCACGCGCATCATCGACTTCGCGTTAAGCCTTTGTCTCGGGTACGAGATAATTTTGATGCCAAGGCACCGTGAAGAGTTTTGCTCAGTGCCTTGTTGCGGCTATAATCAGAAGCATGGCCGCATGCTAAACAATGCGCATGTGGCTGGTTTGTCCTGGTGATTATCGCTTCAATCTCGGCGGTGCGACGCTTTTTCAGGAGGCGGAAGTATGTCCCGACAAAAACTATTGGCGCTTTGGAGCCGGAACAAAAAGTGGATTTGGCAGGATGTCCTCGTCGTTTTCGCGTTGAGCCGCTTCGTTCTATTGGTCGTGGGCCGCTTCGCCGAGTATTTTCCCGCCTACCCGTACTATCCGGATAAAGCTGTCCCGGTGCGGGGATGGTATCTTTCGCCGCATCGACTACTGGACATTTGGGGGCGCTGGGACACGGGGTGGTATCTCAGTATCGTCAAGCACGGTTACAGCGTGCGCGGCGATCTCAGCAGCGTGCAAAGCAACATTGCCTTTTTCCCACTCTACCCGCTGGTGGTCAAATTCTTCACCTTTTTCCTGCCACCTTCCCTGAGAACTGATGGCAATATCCTCTTGATCGGTGTGTTGCTCTCCAATATTTTTCTCATTGGGGCGTTGGTCTTACTCTATAAACTGGTGTTGACGATGTTCGACGTCGCCGCGGCTCGCCGGACCGTGCTCTATGTGCTACTGTTCCCTACCAGCTTCTTTTTATCCAGTTTTTACGCCGAACCGCTCTTTCTCTTGCTGACAGTGGCCGTTTTCTATGCCGCGGTGAAGAAGCAGTGGGCCTTGGCCAGCATCGCCGGCATGTTGGCCGCTTTGACCCGCGGCTACGGTGTGATGACCATTGTTCCGGTGGCGATCTTTTACTTAGAGGCAAACCATTGGGATTTACGGCGCACGCGCTGGGACGCGCTCTGGATGCTGTTAATCCCGGCCGGGTTGCTGCTTTTCCTGGTCGGGGTTTACCCGGTTACCGGGGACATCATGGCGCCCATCAAGAATCAAGCCGCCTGGCACCGACATTTCGCCATGCCGTGGCAATCCTTCTTGCACCCAACGCACTGGAACCGCGAGGTCACTCAGTTGGGGCAAGTGCTCACTTTGGGTTTCCTGATCATGGGCGTGCTGGCTTTCTTCAAGCTGCCCTCCCTCAGCTACGGAACCTACGCGTTTTTAATCACCACCCCTTCTTTATTGGGTGGATCGCTGCTGAGTATTGGCCGGCATTACGCCGTCGTTTTCCCCATATTCATCGTCGCGGCTTGGTTAGGCAAATACAAAACGGTGGACAAATGGATCGTCTTCACGACATTGGCTTTACAAACGCTGCTTTTCGCCGCCTGGAGCCAGTTTTACGTTATCATTTAGCCACTGGTTGCAAAAACAGCTAAAACGGATCGGTGGGCAATAACGGCCCTCCATCCCGAACCGGCGGGCTGGGGCGCAGGAAAGCCGGCGGAATTTGTCGTGGGTGTTGCACGTTTAGCGGCGAGGCGAAAACCAGGTATAGAATTAGTAGTAGCCCCGTTAGCAAGATCATTTTCATTCGCCCTTTCTTGGTTGGGGCGACATGCCAAAGCCACACGAGAATACCAAGTGCGATGACGATCAAGATGAAAAGAATACTTAGCCGGTAAGGAATGCCGTAACGCAGTCTCGGCACCAACGGAACGCCTTGGTGCTCGAGGAAGACTCGGGGTAGCCAATATTGCAACAATGGGTTAGCGAAGCGTCCTACGCCGGGATTGCCGTCCACGATGGCAAACTGTATCAAGGCGCTCAACGCGGCTAATGGCCAGAGCAGCCAGCGCCAGCGCCCTTCAATGAATACGTAAGGAACGAAGAGATAGGGGAATGTGACCAGTAGAAAACGCGGTCCCGGCACCGAGCCGCCCATGGTGTAGAAATAGGCGCTGTTCAGCAGCAAGAAGAGCAGTGAGATGGTCGAGAAGAGATAGAATTCGGGACGCCATCGCCTGCGTCGGAACATTTGCCAATAAGCAACCGGCGCTAATAACGTGACCGGCATCAGATAAAGCAGCCCGCGGGGCGAGAAAAGCAGCTCGTCGAACTTGTGCCAAGTGGGAATAGTCACACCTAAGAGCCCTTTCCGTTGCTCGGCCCCCCACGGCGCACTGTGATACATATAGCTGATATGCCACGGCGCGCCGAAAGATGCCTGGTTATAAATAAGCAAGAGGACGAGCATGATGGCACCACCGGCCACGTACCAGAGTATCCTGCGGCGCTCTTGCAACGTGAACCAAAGATAGACTAACAAAGCGACGGCTATGATGCCGTTGGGATATTCCACGATTACGGCAAAGCCGGCACTGAGACCAGAAAGGAAAAGCAGCCAGGGAGGGTCTTCCCCTGTGCGCGCCCAGAATGCCATAACGAACGCGGCGAAGCTAAAGCAAGAAGCGACATTATGGCCGAACAACAGGGTTGCATAAGGCCAAATGAGCGTTGCCAAGCCGAACAGATACGCTACCATCCAAAAGCGGTTCCCATCTGGCCGGAAACGGTAAGCAGCTAACGCGACCAGCACCACCAACAGGGCGGATAACGGCGCATTGACCACGCCGTTGATCAGCCAGGTAATGAAATCCATCATGAGCTGCGTGTCTGTGTTTACTTTATCTAAGCGGAACCAATCGCGAAAGAAATTAAACCAGGGCAAAGCCATTAAGCTGACCCCCGGCGCTTTATCGGTGTAATAATGATGGCTAAAATACGCCTTGTCGATAGAATCGTGGGCGAAATGGTCAATTTGCAGGCGTCCTTCGTAGGAAAGGGAAAAGGTCAAATTAAGCCGACTCAGCGCGTTGGAGCCGGTCCGTTGCATGAAGATGGTATATATCGTTAAAAAGACAAGGAACGTGGCTAGAAGTCGCCAACGAAAATGTGTCGGTTTCGTCAATGTTACCTCCTCTGGAATTAAAATAGGACGCAGATGAACGCAGGCTGCGCACGCAGATAAGAATCAGATCAAAAACCTTATTTTGTTACGGCGTCACGACCGCAGTAATCTTTTACCGTCTCTGAAAATAAGACCTCTCCCCTGGCTAAGCGCAGCTTAGAGGAGGGATCACCCCTAAATGTAGCTGACGCAACGCCTTCAAATTAGTCGTGTCATTGCGAGCGAAGCGACAGTGTGACCCTCTTTTTAGTCAAGCAATCTCCAACGCCAGTGAGGAAGATTGCCACGGCCCTGCCAGGCCTCGCAATGACAAATTCCCCTTAAAATCAGTTGACGCAGCGGCGCCAAGGCGCAGAGCGCCTAAAAATTAGGTACCCTTTCAGAAGTTCAACTTCTTGAAGAAGTTGAACTTCTAATCGACGGTGTTCTCCGCCCAACCGCACGGGGGTCAAATCCCCGTGCTACGTGGCAAGAAGCCCCCTGAAAGGGGGCTGGTGTTGTGAGATCCATTGCAGATTATTTCTCTCCGCGTCCCTGCGGTTCTGCGTCAAAGTTGCTCCTCCGAAAATGGCCCCCCGGCCCCCAACTCTGGAGGTGTGTCGCTCCCCATGGTTGGGGGATAAGGGGCATTCTCAGCCGCTGTGGTATAACGCCTAATTACAACACGTTTCATGCGTCTTGGCTCAAGAATGTTTCGATTAATGAGAATATATCCACTTCAGCGACTGCGGCCAAATCGAACCAATGGATGTGCGGATCATCCAGCCGGAACCAGGTGGCCTGTTGTCGCACAAAGCGGCGCGTACGTCGTTTGATTTCTTGCTCTGCTGCGGCAAGACTAATTTCCCCCTGCAGATAAGCACAGATCTGTTTATAGCCGATGCCACTCATGGCCGGCAGATTCGGGGTGTAGCCGGCGGCCAACAGTGTCCGGACTTCTGCAACCAGCCCGGCGGCCAATAGCGCTTCTACGCGTCTATCAATGCGCCGGTACAGTTCCGGCCGCGGCCGTGTGAGGCCGACGCGCAGCATGCGGTATGGCGGCGGAGCCTGGCGCTGCGCCGGGGTGATAGGCCGACCGGAAACCAAGATCACTTCTAAAGCGCGGATCACCCGGCGCACGTTGCGATAGTCGATTCGGGCGGCAGCCTGGGGGTCCATGGCCGCTAACCAGCGGTGCAGGAAAGGTGCACCGCGAGGGGCTGCAATCTCCTCCAGCACGGCTCGCAGCGCCGGCTGTGGCGCCACGGCGGGAATGCGTAGCCCCTCCAACACGGCGCGCACGTAAAGGCCACTGCCGCCCACTAAGAAAGGTAAGTGCCCCCGAGCGGTGATGTCGTCGATGGCGTGATAAGCCAGCCGTTGGTAAGTAGCCACATTTAGCGGGTGGTCCGGATCGGTGACATCCAACAAATGGTGGGGCACGGCAGCGCGTTCCTCTGCGGTGGCTTTAGCGGAGCCGATATCCATGCCGCGATAAACTTGCCGGGAGTCGGCAGAGACAATCTCGCCGCCAAAACGCTGCGCTAAGTGGATCGAAAGCGCCGTTTTACCCACGGCGGTGGGCCCGATGATGGCAATAAGGGGCGAATTCTGTTTCTGCGTCACGATATATCCCCCACGGCATCCGGCAATAAACGTATTTCCTCCATTTTACCCCGGCTGTCCATCTGGATCGTTACCACGTCCACCCGCCAACTTCTTGTCCAGTCATATTTGTCCACGGCCCAAAGCGCCAGTTGTGCTAATCGTGCTTGCTTGGCCGGCCCGATGGAATCCTCGGCGCTACCGAAACGGTGGCCGCGGCGGGTGCGCACTTCCACCACCACCAGAAAATCGTCCTGCTCTGCTAAAATGTCGATTTCACCCCAGTTAGAAGCGCGCACATTGCGCGCCAAAATGCTGTAGCCTCTTTTTCGTAACAACTGGGCTGCCATTTCTTCCCCTTGCCGACCTAACCGGTGACGAGCGTTACTTGCCATGGCCTCTTTCTCTCATGTCACGCATTGGCGCCCAACTGCGCCGGTGTTGCGGTGTCAAACCGCGTTCAATCAACGCCTGCCGGTGCTGCGCTGTGCCATATCCTTTGTGTTGGGCGAATCCGTAGCCCGGGAAATCGTCATCCAGGGTACACATCAGCCGGTCCCGCTGCACCTTGGCCACGATGGAAGCTGCTGCCACGGAGAGACTTACGTTTTCACCGTGAGGGAAAGCGCGTTGCGGCAAAGCAATAGCCGGCAATGACAGATAGTCCACCAACAGGAAATCAGCCGGCAAAGCTATTTGCTGCACCGCCCGTTGCATGGCTAATCGGTTGGCCGATGCAATCCCCATGCGGTCGATTTCTACAGCGCTGACTGTGCCAATGCCCACAGCTAAAGCGACCGCTTCAATGCGCTCCAGTAACCGCTCCCGGGCTAGGGGACGCAATGTCTTGGAATCACGCACGCCGGCTAAGCGCTGGCGCAGTCGTTCCGGCTGTGGCGGCAAAATAACTGCCGCCGCGTAGAGAGGCCCTGCCCAAGCACCCCGCCCGGCTTCGTCCAAGCCGG
Organism: Anaerolineae bacterium; assembly: GCA_015486845.1. GTDB lineage: Bacteria > Chloroflexota > Anaerolineae > JAADDB01 > JAADDB01 > WFQU01. Next base: position 5,130 of record WFQU01000018.1, on the reverse strand, counting down.
CTATACGCCGGTAGCCGGCTTGCCACGCGGCGATTTCTTCGCCGAGCCCTGGTTCTACAACCACTGTTCCGACTCCTCTGAAAATAGAACGCAGATTAACGCTGATGCACGCTGATCTTAATTTTCATCCGCTGTGGTGTGCCGCAGGCTCATGATAACTCCCTTGAAAATAAACTTCTCTGGAGGGTAGCCGAGGGCAATGCCCTCGGCTACCCTCTGCCTTGCCCGGCGATTAGAAATCGCCGCTACAACTGCGAAACCTGCCTGCGCAGGTTGCATGCCAATCGCCGTAGGGCGATTTTGCAAAGGTTGCCGTGACTTTTAGTCGCTGGGCGCCGAGTAATTGCCCCCCCAAGGTTTGGGGGATAAGGGGGCACTTTCATCCGCTGTGGTGTGCCGCAGGCCCATGATAACACCTCCAACAAGAAAAGCGCAGGGCACACCCTGCGCTTTCTAATTCTCAGCGATGATACCCTGCTGAAGTAGTTTGCCGTCTTACTATTTCTTGAACCGTCGCTCTTTCAGGCGGCTGGCTTTGCCCTGCAGCCCGCGCAAATAGTAAAGGCGGCTGCGCCGTACTTTAGCCTTACGCAAAATGTTTACTTTTTCCACACGAGGAGAATGAAAAGGAAAAGAACGTTCTACGCCGATGCCGTTGGAGGCAATGCGCCGCACCGTAAAAGAGCTATTCACGCCCCCTTTGCGGATACGAATAATCACGCCTTGAAAAGGCTGCAGTCGTTCGTTTTTCCCTTCCACAATGCGGAAGAAGACTCTAACCGTATCGCCTACTTCTAACACCGGTATATTTTGATTCGCTTCAGGCCGTTCAAGCGCTAACATCAAGTTTGCCATGCTCACAACATTCCTCCCTTATGAAAATCACACAAGTAAAAAGTATAACACGGGCTTGCCGGGTGGCCAAATTCGGCAAGGAGGAAACGAATGCCCCTGATCAACTGTTATCCGACTTTCTCCAGTAAATCATGAGCAATTTTGTTGTGACGGCGAATGATGGGGGTTGGGTTGAACTTGACGAATGCGCCATCCTCGATGAGCAATTGGCCGTCGATGACCGAGAAATTCACGTTTTGTGGGTGGCAGAAAGTCAAAGCGGCTAACGGATCGTGACGACAGCCGGCATAATCCAGTGATTCTAATTTGAAGCCGATGAAATCGGCCGCCATGTTCGGGGCCAGCGCGCCGATGTCATCCCGGCCCAGCACCCGGGCGCCTCCTAATGTTGCCAACTCCAGCGATTCAGCAGCGGTGAGCCCGGCGGGATTGCCACCGACCCGCTGCAACAGCATAGCCAGGCGCGTTTCTGCCAGAAGGTGCGACGCATCATTGCTGGCGCTGCCGTCCACGCCGATGCCGACCGGCACGCCGGCGTCGATATAGGCCCGCACCGGTGCGATGCCGGAAGCTAAACGCATATTGGAGCCGGGACAATGAGCCACACCGGTTTTTGTCCGCGCCATGAGCTCTATTTCCGTCGCATTGATGTGAACGCCGTGGGCAAACCAGACATCGTTGCCCACCCAACCCAAATCGGCCACGTACTCCAGTGGCCGGGCACCAAATTTCTCTAAGCAGAATTGTTCTTCATCAATGGTCTCGGCTAAATGGGTATGCAACCGAACGTGGTAGGCATCCGCCATGGCCCGGCTCTGCCGCATGAGATCCGGGGTAACGGAAAATGGCGAGCAGGGCGCCAACGCAATCCGGCACATGCTGAACCGCTCCGGGTCGTGAAATGTTTCGATGACCCGCTGGCTATCCTTGAGGATAGCCGACTCCTCTTCCACAACGCTGTCCGGGGGTAAGCCGCCTTTACTCTCGCCTAAAGACATGCTGCCTCGGGTCGGATGGAAGCGAACACCCAATTCCCGGGCCGCCCAAATTTCGTGTTCCAGTTGCACATCGTTGGGGAAAATGTAGAGGTGATCACTGGTGGTTGTACAGCCGGAAAGCATCAGCTCAGATAAGCCCACCAGCGCACTAACATAAACCGCTTCACCGGTCAAATTGGCCCAAATGGGGTACAGGGTGCGCAGCCAACCGAATAAGCCACTATCCTGCGCCATGGCCCTGGTCAATGTTTGGTAAAGATGATGATGTGTATTGACTAATCCGGGAAGCACGACCATTCCTTCAGCATCGATCACTTTATCGGCGTATAATGGCAAATCGGCTGTAGCTCCGACTTCTTCTATGACATTGTCACGAACAAAGAGGCCGCCATCGATAATTGTCCTGCGTTGATCGTCCATTGTGATCAGTAAGTCTGCGTGTTTTAACAAAAGTGTGCTCATGCTTAACTCCTTTTTCGAAACGGATATCCATGAGTCCCCTGAAAAAAGGTATTGAACGGCAGGGGGCGCCGCGAACGCTGAGAAAAAGCAAAGATTGCAAAGGAAAAATTCTGTTGTAAACCTATTATTTTTTCTCTCTGCGCGCTTTGCGTTCTCTGCGACAAAGGGGCTTTCAGTAGGGTCATCTATCAATCTATTTAACTTGTGCTGTTATTATACGCGTATCGGGCCGAAGAAGCAATCGCGTTGTCCGTTACCTCACTGCCTCGTCATGCCAGCAAAGCAATTTCAACGACTTATGCGCGGCAGAAAAATATTGTAGCTTGCTATTCCTGTCTGTGCGGCCGGTGCCGAGGTTGGCTCGGGCACCACGGTCGGTGTGGGTGTGGGGGTTGGCGTAGCAGTTGGCGGTGGCAGCGCCACGGGGGTTGTCGCATTACGATCCACGGCAAAGCGCCAGGGGCCGCCGGTTACGCCTTCCCCGGCCGGGTTATGCGCTGTCAACGACCAAAACAGGGTCCGGAATTCATATGCCTGTGGGATCGTTACCAGCGCGTGGTCGGTCGGCCCGGCAATGACCTGGTCTACGATCCACGGCCCGGCCTGCGTGTTCTCCGACGTAGTAACCCGCAATCGGTAGCCATCCACACCACGACAAAGAGGCGCTTGCCAGCGAAAAGAAAGATCAAACTGGGAAACAAGCGTCAACGGGGCGGGAAATAACGCCGCCGGTGCGGCGCAACGCTGGTAGGATTGACCTTGGAAGAACCATAAATAATCCACCACGTAAGCCGTTCCTCCCAATTGCGGATTTCCTCTTTGCAGCGTTGTATGCATGCCGTTCCATGGGTCATTGACTTCATAGTCGTTCCCGTGCCGTCCGGTAATCACAACGAAATGCTGGGGAACTGCGGTCGTGTGAATGGCGGCCATTACCGGTTGGCCGGATCGCAGAGCATCATCCACTAACTTGATTTTATCAGCATCCAGATAGCCGTTTGCATTTTCGTTGTATAAACGGCTGACCAAATGCAAATGCGGAACCTCGCCCCGATCGCCGGCCCAGATCAAACAATAGCCGCCGTTGACCGGATCTCGCGCAAAACCTCCTTTCCACCGGTACCAATCGTTCAAGATGCCGGGGTTCATACCTTGCCGGGTCTGGCCCATGCTAGACTGGGCAACGGGAATCGTCACCGTAATAGCGAAAAAAGCAGCAATCATCGCCTTGGAAGTCACAGCGCATCCTTGCCTGCCGATGGTCAGGCCTATGCACGACCCTAACTGCTCATCGCTCCAGGATTGGCCGTTTTGAGCGAAAATCGGCACTGTCAGTGGCGGAATATCCGTTATAACGTCCACCTTTTGTTGGAGCGGTGGTGATACCGGCGCGGCGAGGCTCGGCGGGAAGAAGTGCAATTGATCGAGGATACCAAGATAGGCGCTATCCGGTGCAGCCGAGACAGAAACGAAGGGGTTACTTTCTTGCGGCCAGCGCAAGCGCAGCAGCGCCGAGCCATTGGCAATATACACTTCTTGAAAAACAGTGCCCATCTGTCGATAACGAAGCAAGTAAGCCGGCTGACCGCCCACGGTTGTATTGATTGCGATTAAAGGAAGCAATGGCCCAGCCGCCGATCGGCTTGTTGTCATACGTAATGCCTTCGTGGCCCACTGGGCCGGCGAAAATCGTTTCGGATTGGGCAAGCCGTCGATTAGCAAGGGATAACTGTCTTTCTGGAGCAACAGTTTAACCGAGGCGGCATTCACATCCGCCGGAGAAAGTATCCCATCTATCGGATAACGCAGCGTATAGCCCCAGCGCGTGTTTACGTATTGGCGCATTCCGCTGCCCGGCACAGACATGGCCGACGCTATGTTTGCCGCGCTATACTCGCGTGCAGCGCTACACACCATGGTCAGAATAAGCGCTATGATTAATAAACGACGTAATTTCATTGTTTCGTTTCACCACAACGTGCTTGAATGTGACCTTATCCCTGGCTGACCGTCCATTTAGGCGGTTAGCTACCTCCTTCCGAATTTGATTTCTTCTACGCCGGCTAACTAATGGTAACTTCATATTTTTGCCGCTTAGTACTCTTAGAAGCTTGGCGTGGAATGCTTGCTCAGTGAGCAAGCATTCCACTATTAAGGCACTACTTTACAAAGACTGAAAAAAGCCCGTGCAGTTACGTTTTAGCGAAGCTACGGATCAATCTGTGACCTAACTAACAAGAAGCTTATCGAAACGAGTTACACATGATAGGCCATGGTTAATGCGTCTCAGTGCACCTGTTTTGTTAAGTCATTCCATTGATTAAGTGTCTCCTCTCTGAAAATAAAATGGGACGCAGGTTGCGCACGCAGATAAAAAACAATGGTCCGGCGATTAGAAATCGCTGCTACAACTGCAAAATCTGCCTGTGCAGGTTGCATGCCAATCGCCGTAGGGCGATTTTACAAAGGTTGCCGTGACTTTTAGTCGCTGGGCCGAATAGTTACCCCCGGCTAAGATAGAATCTCTCCTCTAAAAATAAGACCTCTCCCCTGGCTTACCGCCCAAAGGGGCAGCAAGCCTTCCCCTCCCCGTATCGGGGAGGGGAAAAAGCTAAGCGCAGCGCAGCTTGCCTTTTAAGAAGTTCAACTTCTGCGAGAAGTTGAACTTCTAATCGACAGCGTTCTCCACCCGAGCACACGGAGCTCCAAGCTCCGTGCTACGTAAATGATAAGCCCCTTAGAAAGGGGCTGGTGTTGAGCCGCCCCTTAGCAGCGGACGCTACCTTGACGTACCCCGCCGCCGTACCGGCAAGAG
>WFQU01000017.1 GCA_015486845.1 Anaerolineae bacterium | reverse complement strand
GCTGCTGTAGGGCAGCCTCTTAGCAGCGGACGCTACCTTGACGTACCTCGCCGCCGTACCGGAGTAGAGGCTTTAGCCGGGGGTAACGCTACAAAACCGCCTAAAGGCTCGAGTCCAGCCGTAGGTTTTCATTCGCTGTGGTGCGCCGCAGGCCCATGCTGACTCCTCTGTCAACCCGTTTGTGCATCTTGCCAACGGCGCAGTCGTGAGGCGTTGAAAACAACCGTGACAGAGCTAAAGGATATAGCCAACGCGGCCACCGCCGGGTGTAGAGCCCGCAAGAACATGGGCAGCCCGTCGCGCCGGCAGTGACAAAAATCGTACTACACCCAAAGTGCTGCGCTTATCACAGCGGCGGAGGGATATTGGCAGCGATTTCGCGAAATAGAGGATTGCTGTTATAATGTCTGTCCAGTGTGATGATGGGACAAAGGAGATGAGGTAAGATGCATTTTATTGAAGCATTACAGCGCTTATTAGGCGTGGCTACTTGTCCCCCCGGTGTTGTTCCGGCCGGACGCAACGAGTCCATGGATGAAAGTGCTGAATTAGTCTATTGCGCTGCTAATTTGGCGGAAGCGGATGTGATACGCAGCAAATTACAAAGTTCCGGCGTCCCTGTCTATGTGCGCGGCGAATCTGCGGGCTCGACGGTTTACCCGTTGACGATCGGGCCTTTAGCGCAGGTCGAGCTTTTCGTGCCTGTTAGCTTTTCAAAGGTGGCGAGAGATATTCTCGTTGACACGTCATTTTCTGCCGAGGAACTGGACGCTTTGGCCTTGCAGGAATCTGTTGCCCCGCGAGATAATTCCCGTGAAGGGAATAAAAGATGACAACACAAGATGCTTCTCTCCCTGCCCATCACGGTGCGAAAAAAAAACAGTATAAATTCATTATTGGTGCCCTCATTATTGTAGCGGCTATCGTCTATTTGGTCGCCAACGCTGTCGGTTCGACCGGGGCATATTACCGCACGCCCACCGAAGTGCAGGCGCAACGCGCTTATCTAACCGGCAAAACCATCCGCGTTTCCGGTAAACTATTGCCGAAGAGTATCGTTTGGAAGCCGGCTACCATGCAACTTGATTTTTCTATTGTTGATGCGCAGGGAACACGCCTGCCGGTGCATTTCGGGGGTGTCAAGCCGGATAACATGACTGACGAGGCAACCGCAATCGTGGAGGGGAAACTGGATAAACATGGCGTGCTGCAAGCCAAAACGTTGCTTTTGAAGTGTCCCTCTCGCTATGAAGAAGTAAAAATACAGAAATGACGCCATGCGTGAAGCTAAGTTGGCTGTGACCTTCCGACAATATCTCCTGCGCGGCCTGGCGGCGTGTGTCCTCGTCCTGCTGTTGTTGGCCGGTGCCGGAACTGCTTTCGCCCAAAACGGTGCCCCCGCGTCCCCAACTGGCGTTATCCAGGGTGTGTTGAAAATGGGTACCTCCGGCGTCACAGCCGACCTTTCCGCCTTGCCGGTTTCGTTGCAGCCGTATAGCGGCACGGTCGCCATCGATGCACCATTGACAGTACAGACGGGCGCTGGCGGAACGTTCTCATTCCAGGGCGTGGACCGGCGCAGCTTTCTGCATTATCAAGTGCGCACACGTTATCAGGGCGTAGATTACGCATCACCGCTCGTCACTTTCGGTGCCGGCCAAAGCGTTATTCCGGTAGAACTCTCTGTTTTCGCAGCAACTGACCGGGTGCCAGCCATTCACATCCTGCAACTACACTGGATTGTCACGTTTGCGCCGGGGGGAATCAATGTCGCCGAGTTCTACATCTTGAGTAACCCCGCCGACCGTACTTATTTGGGACAGCAGGCGCAAGGCGTCAACGGCAGGGCGGTTGTCACGTTTCCTCTGCCGAAAAACGCCCAAAATCTGGCTATCGTTGGGGATAGCGGTACTGGCCGCTTTCAGCGTGTTGGTCACAGTCTGGTGGATACAAAACCTTTGCCGCCCGGGGAACAGGCCCGGCGAATTATGTTTCGCTATCACGTCCCATACGCCAGTTTCCACACGACGATCCTGCATGAATTGCCGTATCCGGCGGCACAGGTGGAGCTCATTGTGCCCGAGACTGGCGAGAAAGTGCGGTCAACGGTGTTCCAGCGGATTGGCCAGCGGGAAATTAGCGGCCAGACTTATGAAATCTGGCAAGTCGAGAATGTGTCAGCGGGGCGGATGCTTTCGGCGCAATTTTCGCACATCCCCGGCCAACCGCTCATTCCTGTGCAAAGCGTAGCCCTGATCAGCGTCCTGCTATTCTTTTTGCTGATTATCGCTGGCGTGTGGTTTGGTACACGCCGGCCTGCACGGCAAACTGTGGACGGCGCGGCGCGGCGAGAAGAACTTTTGACGGCCATCGCTCGCTTAGATGATCAATATGAAGCAGGCGAGTTGGCAACGGAGCGTTATCAGCAAAAGCGGACTGCTTACAAACGCGCTTTAGCTCGGATTTGGCCGGGGTTGGGGGGCACGAGCCGTGATTAAAGTCCAGCGCTTAGTCAAACGGTTTGGCTATCAATATGCGCTGCGCGGGGTGAACCTGGAGGTTGCGGCCGGGGAAACCTTGGTGCTCTTTGGTCCCAACGGTGCCGGGAAAACAACCTTGCTGCGCATTTTAGCTACGTTGAGCAAGCCAACCGGAGGGCAGGTGTACATCAATGGCTATGCATTGCCTCGCGAGAGCGGCATGGTACGCCGGCAGATTGGTCTAGTGACACACAAAACATTACTTTACAACCGTCTCACTGCCGTCGAGAATTTGCGCTTTTACGGCCAGATTTACGGCTTGACGCAACTGGACGAACGGGTCAAGGCCTTGTTGGCACGGGTCGGACTGTACCGCCGACGTGAGGACCAAGTACGCACGTTCAGCCGGGGGATGGTGCAACGGTTGACTATTGCGCGGGCTTTGTTGCATGATCCGCCCATTTTGCTTTTGGATGAGCCGGATACTGGCTTGGATCCCCAGGCATCGGATATGTTGTTGCATTTGTTACAGGAAATCGGCGGGGCCAGACGCACCATTATTATGACTACGCACAATTTGAGCCGTGGGTTAGCCATTGCCGACAAAGTTGGCATTTTGGCTAATGGTAAGCTGTCGTGCGAAAACAATAGCACTGCCTTGAGCGAAGACACATTGCGCAGCCGTTACCAACAAATTACAAGCGAGGCGGCATGAGCCAATTCATCCGAGCCACGTATGCTATTTTCTGGAAGGCGTTACGGACAGAATGGCGCAGCCGCGAGATTTTCAGCGCGATGTTCGTGTTTGCACTGTTGGCCATCATTATATTCAATTTTGCTTTTGATCTGCGCGTGCAGAATATCCGGCAGGTAGTGCCCGGCGTGCTCTGGGTGTCCATCACCTTTGCCGGGATGTTAGGATTGAACCGTTCTTTCACGGTGGAAAAAGAAAATGACACGTTATCCGGTCTGTTGCTGGCGCCGGTGGACAGGAGCGCCCTCTATTTTGGGAAAATGGCCGCCAATTTCCTGTTCATCCTCAGCGTGGCAGTTATCATTGTGCCGCTGACGACTGTTTTTTTCAATGTGAATTTAGTGCGCGCTGATCTACTGTTGGTGCTGCTGGCCGGCACGTTTGGCTTTGCCGCGGTGGGAACGCTGTTTTCCGCGATTACGGTTAACACGCGGGCTCAGGATATCCTGTTGCCGATATTGCTCTTCCCAGTGGTTTTGCCGGTCATCATTGCCGCGGTTAAATTGACTGCGGGGCTATTGGAGCAGCTCGCGGTGGCGGACTTGGCTAACTGGTGGCGTTTGTTAATCGTTTATGATATTATTTTTCTGGTTATCGCCTTTCTGACTTTTGAGTATATCGTCGAAGAATAAGGAGTATCTTTTGCAGCGGACATCGTCGAAATGGTTAGTAATGAGCACGATCATCGCTTATGCGGCCGTGATCATTGCTTTGTTCATGGGCTTCAAAGCGCCGGCCGCGGTAAACGTGGGCACGGTTCAATTGCAATGGGCACAGCGCATTATCTATTTTCATGTACCTGTAGCGTGGGTTTTCATGTTGTCTTTCACGGTTTCTTTCGTGGCCTCTATCGTTTTTCTAATTACCAAAAAACGCATTTGGGATCTAGTTGCGCTGGCCGGGGTGGAGTTGGGCCTAACCTTTGCTACAGCTGCGGTCATCAGCGGCTCTATTTGGGCCCGACCGGCCTGGAACACTTGGTGGACCTGGGATCCCCGGCTGACCACGATGGCTATTACCTGGCTGCTCTACGTTGCTTATTTCATGTTACGTGGTGCGGTGGAGGAACCGGAACGCCAAGCGCGTTTTGCCGCCGTTTATAGCATTTTTAGCTACATCAGCGTGCCCATTACATTCTTTTCCATTCGTCTGGCGCGCACTATTCATCCGTTACTGGTTAAAGGCAACGATTTCGGACTGGCGAAGGGCATGCGGCCGGCATTTTTTGCCGGGCTGATCGCTTTCACGCTACTTTACATCGTGCTGTTATGGCACCGGCTGCGCGTGCTCCAACTAGCAAGCCGTGTTGAAGCGTTACGCGCCCGTATTTTGGAACAGGAATTGTAACTGCTCAGCCTTAGTCAAATAGGACGCTGATTACATAGCTCTCATGCAGGTGCCCGCAGATAAATCAGAAAAGGTTAGCATTTACTGCGTCCTATTGTTGGGGTGGCTGAGTAGTCACCAGGCATTACGCTGAAATTCAGTTAGCAATTGAAAATGGAGCAATGGCATAATGAACTATCTCTTGGCTGCTTTAGTCGTAATTTGGCTTTTTCCGACTGCGTTTGTCCTTTACACGTTATCCCAACAGCGGCGGCTGCAAAAAGAGATTGACAGCTTGGCCGCCATGCTGGAAGATGAGCGGCGACGGGCAATCCGTGCATAGCAGGATTGTCCGGGGCCGTAGCAAATGACTGTGATGGTTGTACAGCAGCGTTGATTGGCGTTCTATTTTCAGAGGTGACCTCTCCTCTAAGCTGCGCTGCGCTTGGCTTTTTTCCCTCCCCCGATACGGGGAGGGAAAGGCTTGCCGCCCCTCTGGGCGGCAAGCCAGGGGAGAGGTCTTATTTTCGAGGAGTCATCACGAGCCTTCGGCCTGCCTGTGCATGCACGCAGACAGGCGCACCACAGCGGCTGAAAATGATGCGGCTGACGTCGAGCCTTTAGGCGGATTAGTGGGTCTACCACCGGCTAAAGCCTCGATTCCGGTGCAGCGGCGGGGTACGTCAAGATAGCGCCCACTGCAAAGAAGCTGCTTAACACCAGCCCCTTTCTAAGGGGCTTATCAATTACGTAGCACGGAGCTTTGAGCTCCGTGCGCTTGGGCGGAGAACGCCATCGAACAGAAGTTCAACTTCTCGAAGAAGTTGAACTTCTTAAAAAAGGCCTGGTTTTTTATCTGTGTGCGCAGCCTGCGTTGATCTGCGTCCCATTTTATTTTCAGAAGAGAGATTCTATCTTAGCTGGGGGTAACTATTCCGCCCAGCGACTAAAAGTCACGGCAACGTCTGCAAAATCGTCCTACGGCGATTAGCAGGTAACCTGCGCAGGCAGGTTTCACAGTTATAGCAGCGATTTCTAATCGCCGGACAAGGCAGATTGCGTTAATCAGCATTCCATTTTTCAGAGGGAGGATATACAATCATTGTGCAACAAGATATGCGTGTAACACGTTGGCAAACTTTTACTCATGCATTTTTTCTCGTTTTGGGCTTCTCGCTTATTTTTACTGTCATGGGCGCGTCGGTGGGTTTGGTAGGCTATGCGCTCTACGACTTTCTGCCATTAATCGTGCGTGTTGGCGGCGCTTTGCTCATTGTTTTCGGTCTGCGCGTTGCACATGTCGACCTGAAAAAATGGCAGTGGGTTATTGCTGCTTTGTTGGTTGGGGCGACCACATATTATTTAGATCAGACGCAATTGCCGTTGCCGCGCTTGTTGGACGCACTACTCTTTGCTGTTTTGACCTTAACCGGGCTATCTTTGCCTAAAGCAGGCTATTTCGCCTTGGCAGCCGCAGCCGTGGGATTGGATTTGGCCGGCAGTCACACACTGTTGGTCTGGCGCATTGTCGAAGCATTACTCATTGGCCTCATCGTTGCTTATGGTAACCAATTCGAGTGGTTCGATGAGGATATCCGTTTCGAGGTTGATCAGAAACGAGGTCGTAATTACGGTACTTCGTTTCTGGTAGGCATTGTTTTTGCGGCCGGCTGGACTCCTTGTGTGGGGCCTATTTTAGCCGGAATTTTGCTCTTGGCCGGCAACACGCAATCGGTGGGGCAGGGGGCCTTGCTTTTAGCGGTCTATTCCGCTGGCTTGGGATTGCCTTTCCTGCTGACCGGCGCCCTTTTTAGCTATGTGTTAGGCTTCTTACCGCGGCTGCGACGCTGGTTGCCGGCCATTACCGTTGCCAGCGGTGTGCTACTCTTGCTCGTCGGCATTGGAATCTTCACGGACAGTTTGCGGATGTTAGCTTCATTCAACGCGTTTGTGAACGTGGATAGCAGTTTGGCTGCCCAAGCTGAACAGGGCATCACTTTGCTTATTGCTTTCTTGGCAGGCTTAGCTTCTTTCCTGTCGCCTTGTGTGTTGCCCCTGGTACCGGCGTATATCGGCTACCTGAGCGGCGCGGCAGTGGGAACTTCTGGCATCGGTAGCAACTCGTGAGTTCGGCAGATAAAATGGCCGTGGTCTCTGGTTGGCTTGTCCGCGTCATGGATCGGGTGGTATACGGCATTGGCAAGCACTGGCTGGCATTCTTCAATACGGTTTTGGCTTTATACATGGCTTTACCCTTAGCCGCGCCGGTTTTTATGCAGATAGGCTGGCATCAGCCGGCGCAGGCGATTTATTATGCTTATCGCCCTCTGTGCCACCAATTGCCGGAGCGCTCTTTTTTCTTATTCGGGGAGCGAAACGCCTATAGCCTGGACACATTGCAGCATAATGGCTTGCGCCCGCACATACCGCGTTATCAGCGGCGCTATTTCATTGGTAATGCCCACTTAGGCTACAAAGTAGCCTTTTGTCAACGTGATTTGGCTATTTACAGCAGTGCCCTCTTAGCCGGCCTCCTTTACGCTTTGACCAAGCGGCACTGGCCTAAACTTCCTTTTCGTTTCTATCTGTTGGCCATTCTGCCCATGGCGATTGACGGCACAGGGCAACTTTTCGGCCTTTGGGAAAGTAGCTGGCTTTCCCGGGTCGTAACCGGCACACTTTTCGGTGTTGCTTCTGTCTGGCTGCTGTACCCATACATCGGCGAGTCTATGGCTCTGCTAGTGGCAGAAACCGAGGCGAAATGGCGCCGGGAGCGTGAAAGCCACCACCCTGCAACAACGTGACACGCCTGCGCACGCCTATCGCTGCCGGCCACCGACTGTTTTTTCCTGTCGTTATGCCTTGCGTCCGGCGAGCCGCCCGAGGCTCAAAGCCGTCGGGCTACGTCGGGTAGAAGCCCGCTTTAGCGGGCTGCACAATGCCAGCTCCCTTCCAGTGCTAAAGCCTAACGGCTCCCGGCCAACGGCTTCGAGGGCACCTGCACTGCACGCTTTTCCTTTGGTGCTTAGCTAAAACTATGTTAGAATGCTCAAAATCTGAAATAATCACTTCAACAGCCAGTGGGAAGATCTATTGCCAAATCGAAAAAGCTCCTCGAAAGCGTCAATTTCGCAGGCAGGGTGAACTTGATAGGGGAGGGAACGAGAGAGAGCATGAAACCGATCACAATGGCTGTAGATTATCAATTTGTGTAGGAGGTATTTATGAAGTTTTATACAACGGATAAAATCAGAAATGTTGTATTTGTCGGCCATAGTGGGTCGGGAAAAACTTCGCTGACGGAAGCGATGGTTTTTGATGCCGGCCTTACTACACGGATGGGAAGCGTCGAAGACGGCAACACAATTTCTGATTTCGACTCGGAAGAGATACGCCGCCAGATTTCTATCTATTCCACACTCGTGCCCATTGAATGGCACGACTGCAAAGTCAATGTTCTGGATGCACCTGGCTATCCCGATTTTGTTGGCGATACTAAAGGTGGAATTCGCGCCGCTGATGCCGGCATCGTTTTGGTTGATGCTGTTTCCGGCGTGGAAGTTGGCACTGAGCTGATATGGGGATATTTAAATGAACGTTCTTTGCCCCGCGCTATTGTGATCAACAAAATGAATCGCGATACGGCCAATTACGAGCGGGTTTTCGGCGAGATGAAGAACATCTTTAATGTCCGCTTAGTCTTGATGCAATTGCCTATTGGTCAAAAAGAGGCGTTCAAAGGGGTCGTTGATCTTGTCACGATGCAAGCTTATTTGGAAGATGGAAAAACGCCGACAGAGATTCCTGCTGATTTAGTCGATGATGCCGAAGCGTTGCGCATTGAACTCATTGACGCTATTGCCGAGCAAAATGATGATATTCTGATGAAATACCTGGAAGGGGAAGAGCTCACCGCAGCAGAAATTCAACAAGGCTTGCGAGCCGGCATTCGCACTGGCGCTATCGTGCCGGTCTTTTTAGCCGCTGCAACACATAATGTGGGGGCCGTTGCTTTGTTAGATGCCATCACTAACTATTTCCCTAATCCGGCGGAAATGCCGGCGGAAATTGCTGCCAAACCGGATTCAGAAGAAGAAGTGGAATTGTTGCCTAAAGCGGATGGTCCGTTGGTTGCCTTAGTTTTCAAGACTATTGCGGACCCGTACGTGGGTAAATTGAACTATTTGCGGGTTTATTCAGGCGAGTTTACGGGGGACAGCCGAGTATGGAACGTGAATAAGGAGAAAGAAGAACGGATAGGTGCCGTGTTGATCACGCGCGGCAAAGAACAGGATCATGTGGATAAATTAGCGCTGGGCGATATCGGTGCTGTGGCCAAGCTCTCCGTGACGGCTACAGGCGACACGCTTTGTGATAAAGGCTCTCCATTCTTGCTCAAACCGCCAGTCTATCCCAATCCGCTCTATTCCGTAGCGGTGCGTCCCAAGAGCAAGGCGGATGCCGCCAAGATCGGCACGGCCCTTTCCCGGCTGGACGAAGAGGATCCTACGTTGACGTGGCATTTCGAGCAAGGTACGAAAGAAACGATCCTTTCCGGTATGGGGGATATCCATATCGATATTGCTGTCCACCACATGGAAAGCAAATTTGGTGTCGGCATTGAGACCGCGCTGCCCAAAGTGCCTTATAGAGAAACGGTTGCTCGCTCAGCCAGTGGTTCCTATCGCCACAAAAAGCAATCGGGCGGGGCGGGGCAGTTTGCCGAAGTCCACATGGAAATTAAGCCATTGCCTCGGGGCGGCGGTTTTGAATACGACACATCTCGCGTTTTTGGTGGTGCGATCTCTAATTCTTTCTTCCCGTCCATTGAGAAAGGGATTCGCTCGACGCTGGACAAGGGTTCGTTAGCTGGCTATCCGGTTGTCGACGTACGCTGTGAGGTGTACGACGGCAAGGAGCACCCGGTGGATTCTAAGGATATCGCATTCCAGATCGCCGGCCGTGAAGTTTTCAAAAAGATATTCATGGATGCGCATCCCGTGTTGTTAGAGCCGGTCATGAACGTCAGAGTGATCATTCCGGAGGAATATGTCGGGGATATCATGGGAGATCTGAACACGCGCCGGGCTATGATTCAGGGTATGGGACAAGAGACCGGCAAGACAGTCATCACGGCCCAGGTCCCGTTAGCAGAATTGCAGCGCTACGCGACGGAATTGCGCTCTATTACCCAAGGTAGGGGTATTTTCAGCATGGAATTCTCGCACTATCAACAGGTGCCGGAACATGTCACAGAGCAAATTATTGCGGACGTCCAGCGCGAGAAAGAAAAAGAGTAACCGAAAATAGCGGCCTGACGGCGTGACGCTGCTGGCTGGATTCTTTTGTCACAGGCGTGGCAGGACAGGTAGTCCTGTTGCGCCTGTGGTTTGCTGATTCGCTATCCTGTTCTGGTTGTTTCTTCTTTGCCTTCTCGTGCACAGTTATGCTATACTTTTTCGTCAGTGTGCCCCCGTAGCTCAATGGACAGAGCGCCTGACTTCGAATCAGTAGGTTGCAGGTTCGAGTCCTGCCGGGGGCGCTCAAGCGCTATTTATAGTGTCACAAAACCTCCTTATCACCGTATAAAGTGTGATAGGGAGGTTTTCGTTATGGGAGATTCGGGGAAAGGCTAACTAATTCGTGGCTATGGTGTTTGCATTCGGGCGACCAACGGTGTGACAACTTCAGGGGCAATCTGTACCTACGCGGACTGCTACGGGGATAGGCATGGGGTTAGTTGATGACGGCTGATAGCGCTCAGCGACTAAAAGTCGCGGCAACGTCTGCAAAATCGCCCTGCGGCGATTAGCATGCAACCTGCGCAGGCAGGTTTCGCAGTTGTAGCAGCGATTTCTAATCGCCGGACTGAAAACACCCCAGAATTGAGAGCCAGGGGGGGCTATTTTCGGAGGAGCAACTTTGGCGCAGAGCCGCGGGGACGCAGAGAGCAATAATCTGCAACGGGTCTCGCAATACCAACCCCCTTTTAGGGAGCTTCCTGCCACGTAGCACGGGTATTTCACCCCCGTGCGCTCCAGCGGAGAACGCCGTCGATTAGAAGTTCGACTCCTTGAAGAAGTCGAACTTCTAATATAGGAATCTGTTTGACTTTCTTTCTTGGGGGCCAGCCCCAAACCCCTGTACCCAAAAAGAGGGGCATACCACTGGGGCCGTTTTCCCTCCAAGACCCCCTAAAAAAGGTTCTTGGCTGCGCCGTGGCCTCTTTGCGACCTTGCGTCGGTTTTTTGGTTCTGGCTTGTCCAGGTCAGGTTTTGGACACAGATGCACGCAGAAAAACACAAATAAAAGATGGCGAAAAATCTGTATACGCAGTCTGTGTAAATTTATGTCTCGCTAGTTTGGTTTTGGCTTGTCCCAGTTAGGACTGGTCGTCGGTGGTCTTCATGTTGGCCTGGGCACTGGTAGCCAGTGATCGTGGCCCGACGTCCACGCCTATGGCGCAATTGACGACAGTCACGTCTATACTCAACAATGTTGTTCTATCACCGGGCAGTTTCTCGGATCAAATATGCCTCCGAGCAAAAGCGAAGAATTTTCCCTTGCCATGAGTCGCGTCATTCTGAGTTATGCCAAGGCACTTGCTGTGTCTTTTCGATCTAAGTAATACTCATCTAAATCACAAAATTTCCATATTTCCTAAATTACCCCTTGACATAACTAGAAAAATAGTATATACTGTTAACTAACACGAGTTAGTAATTCGTGTTAGTTACAATGATGTTCACACAGTGTATGTGAAGGGGCAAGGTATGATCCGGCAGAAACGAGTTACAAGTGCAGATGTCGCCAAACTGGCTGGTGTCTCGCGAACAACGGTCTCTTTCGTGCTAAACAATGCCCCCAACATGCAGATTTCCACAGAAACCCGCCAACGTGTGCTGGAAGCAGCCCGTCAACTCGGCTACTATCCCAACTCCACCGCTCGCAGCTTAGTCAGTCAACGCACCAACAACATCGGCATTCTGTTGTGCCAAAGCGCCGACCGGCTCTTCGCTGACGTGTTTTTGATGGAAGTTCTGTCTGGTATCCATCAGGTCATCCACCCGCATGATTATCATATCCTCTTGGAAGCCGTCGA
This sequence comes from Anaerolineae bacterium, assembly GCA_015486845.1. Lineage (GTDB taxonomy): Bacteria > Chloroflexota > Anaerolineae > JAADDB01 > JAADDB01 > WFQU01. The sequence goes on along the minus strand of WFQU01000017.1, from coordinate 9,622 downwards.
AGACGTGACCGCACCAGACGCCTATATAGGGTTAGTGCGCTCCCGACACATCGACGGCTTGATAGTTTCCGGCCCGCGCACCGATGACACTCAATTACCTCGTATTCAGGCTGAGGGGTTTCCGATCGTGCTCTTGGGACGTTTGCTCGGCAGCGATCTGTGTCAGGTAGATGTGGACAACGTGAGGGGGGCGCGCACCGCAGTGGAGTACTTGTTATCCCTGGGGCACCGCCGTATCGCCTTCATCAGCAACGGCCCCTTAATCTACACTGCCAGTCGCGATCGGCTGCGGGGATATGTAGCCGCGCTCACGGCCGCCGGCCTACCCCATGATGAGCCCTTGATTCGTTACGGTAAGTTTAGTCGAGCCAGTGGCTACGAGGCAATGCAGTCCTTGCTGGAATTGCCGGCACCTCCCACTGCGGTTTTTGCGGCCAGTGACGTAGTGGCATTTGGCGCATTAGCAGCTCTACGGGATGCTGGCGTACACGTACCCGCTGAAATGGCGGTGATCGGTTTCGACGACCTTCCCATGGCCGATCTAATTACGCCACCGCTAACATCCCTACATCTACCGGCCCGCGCACTGGGGCAAACTGCTGCTGAAATCATGCTGAAATTGATCGCAGGAAAAGAGGTCGCTGAACGCGTGGTATTGTTGGATACTGATCTGATAGTTCGTGGGTCTACTGGCAGGTGGAAAGACTCTACTGGGCCGGTCAGTTCTGGCTCTGCTATGGCAAAGCCAAATAGCGTCCAGAGTCTACACAAAGGAGGTGATGAACCGGGATAGACGTAGGATATGCAGGCTAAGTTCGTTTTTGACGCGCATTACATCAGTAGAAAAGGAGAGATTTATTATGAAACGAAGAGTTTTTGGCATCTCTATGCTTCTCATTGTAGCGATGATCGTGGCTGCCTGCGCGACACCCACCCCCAAGGTGATCGAGAAGCAGGTGCAGGTAACTGTGCCGGTAACTGTCCAGGTGACGAAGGTAGTTGAAAAGCAAGTTCCAGTCACTGTCCAGGTGACGAAAGTAGTCGAGAAGAAGGTACCCGTACCCGTATCGGGCGGGGCTGTGACTGTCCTCGGTGTGTGGGGCGGCGACGAATTTGCGTCTTTCTCGGCAGCGGTCGCGCCTTTTACCAAGAAAACCGGTATTGGTATGGCCTTTGAGACAACAAAAGAGCAGAGTACTGTTCTTGTCACGCGCGTTAAGGCAGGTAACCCACCAGATATCGCAATCCTTCCTCAACCAGGTTTGTTGGTGGATCTCGCCAAGATGGGCGCTCTGGTACCCATTGACACCTTCATGGATACGAATCAGCTCAAAAAAGACTACGCTCAGTCTTGGATTGACCTGGGCAGCTATAATAACAAGCTCTATGGCGTTTGGGTCAAAGGTGCCTTGAAGAGCCTGGTATGGTACAGTCCCAAAGCGTTCGCTGCTAAAGGATACAAAGTGCCGACTACCTGGGACGAGATGATTGCTCTTTCGAACAAGATCGTGGCAGATGGTGGTACGCCCTGGTGTGTTGGTCTGGAGAGTGGTTCGGCCAGCGGCTGGCCGGGTACTGACTGGATCGAGGATATCATGCTGCGCACCGCCGGACCTAAGGTCTACGACCAGTGGGTGAACCACCAGATCCCCTGGACCGACCCGGCTGTCAAAAAGGCGTGGGAATATTTCGGCCAGATCGTTCTCAACCCGAAGTATTGTTGGGGTGGCCCGAAGGGTGTAATGACTACAGGCTTCGGCGACTCGCCCGCCCCGTTGTTCGACAACCCGCCCGGCTGCTACATGCACCGCCAGGCCAGCTTTATCACGAGCTTCTTCCCGAAGAGTGTAACGCCTGCTGACTATAGCGTCTTCCCCTTCCCGCCCATTAACCCGAAATGGGGCACGCCGGCGTTGGGTGCTGGCGATGTGGCCGTCATGCTCCGCGACACGCCGCAAGCCCGAGCCTTTATGAAGTACCTGGCGACGCCTCAGCCGGCCGAGATCTGGGCCGCTCGAGGTGGGTTTATCTCACCCAACAGAGGCGTCAAGCTAAGCGTCTATCCTAACGACATCATTCGTAAACAGGCCGAAGTGCTGTCCAGAGCAAAAGTCTTCCGCTTCGACGGTTCTGACATGATGCCTGCGGCCGTTGGTGCAGGTACGTTCTGGACCGGTGTGATGGACTATGTTGGTGGAGAGAATCTGGATAAAGTTTTGAAGACGATCGAGGCTAGCGCAGTAGACGCCTACAAAAAGTAATTAGTGATCGTCATAGAAGACACAGAGGCAACCCGCCCCTGTAGACGGGTTGCCTCAACACTTCAGTCATGAGTTAGAGACAAGAAGACAAGAAAGACAGAGATATTATGAGGTAGGGAATTATGGGAACTTTATCTGTTTATGTAGGCCAGGTACTCAGCATGCTCCTGGCCATACTGGTAGGGGTGGGCGGGGTAGCTGCGTTGTATGTTATCATGGACTTCCTGGTCGGGTTTCTCCCAGATAAGGCGCAGAAGCGCGTTCTGCCCTGGGTTTTCATCGGGCCACTTCTTATTATATTGGCGTTTTACCTGGTTTACCCTACCCTCAACACAGTTTACCTCAGTTTCCTTGATGCAAGTTCCGAGCACTACGTCGGTCTGCAAAACTATATTTTCGCTGTTACTAACCCAGCCATGCATATCGCATTCCGCAACAACTTGCTTTGGTTAGTGCTACTGACCAGTCTCAGCGTTGGCCTGGGGCTAGTGATCGCGGTACTCGCCAACCAAGTTCGTTACGAGACAGTTGTCAAGTCATTCATCTTCATGCCCCTGGCCATCTCTTTTGTGGGCGCCAGCGTTATCTGGCGGTTTGTCTATGCCTACAAGCCGGTGAACGTACCTCAGATTGGCTTGCTGAATGCCATGCTAACCAGTGTAGGCGTGGAGCCCATTGCGTGGCTGGTGAACAAAATCACGAACAACTTTGCTCTCATCGCTATTGGCGTGTGGTTGCAGACGGGCTTTTGCATGGTTATCCTATCGGCTGCTATCAAGAGCATCCCCACCGAAATAATAGAGGCGGCGCGAGTGGATGGGGCTAACGGGTGGCAGATCTTCTGGCGCATCATGATACCGATGATCAGTACAACCATTGCAGTAGTAGCTACCACGGTAGTCATCAGTGCACTCAAAGCGTTCGATATCGTCTTCGTTTTGACCAACGGCAATCGTGGTACCGAGGTCATCGCTAACCGAATGTACAAGGAGATGTTCTCTTTCCTGAATTTCGGGCGGGCCAGTGCCATTGCTGTGATCCTGCTGTTGGCGATCATCCCCATCATGGTGATCAACATCCGCCGCTTTCAAGAGCAGGAGGCTATACGATGAATGCCAGGCTTAAGCACATTTTCTCAAGTACCCCTTTGCACATAATAGTTGTCCTCATCGCTTTTGTTTGGACATTGCCTTCAGTCGGATTGCTGATTAGTTCTTTCCGGCCCGAGGATGCTGTCCGTCGTACCGGCTGGTGGACAGTCTTCCAGCATCCATTCAACTTCACGCAGTTCCAGTTGGATAATTACATCCAGGTTCTCACGGCAGGGGGTATGGGACATGCATTTCTTAACAGCCTGACGATTTCTATTCCCGCCACCCTCATCCCGATCACTGTGGCAGCCTTTGCCGCTTATGCCTTCGCCTGGATGGAATTCCCGGGGCGGCAGGTTCTCTTTGTCATTGTGGTAGGCCTGCTGGTTGTCCCCCTGCAAATGACCTTGATCCCCCTGCTGCGGGTATACAATCGCCTGGGACTAAGCGGTTCTTTCCTGGGCATCTGGCTGGCGCACACTGGCTATGGGCTGCCTTTTGCTGTTTACCTGTTGCGCAACTTCATCGGCTCGCTGCCAAAAGATTTATTTGAGTCGGCCCATCTGGATGGTGCTTCTCATCTCACTGCCTTCACCCGTCTTGCCTTGCCCCTTTCTGTGCCGGCTATAGCATCCCTGGCTATCTTCCAGTTTCTATGGACATGGAATGATCTCCTGGTGGCGTTGATTTTCTTGGGAGGGATGGAGAAAGTAGCGCCGGTGACCATCAAATTGGCCAGCATGCAGCAATCCCTGGGGCAGAACTGGCAACTGCTTACCGCAGCAGCATTCATCTCCATGGTCCTGCCTCTGGTCGTCTTTCTCTCGTTGCAACGTTACTTTGTGCAAGGCATCCTGACTGGGTCGGTGAAAGGATAAAGACCACCACGATGCGTGATCACTCACAAGACCAGGCCAAATGGTGGCAACAAGGGGTTATTTACCAGATTTACCCGCGCAGTTTTGTGGACAGCAACGGCGACGGTGTCGGCGATTTACCTGGTATCACAGGCCAACTGGATTACCTCAGGTGGCTGGGCGTAGATGCCATCTGGCTCTCGCCCATTTACCCTTCCCCGATGGCCGATTTTGGTTATGATGTAGCCAACTACACTGACATTGACCCGCTGTTTGGCAACCTGGATGATTTCGACGAGTTGCTGGTCCGGGCTCATGGGTATGGCTTGCGAGTCATTCTTGACTTTGTGCCTAACCATACTTCGGACCAGCACCCGTGGTTCACCCAGTCACGCTCCTCTCGGGCGAATCCCAGGCGCGATTGGTATATCTGGCGTGATGCCAAACCAGACGGCAGCCCTCCCAACAACTGGCTGAGCGACTTTGGAGGATCAGCCTGGACGTGGGATGAGCGCACCGGCCAATATTATCTGCACAGTTTCCTGCCGGAACAACCCGATCTCAACTGGCGCAACCCGCACGTCCGCGCCGCCATGCTCGATGTGCTGCGCTTTTGGCTGGGCCGTGGAGTTGACGGCTTCCGCGTCGATGTAATTGGCTTCTTGCTGAAAGATGACCAGTTCCGTGACGAGCCGCCTAACCCCAACTACGTGGCCGGCAAAGACAGTCCTGGTGACGCACTACTGCGCCTGTATAGTCGCCACCAGCCCGGCGTACATGAAATTATCCGTAGTTTTCGGCGTGTACTCGATGAATACGAAGGACGCGTCAGCATTGGCGAGATCTCTTCTCGCCTGTCACTTTCTGCCCAGACAGCTTTTTATGGGGATGGCGACGAGTTGCATTTGCCTTTCAACTTCGGATTGATCCACCTGCCCTGGCAGGCGGCAGCCATTAGCCGGTTTGTTGATGTCTATGAGGTAGCTCTGCCGACCAGGGCCTGGCCTAACTACGTGTTGGGCAACCATGATCAGCCCCGGCTGGCCAGCCGCGTCGGGATTGCGCAGGCGCGGGTAGGAGCCATGCTTCTCCTGACGCTGCGTGGCACCCCCTTTGTCTATTACGGCGATGAGATCGGCATGCATGATGTGGAGATCTTGCCGGACCAGGTGAAGGACCCATTTGAAAAGCGCATCCCTGGCAAAGGCCGTGATCCCCAACGTACGCCGATGCAATGGAGCGCTGAACCGCATGCCGGCTTCTCGATCGCCGAACCATGGTTGCCCGTGGCTCCTGATTACCCGACAGTCAACGTCGCTGCCCAGCGAGATAACTCCACCTCGATGCTACATCTTTATCAGCGGCTCATGCAGTACCGTAAAATGACACCAGCCCTCAATGTGGGCAGCTACCGCTCCCTCATGAGTACTGCCGACGACTGTTTCGTTTACCTGCGCCAATTCGGCGGCCAGCGTCGCTTGATAGTCCTGAACTTTTCCGCCGCTGAGCAGACGTTGACGCTGTCTGGCCTGGGTGAGGGCCGGATCGTCATTTCCACCTATCTCGACCGCGAGGAAACTACCAACCTGACTTCTCTTTACCTGCGCAGCTACGAGGGCTGTATCATTGAGCTGGTATAGCCGGCAATACTCTCCAGCAAAGGTTCACATGACCAATCAACAGGTGAAATATTATTTCGACGACGAGAACCGGTTTGTCGTTGAGAATTACAACTGGGCCAAAGCGTTCTCGAATTTCTTCCCGGGCATCGGTGGAAAATGGGGCATACCGATGTGGATTTATTACGTCAGTAAGGCCCAGGCTATTTGCAGTGTAGGCATTCAGGATAAAGACCATGCTATCCTGGAGTTCCTTTCATTCAACAAAGCCTGCCAGATCGTGGGCAAGGAGGGCTTTAGAACATTTATCAAGCTTGATGGGAAGCGCGTGTACGAACCATTTCAGAAAGTGGAGAATGAGAAAATCGCCCAGAGTATGATTATCTCATCGAGTGAACTGGAACTCCACGAACTGAATACCGAACTCGGCATAGAGATCACAGTGGTCTACTTCCCTCTGGTTAATATGCCGATCGCCGGCCTGGTCCGCGAGGTCACGATCAGAAATATTGGGCACAAGATCAGACAAATAGAGCTGATAGACGGAGTACCGCGAATAATTCCCCACGGAATGACCTTCGAACACGCCAAGGTCGTCGCCAGGCACATCGAAGGAATGATGGGGGTTTTCGATGTAAAGGGAGTCCCTGTTTTCAGGCTGAAACAGACCCCGGCCGATAAATCGCAGGTCGGAAAAATCAGCGGGGGAAATTACTATTGCAACTGCACGAGAGATGGGGAGCTGTTGTTAGACAGCATCATCGTCGACCCCAGTGTGATATTCGGAGAATCGGAAAACCATGATTTCCCCTGGGTATTCGCACACGAGAGTGTTAAGACGCTCTTAGCTGCTACTCAGATCAGGGAGAATCGGACTCCCTGTGCCTTCACCGCCTTGCATCGGTCTATTCCGCCCGGGGAAGCATTCACGTTTTGCTCTGTGCTTGGCCACACGGCCAATGAGCGCATTCTGAAAGAGTTCCTCACCGCCCTCAGAACGAGAGATCTCTTTCAGGAAAAGAGAGCGGAGAACCGCGATGTCATTGACCGCATCAAGAATACCATATTCACCGTGAGCAGCAAGCCGATATTCGATAACTATTGCCAGCAGACCTTCCTTGACAATGCGATGCGCGGCGGCATGCCCATGGTATTCGAGACAGCGACCGGCCGGGCTGTTTCCCGTCTCTACTCTCGACTGCATGGGGATTTAGAACGAGATTATCACTGGTTCGTCTTGAAACCGACCTATCTGTCGCAGGGCAACGGTCTCTACCGGGATGTCAACCAGAACCGACGTACCGACATCTGGTTCTTCCCGGAAGTCGAGGATAGCAATGTCATCACCTTTCTGAACTTGACCCAGACCGATGGCTACAATCCCCTGATGGTGAAAGACCTCACTTTCATTGCTGATGATGTTGAGGGGGTGAGAACCTGGCTGAGGGGTCTCGTTCCGGATGAGGCTGCATTGCAGCTACTCCTGGAACTGGTGAATAGGCCGTTCACACCCGGCGAGTTTATCATGCAACTGGAGGAATCCACAGATCGAGTCGAGAAGCCGTACGAAAAGGTCTTGGCGGAACTGCTTTCATTGTGCAGGCCGAACGAGGTCGGAGACCTCCACGAAGGGTACTGGGTGGATCACTGGTCCTACAACCTGGATCTCATTGATGCTTTGCGGATGATTTACCCGGACCGGCTGTGCGAGTTCCTTTTGGAAAAGAAGGTGTACACGTTCTATGACGATCCAGACATTGTGCAGCCCCGAGCGAAAAAGATCATGTTAGTGAATGGCCAGGTCCGGCAATACGATGCGGTCATCCGCGACCAGGAAAAGGTGAAAATGATCCAGGCCCGGGCGAGAGACGCCTGCAAAGTCCGCACGCGGTTCGGGAATGGCGAGGTTTATCATACAAACCTACTGGGGAAGCTGTTGTGCATCATTGCCAATAAAATGGCCACGCTGGATCCGGAAGGAATCGGGATCGAGATGGAGGCGGGTAAACCAGGATGGTGTGATTCCCTGAATGGGCTGCCCGGCCTCTTGGGGTCTTCTCTGTGCCAAACGTTCGAGCTGCAAAGGGCCTGCCGATCTCTCCTGGACATCCTTTCAGAGATAGACCTTGACGATTCAGCGTCTTTTCCGTTATTTGAGGAGCTTCGCATTTTCATTGACGGGCTGAATATGGCCATTGAGAAACGTCTGGATTCGGTGCGGGAGGATGGGGCGTTACTGTTTTGGGACGAAAGTCACACGCTCAAAGAGGCGTTTCGGGCTGCGACGAGGCTCGGCGTCCATGGGCGAGAGCGGGAGATTACCCTGGAACAGGTCAGGGAATTCCTCGAGAATTGTCTTCGCTTATTGGATGCCACCTTTGCCAATGCTCCAGAGGACAAACTGTATCATCCTACAGGTGCCCCCTACACCTATTTCATCAATGAAGTTGTAGATTACAGCTCCCTCTCTGAGGATCAAGGGGAGCGGAGCCCGCTCCTGAGTGATTCCGGTTATCCGTTGGTGGCACCGAGGAAGTTCAAGCAGACGCCTCTGCCCCTCTTTTTGGAGGGGCCAGTTCATTTTCTTAAAGTTCATAGAGAAAAAGCCCGCCCGATCTTCGAGGGCGTGAAACGGTCTGGACTATACGATACCAAGTTGCACATGTACAAGAACTGCGAATCGCTGGAGACGCAGCCGTTCGAGATCGGCCGGATCAAGGCTTATGCGCGTGGGTGGCTCGAAAATGAATCCGTTTACACCCACATGGAATACAAATGGCTCCTTGAGGTCCTGCGCAGCGGACTATACGAGGAGTTTTTCGATGAAGTCCGGCGAACCCTGGTGCCATTCCTGGACCCGGCAACCTATGGGCGAAGTACCTTGGAGAACTGCTCGTTCATTGTCGGCAGCGCCTTCCCGGATGTGAAGCTTCACGGGCAGGCGTTTCAGCCCCGCTTGAGCGGCGTGACCAGTGAGCTGTTACAAATGTGGACGCTAATGGTCGCGGGCGAGTACCCGTTTTACCTGGACGAGGATCGCCGGCTGCGATTGCATCTGCGCCCCATCCTCCCCGACTGGCTCTTCACAAAGGCCGAGGGAACCTACAGGTATAGGGACGGCAGAGACGGCTGGCTGGATGTCCTCGTTCCTAGGAACAGTTTTGCATTCAAGTTCATCGGCCGGACGCTGACTGTCTATCACAACAAGGAGAGAAAGGCGACCTTTGGGAAGGGCCGGGCTCAAGTAGTGGCTTATGCGTTGGAATACAGGGACGGAACAACGCGGACGGTCTCTGGAGACAGCCTCGACACATCCATGGCGAGGGATGTGCGGGAGGGACGGGTCCGCCGCATGGATGTGGTCCTGTCATGAGCTGCCTTGGTGAGCTTGTCGAGCAGCCTGTCGGAGGGCTCAGGCTAAGGCAATCGCATCTACATTCAGGCCCTGGGCACGTGCATTTTATTCTCCGAGGGGAAGTAGCTCCGTAAGACGGAACCGCGTTCCTGCGGGTGTCACAAAAGACCGATATTAGTGGTAGGCCGGGCTATCAGTTGCGCCGTACCCGGCTTACTTTGCTTTTTTGCTGCGTCAGGTTTATATTCAGGCAGTTGCCGTGATCGTTACTCTCAATGCATAATGATGAAAATAGGCATCGTGACGTCTGATTTGAGATGGGACTTATGGCATTTTGCTTATTTCGCGGATCACACAGATAGGAAAAATTGGCGTGGTTCAAAAGGGCCTTTTCACATCTTTACAAATCTTCTGAACTTCAGAGCGAGCCAGGTTACAG
>WFQU01000016.1 GCA_015486845.1 Anaerolineae bacterium | reverse complement strand
TTCATCCGCTGTGGTGTGCCGCAGACTCATGATAACTCCCTTGAAAATAAACTTCTCTGGAGGGTAGCCGAGGGCAATGCCCTCGGCTACCCTCTGCCTTGTCCGGCGATTAGAAATCGCTGCCACAACTGCGAAACCTGCCTGCGCAGGTTGCATGCTAATCGCCGTAGGGCGATTTTGCAGACGTTGCCGTGACTTTTAGTCGCTGGGCCGAATAGCTACCCCTGGCTAAGATAGAATCTCTCATCTGAAGATAGCCCCCCGGCCCCCAATTCTGGGGGTGCGTTGCTCCCCAGCGAGCACAAAACCGAATCCGACGGGGCACGCGCTGAGAGCTATTTGGCAATATTCACAGCCCGGGTTTCCCGGACTACCGTAACGGTTATTTGGCCGGGATACTGCAAGTTATCTTCCACTTTACGCGCTACTTGCCGCGAAAGCTCGATGGCGCCTAAATCATCCACCTCTTTCGGCTTAACGATGATGCGGATCTCCCGGCCAGCTTGAATAGCATACGCGTCGGTCACGCCGGGGAAGGAACGAGCGATATCCTGTAGCGCGTTCACCCGGCGAAAATAATCGTCAATGGCCTCGCGCCGGGCGCCGGGACGGGCGCCGGAGATAGCATCCGCTGCCGCGACCAGGACAGCTTCTATGCTTTTGGGTTCCTCTTCATGATGATGGCTGGCGATACAATTGACGACTTTTTCACCAACACCATAGCGACGCGCCAGGTCAGCACCAATGAGAGCATGGGGGCCTTCTACTTCGTGGCTAACCGCTTTGCCTAAATCGTGCAGCAGCCCACCCAATTTCGCCACCTCCACGTCGGCGTGCAGTTCTGCCGCCAACATCGCCGCGATCTTCGCCGTTTCAATGGAGTGATAATACTGATTTTGCCCATAGCTGGTGCGGAACTTTAGCCTGCCGATAAGTTTCACCAACTCGTCGGGCAACCGCGAAATGCCTAAATCAATTAGCGCATTCTCGCCGGCCTCTTTGATCGCTTTGTCCACCTCCTGCTTTGCTTTGGCCACTTCCTTCTCGATGCGAGCCGGATGAATGCGACCATCTACCACTAACTTGCTCAACGAGCGCCGGGCTATTTCGCGGCGCACCGGATCGAAGCTGGAAATCGTTACTGCTTCCGGCGTATCATCTACCACCAAATCGACACCAGTAGCCGCTTCTAACGCCCGAATATTTCGACCCTGCCGGCCAATGATCCGCCCCTTCATGTCGTCATCCGGCAATGGTACCATGGAAACAGTGATTTCGGACACATGCTCGGAAGCTAATCGTTCGATTGCCAAAGCGATAATTTTCTGGGCCTTTTTATCCGCATCAGCTTCTGCCTCGGCTTCTAGTCCCCGGATCAGACGTGCTGTTTCGTCTCGTGTTTTATCAGCAACGCGATGTAAAAGATCCTCTTTAGCTTCTATCTGGCTCATATGAGCGATCGTCTCTAAAGCCTGAACTTGTTCTGCTTCTTTCTGGCTCAATTGATTCAAACGCCGATCCAAGTTGCCTTGGCGCTGGTTCAGTCTTTTCTCTAATTCCTCCAAGGTCTCTCGCCGGCTATCGATGCGATCCTGTCTATCCTGGAGACGCTGTTCGCGCCGATCCAACTCGGCACGAACCTGCTTGATCTCATGTTCCTCAGCCTCACGCGCCTTGAGCATCTCATCTTTGGCCTGAACAACAAGGCTCCGAGCTTCTATTTCCGCTTGATGCTTGATTTCTTCTGCCTGCCGCTGGGCTGAACCTACAACACGCTCGAAAATAAAATAGCGCAGAAAATATCCGATAACACTACCGATTAACAAAGAAAAGAATAAATAAAGGCCGATTTTCAATCCAATCACGCCATGTTCCATATTCTCAATATCCTTTCTATAGCAACTACGATGCTTATAATTAACTGACGTCAGGCCAAATAGATGGCTTACCAGGGAAAAATAAGTTATAGCTAAAACACATCTTGGCCTTGGTCTATGTTGTGTGCAATCCGTAAAAGGCCAAAAGGTATGCTTAAATTTAATGGGCAAGGCATCGCGCTTTGCGCACTGCACATCTGCCCATCGATCATACCGCCGATCAAATCCCGTTCAGGTTAATTGTCCTCGGCGCAGAAGTCATCCGCTTCACCGGCGGCATCTTGCGCCTGTAATCGGTTCAAGACCTCCTTGATTACCTCGTAACGAAAACCCCGCCGACTCAAATAAGCGTACACCTTTTGCTTGAACACCTTTTCCGGCTGTGCGTGCCACTGCTGCGCCTTCTTTTCTACTACACGATAAGCATTATCCTCTTCCGAGAGATCGGCCAGTGCAGCATCGATCAACGCGTCTGCTACCCCTTTTTGACGTAATTCGTAGCGCAAAGCACGTGCGCCTTTAGGGCGAAATCGCACCCGGTTTTCTACCCAAAACTGAGCAAAAGCTAAGTCATCCACATAGTGCAAAGATTCCAGTCGGTCCAACACGGCTTCGATGAGCGCTTCATCCACATGATGACGCCGCAAATGATCAACGACCTCGCGCCGGCTGCGAGGTCGATAACCCAAAAAACGCACGGCTCGATCCAGTGCCAACGAAAAAGAGCCCTGCCAACGCAACTGGCGCACATCTTCCTCCGAAAGCACTTGATCCACATGCAAAGACGATGCGGTCGCGATAGGCAAGCCAAAAGCGAACTCGCCGTCCAAAAAAACGTTAACCCGCTCAGCGCTGCGTTTCTGCACTTTCAATGCTGTTATAACCGCCATCTTTATTCATCCCGCCTCGGATAAGCCGAGGACCGCAACGGAAAAGCGGGCTGCCGATGCATCACGCATCAACCAGCCCGCTTTTCACGGCTGAAATAATCCTTAGCAATCAAATCAAATAATGCCAGTTGTAACTATCCGGCCTGAATCGTTAATTAACAAATACAAGCATGTTAACAGGTAATAAATGGCACTTTCCGCAATATGAATGGATCATCTTTCTCCACAGCATACTCAGCATACTGGATATTAACACTAACACGCGTGATTGACTATTTAAGCAAAAAATAAATAGATTCGTGAGCCACGCCAATAACCCGCTACTATGCGGCTACCATGCTTAATTTCAGATATAAGGCCTTGATTGCCAAGAATTTCACCCTTGCGAGCTGGAATGGGCGATCTATGATTAGACCTACCCGTGTATTCTTCCGTATCACTGTGTCTTACTCATTCCGGTTCTTGCTCTCGTCCGATTTTCACTCCAGCTAACGTTCTCACCCGTTCCTCAATCTCATTGGCCATTTCAGGATGTTCGGTCAAGAAGAGTTTGACTTTCTCTCGGCCCTGTCCTAAACGAGTTTCACCGTAGCTATAATAGGAACCTCGCTTATCGATAACGTCGAATGAGACGGCGACATCCAGCAGGTCACCGAGTCGGGAAATACCTTCGTTAAACATAATATCGAACTCGGCGACGCGGAAAGGAGGGGCTACTTTGTTTTTGCGAACCGTCGCTCGCGTACGATTGCCCACGATAACGCCTTCCCGCTTGATCGCTTCGATCCGGCGCATATCAATACGCACGGAAGCATAAAACTTCAACGCCATACCGCCGGAGGTCGTTTCCGGGTTGCCGTACATGATGCCGATCTTCTTGCGCAACTGGTTAGTAAAAATCATGGCGGTATTGGACTGGCTGATAGCACCAGCTAATTTGCGTAAGGCCTGGCTCATCAGGCGGGCTTGCAAACCCACATGACTATCGCCCATTTCGCCTTCAATCTCAGCACGCGGTACCAATGCTGCCACGGAATCGATCACGACGGCGTCAATAGCGCCAGAACGGATTAAGGCTTCGGTGATTTCCAACGCTTGTTCACCCGTATCTGGCTGCGAAACGATTAAATCATCTAAAGAAACGCCGATACGTTGTGCGTAAATAGGGTCTAAGGCATGTTCCACGTCGACAAACGCACAGACCCCGCCCGTTTTTTGTGCTTCGGCAATGACATGCAAACACAACGTTGTTTTTCCGGAAGACTCCGGCCCATAGATCTCTGTAATGCGACCGCGGGGCACACCGCCGATGCCTAAGGCTAAATCCAAAGCTAAGGAGCCGGTTGGTATGGCTTCAATGGCCAAATTGCCGGTATCGCTCAATTTCATAACGGCACCTTCACCGAAGCGTTTCCGCAAGCTCAATAATGTTGTATCTAACGCTTTTTCTTTCTCTTTCATTTTCAAGAAACTACCCATTTCTGCCTATTCTGTCGTTGATCCCGCACAGAGTAAGCTATCTTGTCAAAATTACGCTTCTAATGAACGGTGGTAGTATAACAAAAACATGACAACTTGGCAATATGTTGCACCAGCGAAATAAAAAGTCTGGCCTTATTGAGAAAATCTTTACCGCAGAGAATACAAAGTGTGTAATGATGGGAATAGTAACATCGCGACAGAATTTCATCTTGGAAATTCTTAGAACGCAAGTCTCTTGTTACGCTCAAAGGCAAAACGGGCAAAATAGGCCCAGATCTTAGGCGCGGTTATCCTTTTTCATAAGGCTGCCCGTCGGCAGCCGGCGGTAGTGCCTTCCCCACAACGCCAGTTAAGACAATGATTGTTAAAATATAAGGAGACATGGAAAGGAATTGATACGGTATGTTGGGAAAGTAAAAGCTCAAGTTGATCTGAATTGCTTCTGGCAAGCCGAAAATAAACGCGGCTAACAAACTCCCAAAAGGCGTCCATTTGCCGAAAATCATGGCTGCCAGGCCAATGAAGCCTTTCCCATTAGTCATCAACATGTCAAAATGGCCCACTTGCTCCAAAGAGAACCAGACGCCGCCCAAACCGGCGACCAATCCCCCCAGAATTACGTTGATGTAACGCATTTTGTAAACATTGATACCCAGTGTGTCCGCCGCCTCGGGGTGCTCGCCCACGGCCCGGGTGCGCAGCCCCCACGGCGAATAGAACAACATGTAGTGGATCAAAAACGTCAAAATGAGCATCATGTAAAGAATAGGCCGGCTCTGGAATAACACATTGCCCAAGACAGGAATCTTGTCCAAGTAAGGAATGTGAATGGGCTGCAAAGTGCTCGGATTAGGGCGTGGAATGGATGGCATGGCCAAAAAACGGCGATACGCAAAGCCGGTTACGCCGCCGGCAAAAATGTTAATAGCCGTGCCGCTGATAATTTGATCGGTCTTCAACGAAACGGAGAACACGGCGTGCACTAAGCCGAGAAGCCCCCCGGAAAGCACACCGCCCAAAACGCCTATCCAAATGCTACCGGTATAGATCATTACTAAATCGCCAACCATCGCTGCGACCAGCATCATGCCTTCAATGGCGATGTTAATCACGGCTGCCCGCTCGCAAAGTACGCCGCTATAAGCGGCCAATGCAATGGGTGTAGAGATACGTAAAGCGGATGATAAAATACTGGGCAGTAAACCCATAAATGTCGCAAAATCCATGCTTGCCTCCTATTTGCCCCAACCGCGTGTGATAACGATCTTTTCCCCCCGGCGCTCTTTGATGCGATAAAGCCAACGAATAATAACCGGCGCCGCTACGAACAACAACACTAATGCCTGTACAACGCCGATAACATATTTAGACACGCCAGAACGCAATTCCATCAAATCGGCACCGTTGCGCATGGCTCCGAAGAGGAAACCAGAAGCGATAATTCCAAAAGGATCGTTCTTGGCCAATAAAGCAACGGCGATGCTGTCGAAACCGTAGCCGGCGGAAAAGAAGGATTTCAGCATCCTTTGCAGCCCCAACACTTCCACCGCGCCGGCCAGACCAGAGAGTGCACCGCTAATGCCCATGGCGATCACGAAATTGCGGATGATACTGATGCCGGCGTATTCAGCCGCGTCAGGATTAGCTCCCACAGTGCGCACCTCGAAGCCGATGGTTGTTTTATTCAGGAGCCACCAAACAAAAACAGAAGTGAGCAGCGCTAAGAAAAAGCCTAGATGGAGCCGGTCGGCTGGGTCGGTGAACGGGCCGCCAAGAGCGGTCAAATGCGCCAGACCGATGAAGAGTGCCACGCCTACTAACAAGGCTATGATGCCTGAATACGCCTGTTTGCGCCTGATGCTGGTTACCCGCTTGGCAAACCACCATTTCAGCAAAAAATATACAGAAACGGCGAACACGATTGCCCAGCCAACCCGCACTGCTGGGTGTTGCATGATGGCAGGTAGTTCATTCAATCGGGGCAAGATAGCAGAATTAGCAATAGGCCGGGTTTGCGGCACACTGGCACGCGGGTCGCGCATGGGGCCTTTCATGCCCACCAGAAAAGCGGCTAAATAAATGGCAATATAATTCAACATGATGGTCGTGATCACCTCATGGGCGCCAAACGCGCCGCGCAAATAGCCAGCAATAGCGGACCAAAACGCGCCGGCTATGATGCCGGCTAACATGGCGGCGGGCAAATGGATATAAGCCGGCCAGGTCTGGAAATTATAGGCAACCCAAACGGCGGCCAACTCGCCCATGTAGAACTGGCCCTCGGCACCGATGTTGAACAAGCCGCATTTGAAGCCGAATGCTACAGCCAGCCCTAAGAAAATGTACGGCGTCGTGGCCACCAACGTTTCTGTAAAAGCTCGCTTCTTCAAAAAAGCGCCATCCAGCATTCCCTTATACGCCACCAGTGGGTTGCCGCCCACACTCCAGATGACGACGGCTCCGACTAAGAGCGCTGTGATAACAGCTAAAATGGGCACGGCGACGTTTTCCAGCCAGTCGCCCCAGGCCCAACCCTGTTTTTCAGGCATGCGTCACCTCTTTTTCTGTCGTAATACCGGCCATGAGTAAGCCGATATTCTCGCGGGTCGCTTCCTCGATGGGCACAACACCGATAATTTCCCCTTTGTACATCACCGCCACCCGATCGGAAAGAGAAAGTATCTCATCCAGTTCCGCAGAGACCAACAACACGGCGTGGCCAGCATCCCGTTGCTCGATGACCCGCTTGTGAATAAATTCGATGGAACCTACGTCAAGGCCGCGCGTCGGCTGGGCGGCGACAAGCAGGTTATACGGGCGAGATAATTCGCGCGCTACGATGACCTTTTGTTGGTTGCCACCGGAAAGCGTGCCGGCCTGCGTGTAAATGCTGGGCGCACGCACGTCGAACTCTTTGACCAACCGTTTAGCCTGGGCATTGATAGCTTCCTGGAACATGATGACTCCCCGGGCAAAAGGCGGTTTGTAGTAAGTGCATAACACCATGTTATCGGCGATGGAGTAACTGAGCACCAACCCGCGTTTGCGGCGATCTTCAGGGATGTGACTAACGCCGGTTTCCAGTATTTTCCGGGGCGAATCGTTAGTAATGTCATTGCCTGCCATCAACACATGGCCGGCTTCCGGCTTACGCAAGCCGGTTAACGCTTCCACAAGCTCTGTTTGACCATTACCTTGCACGCCGGCAATCCCCAGCACTTCCCCTTGCCGTACCTGGAAGGTTGCATTACGCACGGCCAACAAGCCACGCTCGTCTTTGACTTGTAAATCCTGTACGTCTAAAACAGTCTCGGTGGGATGCGCCGGCCCTTTTTTTACCGTCAACAATACTTCTCGCCCCACCATCATGCTGGCTAACAGGGATTCGGTGGCCTCTGCCGGCGTCGTATGACCGACTACTTTCCCCGCCCGCATGACGGTAATGCGATCAGCTACCGCGAAGACCTCTTTCAGTTTGTGCGTGATAAAAATGATTGAAACGCCCTGATCGCGCAGGGAGCGCATAATAACAAATAATTCCTCTGCTTCTTGTGGGGTCAATACGGCGGTCGGTTCGTCTAAAATAAGGATGTCGGCTTTACGGTATAACGCTTTCAGTATCTCAACCCGCTGCTGAACGCCCACGGGTAACATGTGTACCGGAATAGTCGGATCGACATTCAAATTGTACTTTTCGGACAAATGGCGTGTGTCTTTTTCTACCCGTCGCCTGTCCAAAAAGCTGAGCGGCCCCCACCATCCTGTCCCTTTCTTTACGCTTTCGGTGCCTAACATCATATTTTCGGCGACTGTCATAACCGGCACTAACATGAAATGCTGATGTACCATGCCAATACCTAATTTGATAGCATCGTTGGGCGAATTCAGGCGCACAGACGTGCCATCCACAAATATCTGACCCTCATCTGGCCGGTATAAACCATAAAGTATGTTCATCAAGGTTGTTTTGCCGGCGCCGTTCTCGCCTAATAAGGCATGGATTTTCCCTTTCTCCAGTTGAAAGTCCACGTGATCATTGGCCAACACACCCGGAAATGCTTTGGTGATGCCTTTAGCCTCTAAAGAAAGTGGCATATATGGTGACCCCCTTTTAAACGGCTTTGTCTACGGCCATAAGCGTCATGTTGCCTACCGCCACACGCTCGTTGAACCAGCATGCCCATGTGCTAAATAGGTAATTGCTTTCGTCGTAGGAACTTCTAACAGATGACAAAAGCCCTGCCTGAACCTATCTCAAGCGATTTAGGTCCAACCGACAGGGCTGTTACAATTGAGTGAGCGTTTGTTACCAAGAACAAAAAGAAGGAGAGGCCATAACCATAGAAGTTAACCTCTCCTTCTCTATGACATGATCAATGGTATCCTGTGCTGATGGAACCGTCTTTCAAGCCCTGCTTTGCTGTTTCAACAGCATCTTTGCATTTCTGCGGGATTTTGCTGTCCCAGTCGTGGTAAGGGGCTAAGCCGATACCGTCATTCTTGATGCTGGAAAGCATGATCCCCGGCTTCAGGGTTCCGTCCGCCGCCGATTTGATGGCGTCATAAACGGCCACGTCCACGTTCTTCATAGCGGAGGTGATGAGAATGTCTTTCACGTCGGCATAGGTGTAATACTGATCTACGTCCACGCCAATGCCCATCTTGCCTTTTTCTTTCGCCGCTAACAAGCCACCGTTACCGGTATTGCCGCCCACACCGAAAATCACGTCGGCACCCTGGTTGATCA
>WFQU01000015.1 GCA_015486845.1 Anaerolineae bacterium | reverse complement strand
TTGGGACGTGCCGGCCGGGAAGCTGTGGCGGACTTGCCCAAGGCCGAGCTGATCGCGCTGACCCGCCGCGAGATCGAAGCGACCATGGGGGTGGACGCTGTGCCGACGCACGCCTGGACCTTCCGCTGGCAGCACGCTTTGCCGCAGTACACCGTGGGGCACTTGGCGCGGCTGGCGCTGATCGACGAACGGATGGCGTCCTGGCCGGGGCTTTACTTAGCTGGCAACGCTTACCGCGGCGTTGGCATTCCCGATTGTATCCAGGCCGGGGCGAGCGTTGCCGAGCAGATTGTGGCTGATGAGGTGGCATGAGCAGAGAATTTAGGACACTCTTGGCGGGTGCTTCTACTCATTTACTCCCCATTGGCTGCTGCCTTGTTTTTATCTCCTGCCCACCATTCGATGAAAAAGGCGCTTCCCATTCCGATCATCAGGCCAACGATACCCGCTAACATGGTGTTAGTCAATCTGCGTCTGCTTAGGGGAGCAACGGGGGGGGGCGGCCTTGCCTGTGATTTGGATATAGTCGGCGTGCAATAGCGTTTCTGACTCGAGCTTTTCGCGCTGTGCGGCTATGCTATTGTAATTCGCCAATGCGAGTTTCCTTGAGCGGTCTAGTTGATCTTGTAGGTCCTGCGCCTCCTGTTGTTCTTGCTGTAACGAAAGGATTTTGGAATTGAGTGCAGACACATTACCGTCAAGCTCCTGCAACTGGCTTTGTAAATCTTTCTGCATGTTGGCCAAAAAACGCACCCGTGTGTCAATGCTGTCTCCGGAAAACAAGGTGGTTTTGTCCGAAACTTGAATTTGGGATGCAGAGCTGCCATTGACAGATCGAAGCAATAAGGCGAGGACTGCCAGATCGTTCCCCGCGGAAGCCTGCTCCCCTTGTTGGTGCGACAGTTGCTGTTGCAGGAATGCTGTGTCCTTGATCAGAAGAGTTATGCGTCGTTGCTGAGCCAAATAACTAGACTGTAGCTGCTGAAGCGAATTCAATCTGCTTGTGAGTACTGTCACCATGTTCTTGCCCTGGAATGCAGCGAAAGCCTTCTCAGCCTTGGTAAGTTTTTGTTGTGCCATATCATATTGCTTTTGCACGGCCGTCAGGTCTTGTTTCTCTTTGGAAAGTTCGAGAGTTTCAACTCTTTCGGCAAGCAATTTGGCCCATGTGTTGACAATCCGGGCTGCTTCGGCTCCTGTTGAAGCTTTTGCTGTCAAAGTTATGACTGGCACGGTCTTGGTAGATCTCACTCGTGGGGTTTCTACACTGAGCACCTTGGCTAATTGGCCGTAGGAAGTGATGCCGGTTGGTTTGGGTTCTAAGGTATCGTATAATTGTTGAACGAGAGTTCCACTTTTGGCTGCCGCGGTAATTGCAGACAGCGATAAGTTAGATTGGTTCAACGCGGTGACATCGGCCTGGAATTGGATGGGTTTTGCGGAGCTTACGACAAAAGCAGCCAATGCAGCAACTACGGTTGTGGCTACTATTAACCACCACCAACGGAACAGGGTTCTTACTAACTCGCGAAGATCGATTTCATCTTCTGTCCAATAAACATTCTGATCGGGAGTCGTTTCGTTTATTGTTATCCTTTCTCATTTTGCTTTTGCAAGAGTTGGAATACTGAGAAGCAATTGAAATTTGATGTCCATGAAACAATCCTGCTCGTTTTTTGATATAGGTCCCCTTAGTAGGCCCAGAAAAACATAATGTAGTAATAGAAGCCCCCACAAATACAAAAAAAGTTTAGCGCTATTCTCCAAAAAACGGAAATTTGCACAAAGGCGCGCGCAACGATGCGGCGGGTTGCAGTCAATATGCGCAGTCACGATGTCGAGCCGGCGGACGCACGGGACACGCCTGGTCAGCTATCCACCGCAGGCGCTCATTTTGGCTCCAACGCGTCGGTGCCGGGCGTTCAGAGACAACACGCGTGAGCACCCAGGGCGTCAGGTCTGCCGGGGAACGCAGCGCGACAACGCGCGTTTTTCGGATGCGACAGACAATGCCAGCGGCCTGCCACCAACTGCCCGCGATGACCGAACGCAACGAAATGCCCAGCCCGGAACGGGCGTAGACTGTTACAACACCATCCCGCACAGCCAGCCACACTTTGCGCCCTTTTTTGCGCACGACTTGCCCTTGCAGACTGACGAGCCTCGCATCTGGCTGGCGGGCAAAATCGGCTGCCGACGTCAGGGAATACGGCGGCAACGGCTTGCCGTGTATGACGATAGCGACGTCTGTCGAGCCCGACAGGAATATCTGTCGTTGGTGGCGGTAGTCGCGCAGACGGCCGTAGAGGTGCACGCGATCGCCCGGCTGCCACGGGTAGAACTTGCCGCTGCCTTGGTAAACGGCCAGACCGACGGCACCGTCGCCGACGTAGAAGAGGTGTTTGCCCAGCGCGCCGGGCGGCACGGTGATGATTCCTTCCAGCACGACTTTGCGCCCGGCCGGCCAGCGCAAAGCGTCGCTCAAGCTAATGCGGTAGTAAGGGTCTGGCGGGGGTACGAAATTGGCCTCGCCGGGGGTCGGGTGTCCTACCTGCCAACGACCGTGCCACCAACTGTACGATCGATCGTAGCCCGGCGACCGATGGTAGGAAACAGCATCGACCACCTGGCCACCGGGAGCCAGTAGTCGTACCCAGTCGCCGTTATTATTCAGCGCGATCTTCGTTTGGCGGCGATAGAAAACAGTGTAGCCGTAAGCAGCCAGAATGGTGGTTTTCACGATGTGGTAAGGATGTGATCCGCCATTCGCCAAATCATCCAGCCAGAAACCGGCCAGGTCCACGGCGAAGTCGTTGCCGTTGTACAGTTCAATCCACTCGTCGTAACTGTTTCCAACGCCGTCGCCGTCCCAGTCCAAACGTTTGGGCGCCGGCAAAAACTCGTTGATGCGAACCTGGCCAGCCCAGGCGGGCACGGTTGGCGTCGGCGATAGCGTGGCTGTCTGCATAGGTGTCGGCATAGCCGTTTGCGCGGGCGTTGGCGATGACGTTGGCGTGGGAGTGTGGGGTGGCGACAGCGTGTGCATGACTGTTGGCGTCAATGTCAGAGTGAGCGTTGCGTTTGATGTCGATGTCGGAGTATGCGTCGCGATTGGCGTCATGGTCCACGTTGGCGAAGGTCGCACTGTAGCCGTTGCCGATGGTGAAACGGTCGGCGTGAGTGTCGCTGTCGTTGTGGGAGTCGTTGTTGGAGAAGCGGTCCGGGTCGGCGATGGCGTTCGCGTAGGCGTGGGTGTGCAAGTTGGTGATGACGTTGGTGTAGGCGTATTGGTCGAGGTAGGCGTGGGCAACGCGCCAGCCCTCCCCGGTTGAGGATCTGGCTGCCACACCCAATCGGCGGCCAGATCACGGTCACGGGCGGGTGGCAACCGTTCTATAGAATAGCCGGCCGGCGCATCCAGCACCGCCGGCGAAAGCTGCGAATCGTCGCGTCCCCAAGAAACCGCGTCCACCACTATAGACTGTGGATTGGCCAACAGCAACGCGTCGCCGCTGTTACCGAGACCATTGCCGATTTTGCCATGTCGCAAAGGCCGTACGTCGCCATCAAATTGAGGAAAATTCTCGCGAAAAGCAGCTACATCGGCAGCCAGAACGAGAAAATGCCCCGGCGGCAAAGTCATGTCCGGCAGGTAATCACCTTGCCCACTATCATCAGCCAAGGTCCAACCGGATAATGATTGCGACACGGTTAATGGATTGTAAATGGCCGCCCATTCGTATCTTTTCTCTATCCAACCTTTTTGCGGGGGATCATACTGCACTTCCTGGATGAGCAAACTATGCGCCGAGCCGGGTCGGGGCGCTGTTCCCGGCGCAGCTGCAAAGAAGAAATTCCGCTGGTGGTAACCGCGTTGTGGCCGCCAGTAGATGATCTCGTTAGCGACAACCGTTGCCGGCGAAGGCGCCCAGGCACCTTGCAGAGACAATCCGGCTGGCGCTTCGGCATGCATAATATAATCGTCGAAAAGCCGGTCAGTGTAGAAGCCGAACCAGCCATCCGCATGGGAAACATGCTGCTGCAAAAGAACTCGTCTTCCGCCCGTGTTCTGTCCATAGAGTACAACAGTCAGGTTCGCCAAAGGTGTGCCCAAATCTCCCAGAAGCCCCCGGTAAGCATAGCCCCAAAAGCGATAATCAGGCAGCGGTGTCGGCGTAGGAGTCGGCGTCGGGGCAGGTGTAAACGTCAACGTGGGTGTGGGCGTAACGGTGGCCGGCCGGTTGCTGCGTCCGGGCGAGGGCGGGTAGTCGTTGCGCCATACGCCACCGCCGTCTACGCTGCGGCTGTACGCTTGATCGTAGGCTGGCCGGCTGTAACTGGTTTCGTCAACAATGCTTCCGTTCGGGCAGAGCAAGCGCACGCTGTCGCCTGTGTCATTGAGACCTATCCGAGTCTGTGCGTGGTAGAACAGGACAAACCCACCCGGCGCCAACGGCACCGAACCGATAGTATAGGGC
>WFQU01000014.1 GCA_015486845.1 Anaerolineae bacterium | reverse complement strand
AGCCGGATGCGGGAAATCCGCATGTCCGGTTCGATGAGGGGGAGCTGGGACGTAGTGCAGGGCATGAAGGTGATTAGGCACGCAGGAGAAATCCGGGAACGGGGCTAACCTGGAGCCTACACACTGTTACCCAGCTCTCTACTCTACCGTTCTGTTTTCAGAGTAGAATATTCGTTAAAATCCTATTACTTCTCTCTCTGCGTCCTCTGTGCTCTCGGCGGTGAACCTTTTTGCAGTAGCGTCAAGAATCGATAATGTGCTATGTGGCCGCTGCACAGTCACAAGCGCCGCACTGGGAATACTGGATTGGTACAGTTGGAATTACTGCTTATGATTTGACAAAAGGGAAACCGGACGATATAATGTTGTTTACTTGGTACTGGAGGTAGGCGAACTTTAAAGCAAGGCGAGGTAAAAATGGCAGAAGAAAATGAAAAATTGTCCATGGCCGTCCTGAGTGGAGATATGGATAAGATAATGGGTGCACTTATAATGGCTACAGGGGCGGTAGCATTTGATATGGATGTCGTCATGTTTTTCACTTTTTGGGGGCTCAGGGCAATCCAGAGGGAAAAGCACACTGGCGAGAGCGTCTTTGGGAAAATGCTTAGCTTGCTAAATCCAGGGGGTATTGATAACCTTGACCCATCCAAGTTTGCTTTTGGGGGGCTCGGCAGGTGGATGTTTAAGAAAATGATGAAAAAACACAATGTTACACCTCTCCGTGATCTTCTCCAGAATGCTATTGACATGGGGGTGCGTATCGTGCCCTGCCAGATGAGTATGGATGTAATGGAGATAAAGCGAGAAGACCTGATAGATGGGATAGAGGAACCTGTTGGGGTCGGAACGTTTATTGCCGAAGCGAGCGAATCTCAGGTAACATTATTTATCTAAAGTTATCGTCTGGGTGGCAATTATAAGCGGATGGGGGCGCGGTATTTAGGCCCTGCTTGTAGGGCACTTGTGCTCAGCGCAGATGAGGGACTGACTACGGTTTACCCCATAGAGGGGTCGTAGATCGGGGCGCTAAAGCCCGTGAAGATCCGTAAAGGTCCATGGTTAGTTTTTTTTGTTTGGCTTGACCAGGCTATGGATGATAGAAAGAATATAGTCTGACGGAAATCTGTTTTGTAGCTTAACAGGGCGATTCCGACTATAGATTGCATTAGTCATATTGATTTTCAGTCTGAATTCCTCTTAAAATTCTGTAAAAAATATGTGGTTTGGACCTCAGATGGCATTGCCCGGTAATGGGGGTTGGTATTGGGCATTATGAGAGGCCATGTGAGTAAGGCTACACCTGATTATGTTGTGCGGCAATGTCGCCGCAGTGGTCTATGTCAATGTATGGGAATGAACAAGGAGGTTCAAAGTGGCTAAAAAGATGGCTGTTGTGCTTTTCTCTGGTAGTTTGGATAAGTTAACGGGACTGTCTGTCCTCATTGGTGGTGCAGCTGCCCAGGACATAGAAGTGGATATTTTCCTTCAGCTTTGGGGTACCTACGCCTTCAGAAAAGACGTTGTGGAAAAGAACACCAACTTTTCGGAATTCTCAGATCTGAAACCCCAGGTTCATGAAGCCCTCGTGGAACTTAAGGCACCTTCTTGGCTTGACTTACTAAAGCAGGCGAGGGATGCTGCCCCTGTGAGAATTCACATGTGCTCTCTTGCTCTCCAAATCTGGGGTGGGAAGAAAGAGGATTTCTTGGACATAGTTGATGACGTTATCGGTGCCGGCGAATTTATCGACATGGCGGAAAAGGCAGATGTAACATTCTTTGTTTAAGTTACTGTCGTCTGTGCCTATTTTCTGTCCCGAACCCAGTATATTGAGAGCCTGGATTTACCGAGGGCGAGGTGGGTTGGTTTGTGCCCTTGATTACTTACTGATAAAGGAGAAATTGAGATGACTGAAGAGGAATTGAGAAACCTTAAGGCGGACAAAGTTGTTGATGCAAGGGGAACGTCGTGCCCGGGTCCCCTTTTGGCGGCGAAAAAGGCCATTGCTGCAGTTCCTGTTGGTGGCGTGTTGGAGGTTCTTTCGTCCGATGCCGGTACTAACAGAGATATACCCTTGTGGGCGAAGAAAATGAAGTATGAGCACTTGGGTATTTTAGACGAGCCTGGATATTGGAGGGTTTTCGTCAAAAAGACAAAGTGATGGTGTAATAGACTTTAAGTATTTTGGTGGGTTAAGACTTCCGAAGCTTGCGACAAGATAACAAGAGCAAAACGACAGTATAGTACTGTGGCTTCGGAAGTTTCCTCTTGTTTTTTGAGGAGGTGGTAATGGAGGTAAATAAGGTATGACTGTAGGAAACAAGGAAAATGAGGAATTTGCTCCTTCTATCCTCGTTTTTTCAACTGACAGCATTTCGGACCCCGGGATAGACTTGGCTGGGAGCTCGCACTTGGCTTATCCTTCTACTGTTTCTGTAATATCCCTTCCCTGTTCAAGCGGAATAAAGCCAAAATGGATTCTCCATGCCATCGAGAAAGGGTTCGATGGCGTGTTCATCGCTGCGGATGGGACAGACTGCCCCTTCCTTCCAGACTGCACAACTAGAACGGCAAAAATAGCTGATACAGCACAAAGCCTTCTAAAAGAAAAAGGATATGATCCTCAGAGGGTGAAGATGGGTGCGATTTGTTCAGTTTGTGCAGAACCGTTTGCAAATCACATGAGGAATTTCTTTAATGCCCTCCAGAAAATTGGTCCAGCAAAAAAAGGAGGTGGGAAGGATGGAATATGATGTCTTAGTTATAGGTGGCGGCATAGCTGGTATGGAATCGGCTATTAACCTCGGGGAGGCAGGGTACAAGGTGCTCCTCGTGGAAAAAGAGCCCAGCATTGGCGGCAAGATGATTCTCCTGAGTAAGGTCTTCCCTACCCTGGACTGTGCAAGTTGTATTAGTACGCCCAAGATGGCAGAAACTGCGCACCATCCTAACATAACTACTATGACGTATTCGGAGGTCATGGAGGTTAAGAGGAATGGAAGTGGGTTCAATGCCAAGATCCTGAAGAAACCCAAGTATGTCAACGAGAGTGCCTGCACGGGATGTCAGGATTGCGAAAGGGCCTGCCCTGTGAATGTCAAGTATGACGAGTTTAATTTCGATCTCGTCGGGCGAAAAGCTGTTTTTATTCCTTTTCCACAAGCCATTCCCAAAGTAGCCGTGATTGATATCGATAACTGCATTCTTTGTGGTGCCTGTGAAAGAGCCTGTCCTGCAAGCGCGATCGATTTCACACAAGTTCCAGAAGAAATAGAAGTAAATGTGAGGTCGGTTATTGTTGCAACCGGGTTCAAGCTTTTCCCTGCAGAGCGGAAGCCTCAGTACGGATTTGGCAAATTTAAGAATGTCATAAATGCTATGCAGATGGATAGACTGCTCGCGCCGACCAGGCCTTTTAATACAGTCTTGAGGCCCTCAGATGGCAAGGAGGCGGAAAATATTGCCTATGTCCTCTGTACCGGGTCAAGAGATAGGACAGTTGGCAATCCACTTTGCTCCCAAATATGTTGCATGTATTCTATTAAGCAGGCTCAGCTTATATTAGGTGCACTTCCCCTTGCCGATGTAACGCTCTATTACATGGACATAAGAGCTTTCGGTAAAGGGTATGAGGAATTCTATAAGCAGACGCGAGATATGGGAGTTCAATTTATAAAGGGCAGGGTTGCGAAAATAGAGGAGCGAGAGAACGGGAACCTCATTTTAAGGTATGAGGATATAGAAAATGGTGGCAGGGTACAGGAGACTGAACATGACCTTGTTGTTCTCTCTGTTGGCTTACTCCCCACTCCTGAGATAACCTCGATATTTAAAGAGGAAAAGCTGGAGTTAGACGATTATTATTACGTAAAGCAAGTCGATGAGGATTTGAGTCCGGCAAGGACAAGCATAGAGGGCGTTTTCGTGGCCGGAACTGCCTATGGGCCGAAAGATATACCTGATACCATACTGTCGGCTGGGGCTGCCTCTTCAGAGGCAACGGCCTATATGGAGACGACGAGGAGGCAAAAGTGACCGAGAGAAAAGTTGGGGTTTATATCTGTCACTGCGGCGGAAATATTTCTGACTACGTGGACGTGCATAAGGTCAGAGATGTGGTGGAAAGTGAGGACGGAGTCGCCATTGCCAAAACCACCATGTTTGCCTGCTCAGATGCCGGCCAGCAAGAGATGATAGACGATATAAAGGAACAAAAACTCGATGGTCTTGTCGTCGCGTCCTGTTCGCCGAAACTTCATCTCCTTACTTTCCGGGGCGTCGCAAAAAGGGCGAATCTGAATCCATATCAGTATGTCCAAGTGGATATTCGGGAGCAAGACTCGTGGGCCCACAGAGAGGATCATGAGGGGGCAACGGAGAAAGCCATAAGGCTGGTCAGAGCTGGTATTGCTAAAGTAAGACAATCACAGCCCCTCAAGCCTACAGAGGTAGAAACGGTCAAGAAGGCCCTCATTGTGGGTGGGGGAATAGCCGGACTCAGGGCAGCGCTTGTTCTGGCCGATATGGGAATCTATGTTTATCTTATAGAGCGAGAAGAGAAAGTCGGCGGATGGGCGAGCAAGTTTTCGGTGATGTATCCCCACGATAAGAGTGGAAAAGAGCTTATAGGCGAATTGCTTTCGGAGGTCGCTAAGAGGGGCTCCAAAATAACAATATTCACCAATGCAGAGCTCCTTAAAAAGGGCGGGTATCTTGGAAACTTTGACATAACAGTAGGGATAGGTGGTGACACCAATGAAGCCGAAACTATCAATCTCAAGGTTGGAGCTGTCATAGTAGCAACGGGCTTTGACACGTACAAGCCAAAACAAGGGGAATTTGGATATGGCCTGAAAGGCGTAGTCACCCTTCCTGAATTTAAGGCAATGGTTGAGGCCTCGGATGGGAAGCTTGAGTATGATGGACAACAGGTAAAAAATGTCACTTACATCTATTGCGTTGGTTCAAGGCAGAAGGCGGATGTCGAAAACGCGAACACATACTGCTCTCGCTATTGTTGTAACGCGGCAATTCATACTTCAACGCTTGTCTCGAAAGTAGACCCGACCGTCCATCAGTTTCACTTGTATAGGGATATAAGGACGTATGGTAAATACGAAACCTTGTACGAGGAAACCCAAAAGATGGGATCTGTCTTCCTCAAGTTTGATGAGGACGAACCTCCTGTGGTGGATTCCTCCGATGGCACGCTAAGGGTAAGGGTTAAAGACCTCCTGACGGACAGGGAAGAGATCGAGATAGACCCGGACCTAGTTGTTCTTGTCACTGGCATGGTACCAAGGGAGAATGCCGGCCTGACCAATGCGCTGAAGATACCTCTTGGGAGAGATAGGTTCTATAACGAAATTCACCCCAAATTGAGGCCTGTGGAGACCGTGATCGACGGAGTATACATAGCCGGAGCGGCTCAGGGGCCCAAGAATTCTTCTGAGAGTGTTGCCTCGGCCCTCGCAGCGGCCTCAAAGGCGGCTGGCCTTGTTATGAAAGGGTACACTGAACTGCAGCCGCTGGTAGCATACGTAGATCCTGATAAATGCGAGTGGTGTGGGCTCTGCGCGGAGGCATGCCCTTATGAAGCCATTGAGAAATCTACAGATGAGCAGCGAGGGAAAGAAATTGCCACGGTTACCGGCATGCTCTGTAAAGGTTGCGGCGGATGTGTCCCGGTTTGCCCGACGGATGCCATTCAGGTTAAGGATTACGAAGATCACACCATCATGGATGCAATAGATGCCTTACTGGAGGAGGTGTGAGATGGCAAAGACAAAGACCTACCTTGAGATGAAGAAGAAGATGACTGTCTCCAAGGAACTGATGGCGGAAGCCAAGGAGTTTGCCAAGGTTAAGAAACTGATAACCAATGCTTTGAAAGCCGAGCCTAAGACAGTTCCCGAGGTAGCAGAGATGCTTTCCATGCCCAGTTCCGAAGTATTGTACTGGATGATGACAATGAGGAAGTACGAAGCCATCGTGGAGATAGGCCGTGCTGACGAGGATGGCTATTACAAGTACACATTGGTGAAAAGGGGGAAATGATGGAGAAAGTCAATCCAGATTTCCTAGACAACGTGAAAGAGATGGGGGCTTTTGACATAAGTGCTTGTTATAGCTGCGGAAACTGCACAGCGGTCTGTCCTCTCTCTACGGAAGAGTACTCTTTCCCGAGAAAAATGATAAGGTACTCTATGTTGGGAATAGAAGACAAAATATTGAGTGGGCCTGAATTGTGGCAATGCTATTACTGTGGAGAATGTACGGATACTTGTCCACGGGAGGCAGACCCTGGCGGCCTTATGATGGCCCTCCGTCGATACACTATTAGACAGTACTCTGTAGGCAAGATAGCTGACATTTTCTACGGTGGAACTTCTTCAGTGATCGCGTGGGTATTCCTTTCTTTGGTGGCTATTGCCGGGTTGGTCTATTTCCATAATCCTACTCCGAACCTGCAACGGGTGGATCCGCTTTCGTTCATCACTTTGGACTTTCTCCATTACGCCGGCATGGTGCTTGGGATCGTGATAGCGTTTTTTGCCATAGCCCAGTTAGTAATCATGTGGAGGAGTTTGTACAAGGATGAAATGCATGTGACTATAGGGGAATGGTGGCAAAGCTTCTGGGACATATTGATCAATGAGGTGTTTATCCAGAAGACATTTAATGAGTGCGAGGATAAAAACCGCTATTGGGCACACTTAGCGCTGCTTTGGGGCTTTTTAGGACTATTCCTGGCCACTATCCTTGCTTTCGGTATAGATTTCCTGATCTCAGTGGACAGCGGGCTGAAGATTATTCCGCACGTGTTGGGCATAGTGTCCGGGCTTGTTCTTCTGTACGGATCAGGATATTATCTTTACAGAAGGTATTTCATAAAGGACAGCTACTCGAAATACTCCCATCACAGTGACTGGGTATTTATTTGGCTGATGTTCTTGGCCGGCCTGACAGGCTTTCTGCTGGATTTGTTCGTGTGGATTAACTTACCTTGGCCAGCCTATATCGCTTTCGCCGTGCACTTGGTGGTCGTGTTCGATCTGTTACTGACAGCACCGTTTGCCAAGTTCGCCCATGCAATGTACAGGCCGTTGGCATTATGGATATCGAAAACTTACAGCAACAAAGAGAAAGTACAGCAGGCTCAGGCCTGACGATATTGCTTTCTATCTTTAAACCATCTCAAACAGCGCTCCTGGTCTTGACAGGAATGCTAGGGTATTTCATAGCTTCGAGAGGGAGGGTGACATCCACCCTCCCTCTCGTGAGTTTTGCCCTACTCCTTGCTGTGTCGGGGACGACGGGTCTAAACATGTTTTTCGATAGAGATATCGACAGCCTGATGTTTAGGACGGAAGACAGGGCGTTGCCATCTGAACAGATGTCCCCGAATACGGCTTTCGTCATTTCTGTTGTTCTGGTGATTCCGGGCGTCCTTCTGGCCGCGAGAATTAATCTCTTATGTGGATTGTCAGTATTCGCTGGCTTTATAACAGATCTATTCTTGTACACGGTCTTACTGAAAAGAAGAACCCTTTT
Source organism: Anaerolineae bacterium (assembly GCA_015486845.1). Taxonomy (GTDB): domain Bacteria; phylum Chloroflexota; class Anaerolineae; order JAADDB01; family JAADDB01; genus WFQU01. Next base: position 13,198 of record WFQU01000014.1, on the reverse strand, counting down.
CTCTGTCTCAGTGGGTGGAATTGCCGGCGGTATGCCTGCGTTGGCCGGGTACGTGGCCTATTCCGGCAGGTTGGATGGTCTTTCCCTTTCTCTTGTTCTTATCATAGTTCTCTGGTCAATGGCTCACATCTGGCTGATATCTAGTTACTATGTCGAGGACTACGAGATGGCGGCCGTGCCCATGCTGCCGGTGATCGTGGGCGTCAAAAAGGGAGTTATCACGTCAAGCGTGATTGTTTTGTTGATCAATGTGGTGGTCCTTGGAATATATCTAACAGGGTACTATACGATCAGACCTTTTTTGGCTTCTTTGCTGTTATCCGTTCCTTCCCTATACTTTGCCTTTAGGTACTTGAGAACTAATCGTAGGGGTTATATCAAGAAAGCCTACATGTTTTTAAGCCCCTATTTGGGATTGATGATGATATTGATGGTGTTGTTTCATGTTTTGGGTTATTGAATTACCGGCTGAGTGACAATGGACAGGGAAGATAGCATGACTATTCAGGTTGTATTGCTATTTGAGCATGCGTGCGTAGTGCAGGATATTGTTTATATCATACAAGGAGGTATTTGAGGCAATGGTTCTCGATGATACAAGTCACCTGCGCGTGGATCGTAAGTCCCGCGCGAAGATTCCTGCGAATGACATTCCTTATCGACCGGTGGAGGAAAGGCTTAACGATTTCGAGGAAGCTTTCCATCTGTACGATTTGGAGACGATTAAAGTCGAGGCGTCGCGTTGTATAATGTGTCACGCCCCGCAGCCATGTGTGGAAGCGTGTCCCCTGCACAACAATATTCCCTTGGGTCTCTGGTATATGAGCCAGGGAGAGGTTGTAAAGGGAATAGGGGTTTTTCACCAAACCAGTGGATTCTCGGAGGTATGTGGCAGGGTATGTCCTCAGGAACATCTCTGCGAAGGTGCCTGTGTCATTGGTAAGTTGCGGGCTCCTGTACATATTGGTATGTTAGAAGCATCAGCGGCCACGTATGAGCGTAAAACGGTTGGTTATCCTTTGCCACCTCAGGCAAATACCACTGGACAGAAAGTGGCGGTAGTTGGGTCTGGCCCTGCCGGTCTTCTGGTGGCTGAAAGGCTTGCGAAGCTGGGACATAGTGTTACTGTATACGAAGCGTGGTCTCACCCAGGCGGGCTGCTGGTGTATGGCATTCCTAATTTTAAGTTGGATAAAGAAATACCTGGGTACAAAATACGATACCTGGAAGAAAAGCTTGACGTGAAGTTTGTTTGCAATACACGAATTTGTGCCGAGGGCAATCCAACTCTCGATGATCTGCTAGAAGAGTATGATGCTGTATTCCTTGGTACCGGCGCGGAAATAGACGCCAGCATGCGTGTTCCAGGGGAAGATCTTCCAGGCGTCCATCATGCCACAGAGTACCTCGTGAGATTGAACTTGTCCCATGAGATGCTTCCTCCTGATATGAGGCAGAACATAGAGGTAGAGGGGAAGCGTGTAGTAGTCATAGGCGGTGGCGATACGGCAATGGATTGCCTACGTACTAGCCTCCGGATGAAGGCTGAAGAGGTTACCTGCGTTTACCGCCGATCTGAGGTGGAGATGCCAGCGGGCATCAAAGACAAGCATCTGGCAGAGGAAGAAGGAGCGCGGTTTGAATTTCTGACAGTGCCCACGAAATTCATTCCCGGCGAGGACGGCCGTGTCGCAGCCATGGAATGCATCCGCATGCGATTGGGGGAGCCGGACTCGTCAGGCCGGCGCAGGCCAATCCCGATTGAAGGGACAGAATTCGCGATGGATGTGGACTTGGTGGTGCTTGCAATAGGATATTGGCCGGATCCCCTTTTCAAGAATACTGAACCCTGGCTGGAGAGTGATAAGTGGGGGCTCATAAAGGTTGATCCTGAGACTGGAGAGACCAGCCGGGAGGGTGTATATGCGGGAGGAGATAATGTCAACGGTCCTGACTTAGTGGTAACAGCGCTTGCCGGAGCGCGCAAGTCGGCCGAGGCTATGGCGGCGTATCTGGAGAGAAAGCGTGACGGAGATTGAACCATTGAGGGCAATCTCTCACATTGGCAGTGGAGTCTTTGGAAAGAGACTTCACTGCTTTTTCTTATTACCCTTGCCGTTGCTTTGAAGACGGGGAAAAGTATTTCTGTTGAAGTTTCTTGTATACTGAACAGAAATTTTGGGCAAAGCCGCTAAGAGCAAACGGATGCTAAGTAATCGTCCAAGAATAAATTCTCCCAACTGTCATTGCGAGCGGGCGTAGCCCCGAAGCAATCTCCGACTTGCAAACTTGGGGATTGCTTCGGCCTATCAGCCTCGCAATGACACAAACGGGAAGTTATTTTTAGACAGACACTAAGCAAAGAAAAACTTTGCGCCTTCGCCTCTTTGCGGATCTATCGTTGTATTTTTTGGTTTTGGCTTGCCCGGGTTAGAGACTGTCTAAAATCCACTTTTTGTTTTGCCAAAAGGAACTGGCACTGAAGTGGAAACTTGTTTTTAGGTGGTTACTCAATCGTTGTGGCGCCAAATTTGGATTGCTAAAACACGACAGCCTGACCAGTTACTTGTAGAAGCGTCTTAGAGAAATGTTGAGACTAAGATCGTTGTGGTACAATTTCTTGTTAGTGAGGCGTAATGGTCAAATCCCGCTGCTTCTTATTTTTTGGACTTTTGACAATTTAGGCGTTGAGCCTTTAGGTGGTCTATATCTTGTGATCATAACCGGCTAAAGCCTCTACGCCTTGTGGTATATGAGCCGTTGTTAAAAGTCTAATAGTTTATGTTGTAAATATATTTTAGGATTTGATAACATTGGCGCACGGTATGCCCCCTATGATTGAGGCCGGGGGGCTATTTTTAGAGAGAGGTAATTATGGGCTGGGAAAAACAGATTGCAGAAGCACTCACATTTGATGATGTCTTATTGGTGCCGGCGTACAGTGATGTCTTACCGTCAGAAGTGTCTTTGACGTCGGCGTTGCATCCCCGACTGCGTTTACGTATTCCGATACTCTCGGCGGCCATGGATACGGTCACCGAATCCGCTTTGGCCATTGCCTTGGCCCGGCAAGGGGGCTTAGGTGTTATCCATCGCAATCTAAGCATCGAAAGACAAGCCGTTGAAGTAGATCGCGTGAAGCGCTCCGAGGCCGGCATGATCAGTAACCCGGTGACGTTGACACCGGATGCTACGTTGGCCGATGCAGAAGCGATAATGGCTCATTATCACATCTCTGGTGTGCCCATCATCAATGCAGACGGTACTTTGGTCGGTATCCTTACTAATCGCGATATTCGTTTCGCCGAGAAAGGAAAAGAGCCGGTTAGTGCTTATATGACCGCGGAGAAGCTGGTTACAGCGCCGTTGGGCACTACGTTGACGGAAGCGCAGACTATTTTGCACCGTTACCGCATTGAGAAGCTGCCATTAGTGGACGAACAAGGCAAATTACGGGGACTTATCACATATAAAGATATTCTGAAACGTGTGGATTATCCCTTAGCGGCGAAGGATAATGACGGCCGGCTATTGGTCGCCGCGGCGGTCGGCGTGGGTAACGCCGGGTTACAACGTGCCGAAGCGGTTATTGCCGCCGGCGCCGATGCGGTAGCCATTGACACATCCCATGGCCACACGAAAAACGTCCTTGATACGGTGCAAGCATTACGTCGCCGTTTCCCGGACACTGTCATTTTAGCGGGGAATGTTGTGACCGCTGAGGGCACTGTGGCGCTTATTGAAGCGGGCGCGGATGTGGTGAAAGTGGGCGTTGGGGCTGGTTCCATTTGCACCACACGGGTTATTTCTGGCGTCGGAGTGCCGCAGATTAGCGCTATTGCTGCGTGTGCCGAGGCTGCTCGTCCGTACCACGTGCCAGTTTTAGCCGATGGTGGTATTAAATTTTCCGGGGATATCGTTAAAGCTATCGCGGCTGGGGCTACCGCTGTGATGTTAGGCTCGCTGTTGGCCGGGCTGGACGAGTCTCCCGGCGAATTAGTCATTCAAGAAGGACGGCGTTACAAGACTTATCGCGGCATGGGCTCTTTGGGCGCCCTGAAAGGACGCGCTGCGGACCGTTATCAAACAGCTCAAAGTGGCGGTCGCAAATTGGTTCCAGAGGGAATTGAAGGGCAGGTACCGTATAAAGGAAGATTGGCTGATTATGTTTTCCAGATTATGGGCGGATTGCGTTCCGGAATGGGCTATGTGGGCGCCCGCGACTTGGGCGAATTGCAGGAAAAAGCACAATTTGTGCGCATTAGTCAGGCCGGCTTGGTGGAAAGCCATCCCCATGATGTGATGATCACGAAAGAGGCGCCGAATTACCAATTGCCGCGTTGAAAGGGCTAATGCAAAGTTGTAGAAGGGGGAAAGCTGACGCAATGTGACTTGAAATGGGTCGCACCGTTGCGCTGAGTCGTCGCGACGACAGCATGACGACTCTCTTTGTGACCACGTAATTCCTCTTGAATAGAGAATCGGAGGGATAGAACGCCGGCATAAAGCAGTTCAGGGTTATTGGGGCAGCAAGCGTTCGCACAAAGATTGCACCACATCCATCTGCCGGGTGATCTCGGTCTGCAGCTGCGCCGGGTCGCTGAAATTCAGACGGCGAGCTAAAAATGCGAATGCTTCGCTTCCCACTGGTGGAACGGTCAAGTCTTGCGCGTTGCCCCGTACGATGCGCAGCGCTTCGATGAGCCGGCGCAGGAAAGTGTGCGCTACGCTGAGTTGGGAGAAATCTTCAGGGGAAAGGATGCCCATAGTGGCCAGCACGACCATAGCCGCCCTGGTGTTGGTCACTCGCAAGTTTGCTTCTTCCCGGCCATGGTCGATTTGTAAACCTTGCACTAAATATTCTACATCCACTAACCCGCCGGGGGTGTATTTGGCATTAACCGTGCCGGCGCGCACCAGATGGCGCAACTGCCGTTCCCGCATGGCGCGCATGGCTGCTAAATTGAATGGCTCGCCATTGTAGAGCATTGCATCCCGGGTGGTAATGATACGTTGGCCGAGGGTCGCATCGCCTGCTACTGGGCGCAACCTCACCAGCGCTTGCCGCTCGTAAGGCCAGGCTGCGCCATCCGGGGCGAAATAGCGCTGGAAAGCGGCCAGCGCCACGGCCAGACTCCCTGCCCTGCCATAGGGACGCAGCCGTAAATCGATTTCGAAAATTCCTTTTTGCTTGCTGTGCACGCTCTGCAAAATGGATTGCACTAACCGCTCGTAGAACTCGGAAACAGCGATAACCTGCGGTCCGCTTGTCATGCTCATGTCGTTGCCATTGTACACGAATATCAACTCGATGTCGGAAGCAAAACCCAATTCACGTCCACCAAATTTCCCTAAGGCGCAGATACTCAACGGTACCGGCCGGCCGGCTTCCGTCAATGGCTCGCCATAACGGGTTACTAACTCCCGTCGCACCATCTGATAAGTTGCCTCGATAACTACCTCGGCCAAATCGGTGAGCTCTGTGGAAAAACGCCAATAGGCGCCGGTCATACCCAAGATGTAGCGCATGTCAATGCGAAACATCTCACGATCTTTGAACTGGTTTAACATTTTCTGCCGCGAGGAGAAATCCGGGACAGCTTGTAAGGCTGCCTCTAGTTCTGAGTGCAATTGGGCTTTACTTTTGCGCTTTTGCAGGGCTTCTTGATGGGTCAACAGGGGAAAAAGCGTGGTGTACTGCATGCGCAGGAAATCATCCCACAGGAATGTGCTAACGCCGAGCAAACGAGCTAACGCTTGCAACACTTTAGGCTGCTGCAACGATGTCAATTCTTGGGGCCAATCCGGTTGGCGAAAGAGATGCCCCAAAAATTCTCGGAAGTGGAGCAACGCGGATTCTGGATCGGGCGCGTGGGGCAGTAAATGGGTAAAATGCTTGACCAATACGATCGCGGCGCGTAATTCTTGCTGCTTGGCCGGCGCGGTGATCTTTTGCCTCCGGGCGTCGGTAATGTAAAGCGTATCTTGCACGCGCTCTCCCCGAGAACCGACTAAGACACGGGCGATATAAACATTGTTGAGAGCTAAGGCGTTGCTTATTTCGTACAAAAAGCCCACTGTGTCCGGTGCGTCGATCTGCAAGATCGTATATCGTGGTGATGTTTCGTTATCAATAGCGATGTCCACCGGGTAAAGGGTCGGCGTGGCTTCGCCCTGCCGCGGCAAGGAAGCTGCCACGCGTTGAGCCAACTTGCCTTGTGCTTCTCGGGATTGACCGGCTGCCAACAAGCGCAGCAGCTTTTTGAGGTCGGCAGTGTACTGCGTCCAGCTTTCCGAGCTGCGTTGACTGGATAGTGGTTTGACTAAGAAGACATCCACGATGGTGCGTGGTATTGGCGTGCGTTGGGGACGTCGGTTCTGTGGCCGGCTGGAAGCGTGTCCGGTCGGGGCAGGCGGCGTCGGCTCGGAGGTGAAAACATCCCCAGCTAAAATGTTCAGACCATGGGCGACCATCAAGCCGCATATCAACGAAAGTTCGCCGAAGTAGTCGTAACCGACGATGGTCACACGCCAACGGCCATTTTCTCGAGGCGAAACGTTCACTTCTGCCAAATTTTGTGCATTAAGCCGTTCTGCCAAACGATTGTGGAACTGGATTTCCGCCGGGGTGAACGTTTCATAATAAGGTGTATCCATATGCACAACGGGCGATCGTCTCGGCTGGGCCGGTTGCTGTTTGTTATCCATAATTGTTGGCATTCCGTTTCCTCCTATGTGACGCTGGTAAACGGCTCGGATAGCGGCGCTTGTGTCTTCGTAACGGTTCAAGAGCTGCCGGCCGGCATCCTTTCCTTGGAAACGCAACCGCCGAGCCAGGCTGGCCATCCCCGCGACATCATCCGGCAATGCGTGGGTTTGTCGATAATCCATCAGTTGTAAGAAATGCTCGATGGTGCGCAAAAAGGTGTAGCCTGTTGTCAAAATGCGGTACTCCTCCGGCGCAAGCAGGTCGTGAGCGCGTAACCGTGATAGCGCCATCAACGTGTTGCCAACGCGTAAATCCGCGTAGAGATTGCCGTAACGGAGTTGCAGATATTGCGTAACGAATTCGATATCGCGGATAGAACCACGTCCCCGCTTTACTTCGCCCCAAACGCGCCCTTGCCGACGTAGTTTAGCCTCGATGCGTTGCTTCATTTGCAAAACGTTAGTCCGAACTGCATCGCTGGGCAGCGCGAAGATGAGCGCTTCAGATCGGCGCAAGGTGTCACGTCCTATCATTTTATTGCCAGCAATGACGCGTGCTTTTAGCAAGGCTTGTTTTTCCCATAGTTGGGCATTTTGTTGCAAGTAAGCTAAATAGCCGGCGACGGTGGTCACTAATGGCCCGGAGCGTCCCCACGGGCGCAGTCGCATATCCACCCGGTAGAGAAAACCTTCGCCGGTGACACTGTCAAGCACGCTCACCAGCTGTTCACTCAAACGGGTGTAGCGTTGGCTGTCCCTGTTTGTCAGGAAAAGCAGGTCGATATCGGAACTATAATTGAGCTCTGCGCCGCCTAATTTGCCTAAGGCGATGACGGTGAATCCGGCTGGGTCTGTCTGGCTCTCCGCAGCAGTGATTTTTAATGCCGCCTGGACGACGCCATCGGCCAAATGAGAAAGCTGCCGGGTAACTGTCGTCAAATCCCAGAAATCGAGCAGATCCGCCGCACCGATACGAAGTAGTTCCAGACGTTGAAAATGACGTAAAGCATCCGCTCGTTCTGCCGGCAGGGCCACATTTTTCATTGCGTTTTGTGCTGCGGCAGCTATTTGGGCAGCGCTTTTTTCCTGCGTCAGCCAGGATTGGTCCACTAAATTGGGTAACTGTTGCGGATTTTGAAGCAAGATCTGGGTTAGAAAACGGCTCGCAGCAAAAAGTGTGACCATGTTTTCCACAACGCGTGGTTGCGACGCCAAGAAATGCAATACGGATAGCGGCTCGGGCGCAGTGGCGATGAAATGTTCGAATGTGTAAAGTACACCTTCTGGTTGTTGCGTGTTGCCCAAAGCGGCCAAGAGCTGGGGCAGGAAGCGTAATAAAGTGGCCCGGCGCGCCGCATCGGGAGCGATGCGCCGCAAACAGCGGTACGCAGTATGCTCGTCGTGAAAGTGTGCCGGGGCCAATAGCGCCTGCACTGCTTCATCTGTTGCCGGTTCCCTACCCAAAAATTGTTTCCAGTAGCCATTGGTCTCTGGCGGGAAATCTGTTTGTTGCCGGTTGGTTTTCATGGGCCTGCTTTAGAATGGCGCTGTACGCTTCTGCTTGGCAATATCTACTCAGCTCCGTTCCCGTTCGGGGTTTCCCGTGTTAGTGTAAGGCTGTTTGCGATAAGCCAGTTGCCAAAGTTGGCCGTAAAAGTGAAAACTGGCGAAGAATAGCGCTCCCCCCATAACTGTGTACAGGAATGCTAAGTAAGGCCGGGGAATGGATGAACTGCGCAGTGTAATGCCCAACGCGATCATGAAAATGATGAGTAGATAGCTTTTAGGCGAATTGAAGGCGAAAAGACTGATTTTTTCTGGCAATTGGCAAAGGCGTTGGATGTTTTTGCGCACGGTGTGAATAAAACCGAACCGATAGGTTATAAAGCTTAGCATAATGCTTACTGAGCCTAAGGGAATGCTCCAGGCCGGTGCCATGGCTAAAAGCCAGCCGTAAGCACGCCACAAGAGCATCATGCCGACCGCTGTCCACATGATGCCGGCCAATACGAAGAGCCACGGCTTGCGAACTGGTAACGTTAATTTGTGTAAAGCCATCATTCCTCCTGGTTATTTGCGTAAAATGTGCAAAGGTTAAGATTCTTTGGGATCGCTTCTTGTCGACCTAAGCAGCAGCGGCGCGTTCTGCGCTGCTGACTGCCATCATTTCGACGTCATGTTATCTTACTTAGAATGCGGTGATGTGGCAAACTGCCGCTGGAATTAGCACTAATGAAGTTGCATGAACTGCCAAAGCGAAATTCAGAAACGTTAGGTTCAGCAAACGCGACGGTGTAAAACGGAGAAAACGAGCGAAAAGAGAATTAAGAAGATCTTTGCGGCTTTGCCTCTTGGTGTCTCTGTGTTGAGTTTTTTTGGTTCTCCAGGTTAGGGCATTAAAAGAAAACCTTTCCGTTACCATTCGACTGCGTTTCGGGTTATAATGGCATCAAGATGATGAATTACCGGGAAAGGAATGCTGTGAGACAAAAACTGATCCGTAATTTTTCTATCATTGCCCATATTGACCATGGCAAATCGACGTTAGCCGATAGGCTATTGGAGTTAACCGGCACGGTCTCTGCTCGCGAAATGCAAGCGCAGCTTTTAGATAGCATGGATCTGGAACGGGAAAAAGGGGTCACGATCAAGGCTTCAGCGGTACGCATGCGTTACATGGCCCAAGACGGCCAAACATACGAGTTGAATTTGATTGATACGCCGGGGCATGTTGATTTTGGTTATGAAGTGAGCCGGGCTTTAGCGGCATGTGAAGGCGCTTTGTTGGTCGTGGACGCGAGCCAGGGCATTGAAGCCCAGACGTTGGCTAATTTGTACCAGGCTTTGGAACATGATCTGGAAGTAATCCCCGTTATCAATAAGATCGATTTGATTTCCGCCCAGCCTGATGCGGTGGCGGCCGATCTGTCTGCTTTGCTCGGCGATCCTGCCGATTCCATATTGCGTATTTCGGCTAAAGAGGGCACTAATGTGGAACAGGTCTTGGAGGCCGTGATTCAGCAGGTGCCGCCGCCACACGGTGATATCCAGGCTCCTGTGCGTGCTCTCGTGTTCGACTCGCATTACGATTCTTATAAAGGGGTCGTCGCTTATGTCCGTATGGTGGACGGGGTGATAGATACAAAGCAAATGCTGCGAGTGATGTCTACAGAAAGTGATTTTTTGCCAGTGGAATTGGGTATGTTTATCCCGGATATGACTCCTGTGGAACGACTTGCCGCCGGTGAAGTGGGTTATATCGCTACTGGCCTGAAGTCGGTGCGGGAATGTCATGTCGGCGTTACCATCACCGGGGTAGAACGCCCCGCGCCGGCGCCGTTGCCCGGCTATCAACCCATGAAGCCGATGGTCTTTGCCGGACTTTACCCTTCTGAGGGGGAGGATTACGGCCTGTTGCGTGATGCGCTGGAGAAGTTACAACTCAATGATGCGGCACTGGTCTTCGAGCCAGAAACGAGCCAGGCGTTAGGTTTTGGTTTTCGCTGCGGCTTTTTGGGCCTTTTCCACATGGAGATTGTCCAGGAACGGTTAGAACGGGAATACGGGCTGGATTTAGTTTTCACATCGCCTAACGTTGCCTATCAAATCACAAGAACGGACGGTAGTGAGGTTATTATTAATAGCCCGGCGGAGCTGCCTGAACCGAATGAAATCACGGAAATTCGTGAGCCTTGGGTTAAGATCACGGTTTTCACACCCTCTGAATATATCGGCGTTGTCATGGACCTGGTGATTGGCCGGCGGGGAGAATTCCAAGATCAGGAATATTTGGACACGCGCCGGGTGCTGCTTACCTACACGATCCCGCTAACCGAAATTATGGTGGACTTTTACAATAATCTAAAAAGCCGAACTCGGGGCTATGCATCCCTGGACTATGTTTTTGATAGCTATCGCCCTGCCGACATGGTCAAGTTGGACGTGCTGGTTAACGGCATACCGGTGGATGCACTCTCCATGATCGTGCATCGTGAGCAGATGTACCACAAAGGACAGAAATTGGTCTCGAAAATGAAGGAAGTCATTCCGCGTCAGCTTTTCACCGTGCCTGTGCAAGCCGCTGTGGGCAAAAAGATTATTTCGCGCGCTAATGTGAAAGCGTTGCGCAAAGATGTTTTGGCGAAATGCTATGGCGGCGATATTACGCGCAAACGTAAATTGCTGGAAAAGCAGAAAAAGGGGAAAAAGCGCATGAAGATGGTAGGACAAGTACAAATTCCCCAGGAAGCGTTTATGACCTTGTTGCGGTTAGACGAGGACTGACCAATTCGCGCCGGGAATTGGCCAGTCCTGTGCTACTGAGTTGGCGGATGCTATGTCGGCAAATGGCAACGATGGCTTCTTTTTCCAGGGTTCCAAATTCTGAGGGCCTTTGATCCTCCCCCATGGTTTTGAGTACCCATTGATATGTCCGCAGCGCTTCTGCCGTTTTCCCCTGGCCTTTGAGGATGCCGGCTTTGACTAAAGCGGCCTCGGCCAAGCGATCGTTGATGTAGAGTGCTTTATCCATCGCTTCGATAGCTTCCTGGAAACAATGTGCATCCAATGCTTGTTTGCCTTCTTCGTAATAGCGCCAGGCTAAGGCGGTTGAATCGTTGGAACGCGCTGGCTGTGGTATCGTTGAAGACTGCTGTACCGGTTCGTCTGTTTCCTGGGCCAGCGAGATGCTGGTTTGTGACATGCCCTCTTTTTGCCAGGGACGCAAAGTAGGTACACGCTGGCGCTTGGCATGCCACACCTTTTCCCGGGAATGGGTTTGTGAACGAGCTATCGGTTTATTTTTGGCAAGCGGTTCTGGTCGCGGACGGTGGAAAATGGCGTTCTCCACAATGGTGGTTTGCCAACGGTTACGTAGTTGCGATGGGATAAGCTCGCTGTAGCTTGTGAAAAGATAACCGCCCGGTTTCAACACTTTTTCGACACGTTTCAGGATATCGATATGGGTTAGGGTCGAAAAATAGATAAGCACATGTTCCAGGAAAATCAGATCGAAGCTATTGGCCGGCCAAGGCCATGGTTTCTGGACTAAGTTATGCACACGGAAGTTGACATAGGCACGAATATCATCGGTAATACGAAATTTGTTCTTGCTGACTGGACTGAAATAACGAGCGAGCAAGATAGAGGAGACGTTTTGCAGATATTTCTTTGTATAAATGCCTGCTTTTGCTTGTTGGATAATGTGCGGTTCTATATCCGTGGCTAGTATCTTTGCCTGATTAGAGCTAAAGCCTGCTTCCCGCAGCAAGATGGCTATGGAGTAGGCTTCGGCGCCGTTTGACGTGGCCGCGCTCCAGATGGTGATGTTAGCCGGGGATTGTTTCAATGCCGGCAAGATGTGATGCTGCAAATAACGAAATTGTGGCTGCACCCGGAAAAATTGTGTTTCGTGCGGCATGTTGCTATCGATAAGCTGCGCGAGTAAATCAGGATGTTGGCTTAGAAACAGGGCCGCTTGGCTCCAGACAGTGATGTCGTGTTGTTTCATTAGGGTTTCTACCCTGTTTATGAATAGCGACTGGCCGGATGGAGGAAAATGCAAGCCAGAGGTGTCCTCGATCATGCGAGCGATATCACTAATAGCTTTCTGCTTCGCTTCCTGATCCATCTTGCCCCTGCTCCTGAGATGTCAGTAGAATGTGATTCATTGAACCCGTTCCGTCAGGATTCAGAAATCGTTCTCAGCTTGCTCAAGCTGTTTGATACCGTCACTTGAGAAGTACCCCCTGACTGGATTATCTATAGATTAACCGAACTGCCGGAAAAAGCCATGGGAGATGTGTACTAACAGTTATCAAGGGTATATCGCTTGTTTTATTTTCTTTCTTGGGGGCCAGCCCCCTCGGAAGAGAAAAAGGAGGCAAGATTATCTTTTGGTGGCCCAGCGACTAAAAATCACGGCAACGTCTGCAAAATCGCCCTACGGCGATTAGCTTGCAACCTGCGCAGGCAGGTTCCGCAGTTGTGGCAGCGATTTCTAATCGCCGGACGAGGCTTTCCTGAAAAAAAGTCTTCTTACCGCAGCGCTCGCGGAGAACGCAGAGATAAAAACAGCTATTTCGGAGGAGTCGGCATGGGTCTGCAGCGCACCACAGCGGATGAAAACGAAGCGGCTGGTGTTAAGCCTTTAGGTGGGTCGGTGAGTCTACCACTGGCTAAAGCCTCGATTCCGGTACGGCGGCGGGATACATCAAGGTAGCGTCTGCTGCCAAGAGGCTGCTCAACACCAGCCCCCTTTCAGGGGGCTTCTTGGTAACGTAGCACGGGGATTTGACCCCCGTGCGCTCGGGCGGAGAACGCTGTCGATTAGAGGTTCAACTTCTCGCAGAAGTTGAACCTCTTAAAGGGGGGCTGATTTTTAGACGCTCTGCGCCTTTGCGCCGCTGCGTCAATTGATTTTCAAAGGAGAATATTCGTTATCTCTCTGCGTCCTCTGTGCTCTCGGCGGTGAACCTTTTTGCAGTAGAGT
>WFQU01000013.1 GCA_015486845.1 Anaerolineae bacterium | reverse complement strand
GGGCCTGGACAAACGCATAAATCGCCTCAACCTGGCCCAGTTTCGACATCTTCGGCACACTAACGGCCAAGTCAGTGCCGGCTGCTTTGCGTAAAGCCTGATCGATCTCCAAAAGCTCCACCCTATAGCCGCGAACCTGTACCTGATTATCCACGCGACCTAAGAAGAAAATACATCCCGCTTCATTTTGCATAGCTAGATCGCCGGTACGATACCACCTTTCCCCCAGCGCATCAGCAAATGTAACATAGCGTTGCCGTGTCTGGTCAGGATCATGCAAATAGCCGGGCGTCACTTGCGGACCGGCAAGGCATAGCTCACCTGGTTCATTAGCGGGGACCGGTTGCCCCCAGATATCGACAATCCGCACCCTGTTCCCTTCAAAAGGCCAACCAATTGGAACAATGCCGTTTAAACATTCCTGTGGAGATTGCTCGGGGTTCCACCTGTAATTTGTAAACGCGACAGTAGCTTCAGTTGGACCATACAAGTTTTCGATAATGGAATTAGGCGCTGCCGCTTGCCAAGCTTCAGCACTTTTCTGAGGTAGTGCTTCGCCACAAAACAAAGACACGCGTATTGTCGGAAAACTATTCGGTCGTAAAATCCGCATTCTTGCCATGAATACGGCAACGGACGGCACCGAGGTCCACATGGTCAAACGTTTATCCCTGATGAATTTAGCCGGCGCTATCACAGACGGTTCAGGCACCACACACAAGCAGGCTCCTGATAACAATCCTACAAAAATGTCGTGCACGCTTAAATCAAAAGCAATGTCAGGAGCCTGGGAAATGCGGTCATGGTGTGTGACTCTATACCGCTGAATTGTGTATTCTGCATAGTGGCACACGTTAGCATGGGTCACGACGACCCCTTTGGGAATGCCTGTACTTCCTGAGGTAAACATGAGATATGCCGGGGTCTCTGGAGAAACATCAACAGCCTTGTGTTTTACATCAGCCGGGAAGTATTCCGGGAAAATAAATCGGTGTTGTGGCTTCTGCATTGCCAATGTACGACATTTTTCTCCACCTGTAGGACAAATCACGGTTAAACCTATTAACGCATCACTAAATTTCGCAAACGATTCCACACTCTCTTCACTTAGTATCAACGTGTTGCACGAAGAGAGGTCAAGCATTTTCTCCAATCTTTCGACAGGCAATTTCGGGTTGAGCGGCATATAAGCATGTCCAGCAAGCAAGATTCCCGCTAATCCTGTGTAGGCACTCAAGCTCCTATGGGCAAAGAGTCCAATGAACCGGCTTGCGTCTTTGCCCAAATTACGTATGACCGTTGCCATAGCATACGACATTTCTGCTACCTGTTTGTAACTATATGTCTGATCATCTACGTCTAACGCAGTATAAGAGGCATTCTCAGAAAAAGAGATCATTAGCCCTTTGCTCAGCGTCTGGCAAGAATTTTTCATTTTTAACTCCACTAAATTGCATATTGACGTCTAAGTACCGGATGTTTTTTCAAACAATGACATCTGTGGCTTTGAAACAGTGTATTTGGTAACACTTTAGAGGCTTGATAGCTCTCTCATATTTGAGGAAAGTGGGGTGTCTTGCCTTATCCCTCAATTTATCTGGTAGCCATTAAATACTTTATATTGGCTGAACAAATAAAATTTGCAGGTAAACATAAAACAAAATCCCAAAAAAGTCAAACCATACTTAAGGAAACTTGGTTGACCGAGTAATAAAAACCCGCACCTTTTCGTTTGCACATTTCGCCGAAATTGGATATGATTGCAGTTCAGCTGTTTTGGGGATAGCATCATTAACCAGCCGAGAGGTTGATTCTAAGTAAGGGGACGAAATCATGGCAAAATGTGAAATTTGTGGCCGTGGACCGCAATTTGGGCACAACGTCAGCCATTCCATGAAAGCTACCAATCGTCGTTGGAATGTCAATGTGCAGCGCGTCACGTTAATCGTGGATGGTAAGAAAAAACGGATGAATGTTTGCACCAGTTGTCTCAAATCAATGAGCAAAGCACGCTAACAACACGCGCTTTACGCGTTGCTAAAAAGTCGTTGCCCTTGCCGGCAACGACTTTTTGCTTGCGACGCAGCAAAGCAACCGCCCAACGGTAGCAACTCACGCAGAATAGCAAGTGGCTGGGAACTGCTGCTACTTGGGCGAAACCACCCTGCGCTGGCTGTCAGCGAGCTCGTGCAGGCGAGTCTGGCAAGGATGGCAATGACTATTAGTCACCAGCCATGATGAAATCCTAACCTATCATGCGTCGTCAAAGTGTTTCTTCATATCTACCAAGAAACACATCCCTGTTTCCTCCTAAACGAATAATTTTGTATTCGAAAATTACGGAATAGCTCCTCTGAAAATAGAACGCCGATTAACGCTGATGTGCGCTTGATACACGCAGTCTGCCTTGTCCGGCGATTAGAAATCACTGCTACAACTGCGAAACCTGCCTGCGCAGGTTGCCTGCTAATCGCCGTAGGGCGATTTTGCAGATGTTGCCGTGACTTTTAGTCGCTGGGCCCATCAGCCGTCATCAACTAACGCCATGCCTATCCCCGTAGCATTACTTCTCAGGTCTGCCCTGTCAAGTCCTGAAATACGTTTACAACAAAACTGTACATTACCTCCTGACATTGTTATTAGCCCGCAGCGTAGAGCAGCGACGACTGGAAGTCAGAGGTAATTGTGTGTTGTGTATTACGTGTGGGGCCCCCAGCATCAACAGAAAAACAGAAGCGTGCCAGCTTAGCTGACACGCTTTCTAAAGTATCCCACAGTAGCACACTAAACGTGATAGCAAGCTACATAATGGCCACTGCCATGATCCTCCAAAGGCGGATGGTCATGGGTCTCACAGAATTTATCTGCTAAGGGACAACGTTCGTAGAAGCGGCAACGTGGCAATGGATTGACCGGCTTGCTCACTTGCCCTTTGATCACCACCGGATTACGTTTGTGTAGCGGGTCCGGAACCGGCACGGCGGAGAGCAATGCTTTGGTGTAAGGGTGCAACGGATGGTGCAGCACTTCTTCCGTGTCACCCAATTCGACGATCTTGCCCAAATACATGACTGCCAGTCGATCGCTCATGTAGCGGGCAACGGCTATGTCATGTGTGATATAGAGATAGGTAACATTGAATTCATCAGCCAACTTTCCCATCAACTGCATCACGCTGGTGCGGACGGAAACATCTAGCATGGAAGTTGGTTCATCGGCAACGACGAAATTAGGATTGACCACCAAGGCCCGGGCAATCGCCACCCGCTGCCGCTGTCCACCGGAGAGTTCATGGGGATAGCGGAAGAGAAAACTGTGGGCCGGCGTTAGCCCCACTGATTCTAATAGTTGTACGACGCGGTCTTCCCGCTCCACCAAAGAGCCTATCCCTTGCACGTTCAACGGTTCGGCCACAGTATCGTTGATGGTCAAGCGCGGATTCAACGATTCGTACGGGTCCTGGAAGATCATCTGTACCCGGCGCCGGAATCGTTTCATCGCCTTGCCGCGTAGTGTGGCAATGTCCACTGGCCCGTCTTTTGTCTGGAAATCAATGGACCCGGCGGTGGGGTCGAGCAAGCGGGTCAACAGCTTGCCGGTGGTGGTTTTGCCACACCCAGATTCACCCACCAATCCTACACTTTCGCCTTGGCGAATTCTCAGACTGACGTCGCTGACGGCATGCACGAACACCTTGGAGCGTTGAAACATGCCGGCGCCCATGGGAAACAATTTAGACAAATGCTTGATATCGACAAGAACCCCATTATTTGTCATGCCTGTTCACCTCCTGGGTGCCAGCAGGCCACGAAATGCCCTTCCTCGTATTCACGGAATTCTGGCTCTTTCTCCTTACAAATACTGGTTGCATAGGGACAACGAGGATGAAAGCGGCAACCGGGCGGCGGATCTAGCAAATCAGGGGGTTCTCCTGGCAAAACGACCAGTTCTGTCTTCTCACCAACAATGCTGGGGAAAGCCGACATCAACGCCATGGTATAAGGATGCATCGGGTGATGGAAGATATTAACAGTCGTCGAGAATTCCACCATTTTGCCGGCGTACATGACACCCACCCGTTCGCTGACCTCAGCAATGACAGCAATATCATGCGAAATATAAATCATCGACATGTTCAATTGTCGTTGCAGTTCCCGCATCTTTTTCAAAAGACCGTCTTGCACAATCACGTCTAAAGCTGTGGTTGGCTCGTCAGCAATGACGATATTAGGATCACAAGAAAGGGCCATCGCAACCACTGCCCGTTGGCGCATGCCACCGCTATATTGGTGCGGATACTGACTTTTCATGGCTGGATCCAGGCCGGCCATGCGAAATAGATTGTCTATTTTGCTATTCATTTCTTCATCGCTCATCCTGGGCAAATGGTAATGCATGGCCTCCTTGATCTGGTCTTCCACCGTGTAAACGGGATTCAGGGAATTCATAGCAGCCTGGAAAACCATGGAAATCTGTTTCCAGCGGATATCCCGTAATGCTCTTTCGGAAAGAGGAACGATATCTACGCCATTGATATGTATCTCTCCCGCCTTGATTTCAGCATTATCAGGTAATAATTTCATTAAAGAAAGCGCTATAGAGGTCTTGCCGCAGCCGGATTCGCCGACTAAGCCAATGGATTCACCACGCCGCACGACAAAACTCACGTCATCCACGGCATAAACAGGCCCTTTGCGCGTTTTATAATGCATTGTTAAGTTTTTTACTTCAAGGATATTATCAGTCATACTCACTATCTCGCTCCTCTTAATGCTTCGCGTCACTGTGTTTTAGCGCTGGCGAAGTCGAGGGTTGACTACCTCATCCAAAGCGCGGCCCACGAAATAAAAAGCCGCACAAAGCAAAGTAATCGCTAAACTGGCGGGAATTAACAAATACCAGGTGTCAAAACGCAGTAAGTAGCCGAAAACCTGGGTCGTATTGATCATCAATCCCCAACTCATTTTTATCTGCGTCAGGCCGAAGAAAGAGAGAACTGCTTCCGAGAAGATGGCGCCGGTCACGACGAACATCATGTAGAGCAAGGAAAGGGGCATTAAGTTCGGCACCATGTGGCTGAAAATAATGTGAAAATCGCCGCCTCCGGCAATGCGGGCGGCCTCTATGTATGGTTTCACTTTCACCGCCAATCCTTGCGACTTGATGACGATAGTCGTGCCGCCAAACCCGGAAAGCAGTCCAATGACAACGCCAAGTTCTATCATGCCCACGGGATTGAAAGCAGCCAAAACGATCAAAATGGGAATTAACGGTACCATAATGACTAAGTCTGCCAAACGCATAAAGAACATGTCGATGATGCCACCATAATAAGCGGAGAAGGCCCCTACAGTGGTGGCAATGACTACAGTAATCACGGCAGAAAGGATGCCTAAGCCAAACTCATAACGGGTACTGTACATCAACTGACTCAGCACGTCTCTCCCCAACGGATCCGTTCCTAACAAATGCCTGAGGGAAGGCGGAGAAGGACTAATGGGAACTTGCATATCGAAACCAGAAACAGGGTCGTAAATATTCGGAGACCAAACTGTGTGCATTAAAATTGGGTGTAGTATCGCTAACAAGCCGAAAAACAAAATGATGCCCAACCCAATTAATCCGATCGGATTCTCGGAGAACAGCGCCCAGTTAGTCTTAAGGCCTCGCCAAAATAGCTCTAATCGCATCCGCCACAGAGCAGAGCGTGTCACCCTTACCGGTTGTATTGTTGCACTTGCCATAGATTTCACTCCTACACAAGTTTTTTAGTACGTGGCAGACACATTGACACGTCTACCATTGACATTAATAGCGAATCCTTGGATCCAAGAACGCATAGCCAACATCCACGACCAAATGACTGATCAGTGTGATGATGCCAACCATCGTCAAAGCGCCCATTGCCAATGGTATATCGCCAATTAGAGCCGAGTTGAGCAAAGTCAAGCCGATGCCCGGCCAGGAAAAAATCGACTCAGTAATGATGCCGCCGCTCATGGAAGCCCCTAAAGCGAAGACAAGACTGGTCCACACCGGCAGCAAAGCATTGCGAGCCGCATGTTTATCTCGTATCACCTTTTCCGGCAAACCTTTCGCCCGGGCAGTGAGGATGTAATCTTCGCGAAGGGTCTCCAACATGCTGGTTCTGGTCAATAGCATGGTGCCGCCATAGGCAATCAGCGTGACCGTCAACACCGGCAAAATCAAATGGCGCAGGATATCCCAGGCATACGGCCCGGCGGCAGAAGTCCACCAATTGAAAAGGACCAACACCGCCGGCACGAGAAAACTTCCCAAGCGCACCGCCGGACGAGTTTTAGGAGGAAGATAATTAGAAATAATGAATCCAATAAAAGTAATAATCAAAACGGCTGTGGCAGCCCATATCATGCCAATGAAAACCTTGTTGGCCGTAATGCCAGCCGGCGCACTAATCCATTTGACAGGATCCAAAAATTTGCCTGGGGGGAGCCAGCCTAAATAAACAGAAAAGAGCCAGATCATCATCAGGGCGAACCAGGGTGTGAAGACGGTATATAGCGTTACCCCAACGATGGTAGACGAGTATTCGATAAAGCCGCCCCGATGCCAGGCTAATATTTTCCCGCTCACAAACCCGGTCCAGAAAGCTAAAATGTTGGCTGTTAGGAAAAGGACAAGAGTGCGAGGAAGCCGTTCCAATATGATATCCATAACCGGGCGAGGGTACTGGTTGAAAGAAACGCCGAGGTCGCCACGATAGAAATTTTCAATATAAGCCACCAATCGGGTGGTAAATGGTTTATCCAGGCCAAGCTCATGCCGTAAGACTTGCCGCTGTGACGGCGGAATCTTGGGATTGCTCGTCAAGAGATCAGCGATATCGCCCGGTTGAGCATCAAGCAAAAAGTAGGTCGCGGCCTGAAAAAGTAGAAGGGTAATAAGCATCTGGAATATGCGTTTACCCAAATATCTCCACATGGGCTTTGCTCCTTGTCTTGTGGAAAATCAGCGAGGAGCGGGCAAGTTTTTCTGCCCGCCCCTCCTGTACAGATGAACGAACTCAATCAACAACACAGCCAAAGCTTGATGTTACTTGGACATCGTGTAAACTTTAGCCGCGGATTGCATACCGGCAGCGTCCGAAATGCCTGCTAATACTTTGTAGTAAGGCAACTGGACATTCTTGCTGATGAGGTCAATGGATTGGCGATAGAACAGCGGAAT
>WFQU01000012.1 GCA_015486845.1 Anaerolineae bacterium | reverse complement strand
GCCATCTGGTTACCCAGCGAATGCCCGGCGATGCGGATTTCGCTCCCTTGATACGGGTGATCCGTGAGGGCGGCCACGTAAGATTGATAGAAAAGCTCCCCGGCGTCCGGCGTTCCGGCCGGCGCGTCTTCGTAGCTGCCGCCACCTTTGCGCCAGCGCATTCCTTTTGGCCCATCGTTCACCCAGATTTTCGCTTCCGCGTCGGCAGGAAGAAGCTCGTCAGCGAACTGATTCCAGAAAAAGATGCCCACGTTCCAGCCGGCGTTGATCCACGCATTGGCGACATTAACCGTTTGTGGCCAGTAGCCGTTCAAATAGTGGTACGTGAAATTGGGCGGGTCAGAAGCAGAAATGCCCGGCTGCCAGCCGTGGACGAAAATCATGGTCGGTTTGTTGACATCGAAATAAGGATTTGCCTCACCGGGCACGAATTTCTGGGCAGCATCGTTCAACCCGAACCAGTACATGCCGTAGCTCAAAACATTCGGATCGTAGCCGATGGCTGTAGCCTGTGCCGGGGGAGCAGCCGCCGGCAACAACGTGACGACCAACAACAAAATAATCAGGGTAACGATGAACAAGCGTTTCATTTTCGCCTCCTCTGAAAATAGAACGCTGATCTTAATTTTCATCCGCTGTGGTGTGCCTGCCTGCCTGTGCAGACAGGCCATAGGCTCATGACAACTCCTATGGAAATAAAATGAGACGCAGATAAACACGGGCTGCGCGCGTAGATAAAAACAGCCGTTTAGAAGTTCAACTTCTTGAAGAAGTTGAACTTCTAACCAACTTGTCAACTATCGATACGTTGCAGCGTGGCGGCAAGGCGCGGCGTGGCCAGCAAGACCTCTTCCCGGCGCAGGATGACTTGCCCAGGGTGGCCGCCCGGCATCCGTTTCAGGTCGCGCACGCGGCACGTTTGCACTTCTATCTTAGCATCCTGACGGCCAGAAGAAAAGTAAGCGGCCAAATCGGCGACATGCTGCCGCGTTTCTTCGGAGACAGGCCGACCAGCGTTGTGCAAGATGACATGGGCGCCAGGCAGGTTGCGGGCGTGGAACCAGGTGTCGTCGGCGACGGCTTTGTGGAACGTGATCTGCTCGTTTTGCCGCGCATTGCGTCCCACGGAGACGAGAAAGCCTTCCTCGGTGCGGAAACGGCGCGGCCCGGCGCTCGCTTTCGTCTTCTTTTGGCCGGTTGTACCCCGGCTAAGCACTGCCACGGCTCGGCCGACTTCCGCGATCTGCGGCGCGTTCTCCGCCTGGGCCAAGTCCACCGCCAACTGATCTAAATACGCCAGGTCGATCTCCACTTGCCGCAACCGGGGGGGAATTTGCTTTGCTGCCCGCTGCCCTTTGCGATAGCGGCGGTAATAACGTTGTGCATTTTCCGAAGGGGAAAGCGCCGAATCCAGCGGGATCACCAGCGTGCCGTTTTCCGTTGCTGCCCGGATTTCTTGTTGTCCGGGCTGAATTTGCGTCGCCAGTGTCAGCACCCAATCGCCCATTTGCCGCCAACGCTGGATGTCGACTGCGGCGGCGAGTTCACGCTGCAAATTAGCCTGCAAACGCCGCGTTTTACGGCGGGCAGCGGCTAACTGGCCGGCTACCGCAGCGCGTTGCGCCCGGTACGGATCACCACGGCCAATGCTCTGCCGCCAGCGGGCCAGCGTATCGCTCATACTCTCCGCTGCCGTCGTCTCGTCCCAACAGTGCAGCGGGTACGGTGCTGCGGCCGCGATCTCCCCGTCAGCGAACGCTAAGGTCGGCTGCCAGGTATTGTCGCTCCAGCGGGCCAGCAACGCGCCCATGGCAACCATGACATCGGCAGGATCGACATTTGCAGCAATGCTATCTTGCTTGCCGCCGGCCCGGCAAACAATTTCCCGGGCCAAAAGCGGGCTGATGCCGGCCAAGTGCTGCACCAGCAGGCGCCAAAGCGGCTCGGGAGGCGCGTCGGCCAGCCAGCCGGCCAACATTTCTGGTTGCAACTGCCAGGGCAGCGGGCGGTTCATGGGCGGCGGCGGGGTATAGGGCGTGCCGGGCAGCGTGCTGCGCCGTCGGTTCCGTCCCAAACTCACCTGTTTGACCGCCGACAAAATGCGGTCATCCCCGTCCAGCAGCAATAAATTAGCGCGCCGGCCCATTACTTCCGCCACGAGAAAGCTGATTCCCTCGCCGGGATGCTCGAAGCGGAAGCGCAATAAACGCTCGAAAGGGGGCTGTTCCACGGAGAGGAGTGCCGCGCCGCGCAGCCGTTTGCGCATCTGCAGGAGCAGCGGCGAAGGTGCGTCGACCCCGCGACGCAATTTCTCCGGCCAAAGCTGGGCCGTGGCCCACTGCGGATCGGCCGAAACGAAGAGATAGCGGCGCTTTCGGTTGGCATAGATTTCCAGTGCGTAGCTGTTGGGATCCGTTTGCAACACCTGCTGCACCCGGCCGGGGATGATCAACGCCCGCAATTCAGCCACCACCGCCGCCGCCGTCCAGGCGTCGTAGCTCCATCGTTGCTGACTTTTACCAGTCATGTTCCAACAGCCAGATAAATTGTGGCAATGTCGTCGTGAAGCGCATCCGCACCCGGCGCAGGTCGAACAGCCGACCCGAGCTGTGCCATTTCCCCTGGCGGGTGGTCAGCCCGGCCCAATAGCCGGCGGAATGAAACACGTCAACGACATGCTGGTCGTAACGCCCGCTGGGATAAGCAATGTAACGAGCCGGCTCCCCCAATTGCGCCTGGAAGCTCTCGGTGCAACCCAACGCTTGCCAGACGAGATAAGCCGTGGTGCGCTGACGCAAATCGGCGTGGTTGCGGCTATGGGCACCGAACTTAATGCCGGCCTGTTGTAACTTCTTGACTTGCGCCCAGTTCATATAACCCGGCCGGTTGTTGTTCAGGAAATCCGTGATCAGGAAGACCGTTGCAGTCATGTGGTGCGCTTTCAAAATGGGGAAAGCGTTCCGGTAAAAATCCTCGTAGCCGTCATCGAAAGTGATAATCACCGGCTTGGACGGCAGCGGCCGGCCTCGCGTCAGGGCATAAATCAGGTCGTCCAAGGTGATCACATGGTAGCCAGCACCGGCTAAGTAATCCAATTGCTGAGCGAAATGCTCCGGGGTGACGGAAAGATCCACACGATATTTATCCGCGCCAGCCGGCGGGTGTGACAAATAATGATACATCAGAATCGGCAGTTGCAACGCCCGTTTTTGTCCATCCGGCGTGGGGCCGGGGCTGGGCGTCGCCGTCGGAGAAGCGGTTGCCGTGGGCGTCGCCGTCGGGGAAGCGGTTACCGTGGACGTCGCCGTCGGGGTCACCGTAGGCAATGGCGTCGGTGAAGAGGTCGCTGTCGCTGTGGGAGACGGATTTTTAGTAGGCGTGGCGATGGCAGGCGGCATCGCAGAAGGACTATCCAACGTCGGGTGCGTTATTGTTGATTGCTCCTGCGGTTGCGCCACAATGGGATTACTACTCAGAGAGATGGGCGGACGGTGACACGCTGTAAGCATCAACAATGTGCCAAGCAACCATAAGACAAGTGTTTGCCGCTGTAATTTTGTAGGTATCATCATTGAGAAGCATACCGAAAAACAGAGTGAAAGGCAAGTTTCCAGAGCCATAAAGCGCGGGCGAAATTGCGCCAATAGAACCGTCGCCGGCGCGGCACGTACCCCCCATAGGGCAACGCTCCCGGCGCTATGCACCAAATCGGGGATGGGCGAGGGGTAATGTCCTCGCCCATCCTTGCTACCAATAACGATTTATGCGCCAGCCGGCAAAGTCTTTAAATTGCTACCCAAAATGAAGTCTTCCACGGCTTGTCGGGCCACATCATCGTGGTATTGCACCGGCGGCGATTTCATGAAATAGCTGCTGGGCGCCAACAATGCGCCTTTCAACCCGCGATCCTTGGCAATTTTCGCTGCCCGCACCGCGTCGATAATCACACCGGCGCTATTCGGGCTGTCCCACACTTCCAGCTTCAGTTCTAGATTCAGCGGCACATCGCCAAAAGTACGCCCTTCTAAGCGGATATACGCCCATTTGCGATCTGTCAACCAGGCCACATAATCGCTGGGACCGATATGCACGTTGTCCGCGCCTAAATCATAATCGACCTGGCTCGTCACCGATTGCGTCTTGCTAATGCGTTTGGATTCTAGGCGATCACGCTCTAACATATTGTAAAAGTCCATGTTGCCGCCCACATTGAGCTGGCTGGTGCGTTCTAAGCGCACGCCTCGATCCAGGAAAAGGCGCGCCAACGTACGGTGGACAATCGTCGCGCCGACCTGGCTTTTGATGTCATCGCCGATAACCGGCAACCCGCGCTCGGCAAACCGGTTCTGCCAATAAGGTTGGCCGGCAATGAAAACAGGAATGGCATTGACCAAAGCGACGCCGGCGTCCAATATCTGCTCGACGTACCACTTGGTGGCCATTTCGCTGCCCACCGGCAAGTAATTGATGACGACATCGGTCTTCGTATCCTGCAGAATCTCTTTGATGGGCGCCGTGGGGCCGGGCGCCTTCTCAATCTTCATCTTCAGATATTTGCCCAGGCCATCGTGCGTCATGCCCCGATACACCGGCACATTCAAATTCGGCACATCCGTGAATTTGAAAGTATTATTTTGTCCGGCAAAAATCGCCTCCGAGAGATCTTTACCCACTTTCTCTTTGTCGATGTCGAAAGCAGCCGTAAACTCGATATCGCGGACGTGATAACCGCCGAAATTCACGTGCATGAGGCCGGGCACAAATTCGTCCTCCGCCGCATCGCGATAATAGTGTACCCCTTGCACCAAAGAAGAAGCACAATTCCCCACACCGATAATTGCCACCCGTACTTTTTTGTTTCCCATCATGAACTCCTCTGCAAATTTGTTATTGCCAAATGGCGTTTATATGCCTACAACAGGCATTACACAAACAATTAACGTGCCCGGCAAGAAGCGCGTTCTATCAACTCGCCCAGCAACAACACGTCCTCCGCCGGCGCCTCCTGCGCTAATTGCATCAAAAGGGCAATAACGGCCCGCCCCATGGCCGCTTTCGGCTGGGCAATAGTGGTGAGCGGCGGGATACTGTAAGCGGCGCCAGGAATGTCATCGAAGCCCACCACCGAAAGTTGTTCAGGAACCGCTATGCCGGCCCGCCAGGCTGCCTGCAAGACGCCCAATGCTGTCAAATCATTATAACAAAAGATACCGTCAGGCAGATTTTCTCCAGCCAGAAGATGTTGTAAGGCTGCGAAGCCGTCGGCTAATCGCCCTTGGCCGGAAAGCACCCACGGGGTCATAACCGGCACAGCGTCTTGCAAAGCTTGCCGGTAGCCAGCCTCTCGCTCCCAACTGGAACGACTGCCTTGGGGTCCTCCAATAAATGCGATGCGCCGGTGCCCTAAACGCAGCAGATATGAAGTCGCCAGCGTCGCCCCGCGCACGTTATCGCCGCGCACCGTGTGTCCGATCTCCGGTTCGCTATCGCCGTTAACGATGACCAGCGGCTGGCGCAGATGTTGGGCCAGCGGACGCAGCGCCACGCCGGCCCGCGAGCTGATCAACACCAGGCCATCCACGCCGCGCTCACGCAATGTCTGGATCGCGGCCAACTCTTGCTCTGGCTCGGCCCAGGAATGCGCCAAAAGCAGCGCATAACCCACCCGGCGGGCGTTTTCTTCGATACTATGCAACACCGCCGCCGCGTACGGATCGGTAGCGTCAGGCAGGATAACACCAAAAGTACGGGTTTGCCGGCGCACTAAGCTGCGGGCGGTCTCATTAGGCACATAGCCCATTTCGGCGGCCAATTGCTGCACGCGCCGGCGGGTCGCACGGCTGATGCGAGGATGGTCGTGCAACGCGCGGGAAACCGTTGCGACGGAAACGTTGGCGCGCCGAGCAATATCTTTGAGCAAAATTGGCTGTTCCTTTTTTACGTTTAGTGGCCTATCCAACAAACGACGCTCCAGACGCTCCCCCTTACCAGCCGGGGGGCTGCGTAAACGATTGCACACTTTTACACTATTTTAATCAAATGGCGTGACAAGGCAAATTTACGGATGGAGGATAGCTTGGCAACTCAAAGTACGGTGGAATATTCAGCCCGCTTTGCCGAACTTGGCAGCCTATAGCGGCGAATTCGAGTTGTACAACGTAAGCGCGTTATACAACAAGTAGTACCAGGCCGTCGCTACTGGATTAATACAAACCGGAATGGCTGAAGTGAAAACGCAACGAGGCAAAAAGAAGAGGTGGTGCAAAGAGAGAATATTAAGAACCCCTGCAACTCGGCGTTGAGTATCTTGGTTCTGGCTTATCCAGGGTTACTGTTTTGTGATATAATGCCGTATATTGTCACTGCTTCGCTCTGGTCCGGTAGAACAATGATGACGTAGGTGTCCGCAGACAAATCAGAAAATATCAGCGGAATTCAACGTTTTTCTGCGTCATCTGCGCCCAATTGCGGGGAAAGTTAAGCAGTCAGCTTATGTCCACATAAAGTCTACCGCCCCCACATTAGGAATGGGCTATGCCCTTTCTCTGATTCTGTCTCAGTAAAGGAGGGATTGTCATGTTCCAAAAGTACAGGTTACTGGTTGGCATGTTGGTCGGTATTTTCACTTTTTCTAGCTTCGCGACATCTTTGCCCGACACTGAAAAAGGGAATAACCACATTCCCTGGTGGGTCTGGATATTAGCGCTTTTCGTCCTTGTTTTTCTACTAGCGTGGTGGTGGGAGCAACATGAGCAGGTAACGGCGTCTGATACTAATCGGTTGCAGGGGACCCAGCAAGAAACGAAACCAGCTTCGAACAATAAGACCCAAGTAGATGGTGCCCCGAAAACAGAGCTGGCAGGCATAGCCACGCCGCTGTCTCCGATGGCGGTCTCGCCAGTTAGCGAACAATTGGACCAATCACCATCAGAAAGTGTAGCGCCTGCCGTTAAGACCGTCGCGGCTTCCACAGAGGAGCGTTTGCCGGCTGCTGAAACTACCCCTGAATCAGCAATCCCCGTAGCAGCAGCTAATGTGCCGGCCGTCAGCAAGGAAAAGGTTATCGAGCCAGACAATCTGAAGAAAATCGAGGGCATTGGCCCCAAGATCGCTTCTGTGCTCAACGAAGCAGGCATTATGACCTTTCAACAATTGGCTGATACCGATGTAGAAACGTTGCGATCAATTTTAGACGCGCCCCGTTTCCGGTTGGCTGATCCGAGCACATGGCCAGAACAGGCCGCTTTGGCAGCAAAGGGCGCCTGGGAAGCACTGAAAACATTGCAAGAGGATCTAAAGGGCGGCCGTCGGGGCTAAGGACCTCCAATAGGATAGCTCAGGAACGAAAAATCAGGGAGTCGGCATGAGCCTGCGGCCCGCCTGTGCGGGCACGCAGACAGGCGCACCACAGCGGCTGAAAATCCCTTTACAAGATTGGGGATCGCAGGCTTGAGAAGTAATGCTACGGGGATAGGAATGGAGTTTGTTGATGACGACTGACAAGTTGGTTAGTTTTCTTTCTTGGGGGCCAGCCCCCAAACCCCGTCTGGGGGCGTTTCACCCCTCAGACCCCCTGAAAAAGGTTCTTGGCTGCGTCGGATATAGTTCGTTACGGGCTATCACTTCCTGCCGCCGCGCTGCTGTCCACCGCCATCCTGTCGGTAACCAGTTCTGACATATCGTTGGCGGCTTGAGTCCGGACCAGTTTGATGCTATGCACTGGTATGAACC
>WFQU01000011.1 GCA_015486845.1 Anaerolineae bacterium | reverse complement strand
TGTACTGCGGCAAAGCGTGCTGCCAGCGGAAGGTCCAGGCGTGCGTCGGCACAGCGTCCACCCCCATGGTCGCTTCGATCTCGCGGCGGGTCAGCGCGATCAGCTCGGCCTTGGGCAAGTCCGCCACAGCTTCCCGGCCGGCACGTCCCAAGAAACAACGGAAAAGTGCGTAGCCTCGGCGGGCACGGTGCGGGAACTTGTTCGACGTCCACGTGCAGGCCAGCAACGGTCGATCCTCCACGCGGGGCACGACGAAGCCAAAGCCGCGCAGCGGATGGTTCACTTCTTCCCGACGAAAAGCCAGGGAAACGGTTGCGCTGGACACATACGGCGTGGCCGCCAACGCGCCGGCCAACGCACCATCCAGCGGACGAAGGAGGCCGGCCACAACATCGGCCGGCGCGGCGAGCACAACGGCATCCGCCGGCCAACGCTCTCCGCTTTGTAGGTGTACCGTCCACTTGTGTACAGCACCGTCGTGTGCGTCGCGTTCCAATGCCGTCACAGCCGACCCGAAATGGAACGTCGTGTCGGTCAACGATGCCGTCAACGCTTCCACCAGCCGCGCCAGGCCGGTGCGCAAGGTGATGAACGGCGTCCAGCGGGGCGGGGTGCCATTTCCCCGGTGCCGTTGCCGGCGCATGACCAGCAAGCCGCGCAACAAACTGCCGTATTTCTTTTCTAACGCTATCAGTTGCGGGTACGTGGCCGGCAAACTGAGTTGCCGTGCGTCTCCCGCGTAGATCCCGGCGAACAGCGGCTCCACGATGCGCTCGAAAACTTCCCGTCCCAAATGCATCTCGATGAAATCGGCTACGGAAACATCTTCCCCGTTTGTTCTCTTTGACCAAAAGAGATCCGCGCCGGCGCGCAGCTTGCCCGGCCAACTGATGAGCCGGGTACGGAAAAGCGGGCCTAACTTGCTGGGTATCATCAGCGTCAACCCCTCCGGCAACGGATGCAGCTCGCCCCGTGAGTAAACGAAAGAACCTTTCTGCTCTCTTGACGTACCCACGATTTCATCGTCTAAGTCCAATTCGTGCAACAAGCGCAAGCCGGCCGGCTTGTAGGAGAGCATCGAGTCCGGCCCGCCTTCCACGATGAAGCCGTCATCGCGCACGGTGCTGATGACGCCGCCGGCTTGGGTGTTCTTTTCCACGAGATGGATTTGTAGCCGTTCTTGTCGGTCACGCGCCGCTTTTTGTAGATAGTAGGCAGTGGCCAGGCCGCTGATGCCGCCGCCAATGATGACGATCTGTCGTTGATTCTCCATAAGCTCCTAACCTGGTCGTGCCAGAACTAAACCATTGGGACACAGATTTACACAGACTGCGTACACAGATTTCTCAAAATCCTTTATCTGTGTTTTTCTGTGTGCATCTGTGTTCAAAACATGACCTGGTCGTGCCAGAACCTAAAAATCTAACGCGAGGGCGTCTTCGCGTTAAGTTCTTGCCGCGTTATCCGCATCCCATGATTCCCTCACCAGTGCAGCCAACGCGTCGATAAAAGCCGGGGACGCGTTGAGGGACGGGCTGCGCTCCATCCGCACGCCCAACGCTTTTGCTTTCTCGGCTAACTCGACGTCAATGTCGTAAAGGATTTCCACGTGGTCGCACACGAAGCCGATGGGCACCACCAGCACGTTCCGAACGCCTCTATCCGCCAATTGCGCTAACAGATCGCCGACATCCGGGCCAAGCCATGCCCCGGCGCGAGCGCCGGCGCTCTGATAAGCAAACTGCCAGCTCGTCACGCCCGCCGCGTCGGCCACCAACCGCGCACTCTCCTGTAGTTCCCCGGCGTAAGGATCACCAACAGCGGCGCGCTGCGGGATGCTGTGCGCGGTGAAAATGACTGTCACCTGCTCGCGACTCTCCGCAGGAAAGTGCTCCAGCGCCTGGCGCACATTCCCCGCCACAGCCGCAACGAAGCGGGGGTGCGATCCGTACCGCTCGACGAAAGTCACGCGGGGCGGCGCTGCCTCCAGCCCGTCCAACGCTTCCGCCAACGGCCGATGGTAGGCACCGACGCTCAGCCGGGAATAGTGGGGCGCCATCGGAATGGCGACTAGTTTCTCGACCCCGGCCGCGACCATGCCGGCCACCGCGTCGCGGATATAAGGATGCCAGTGCCGCATGCCGACGAAAGTGCGGAAATGTGTCTCGCTTCCCTCGTTGAGCCGTTTTTCCAATGCCATGGCTTGCGCCAACGTGTAAGCTAACAGCGGCGAACCGCCGCCGATGCGGGCGTAGCGGGCTTTTACCTTTTGCACCAATTCCGGCGGCGTGGGGCGTCCGCCGCGCACATTCGCCAAATAAGGTGCCACATCGTCCAACGAGAGCGGCCCGCCGTACGCCATGAGCAAAACGCCCACCGGTTTCTCTGTCAAAGTTGCTCTCCTTTCGCTTTGGCGCTTTCCCGGTGCACCAGGTCCACCACGAACTGCACGTTTCCCACCGGCGTCTCCGGCAGGATGCCGTGACCCAGGTTGAAAATGTGGCCGGGGCGGCCGTCAGCTTGCGCCAACACGTGGCGCACCCCTTGGGCCAGCGCGTTTTGGGGAACGAAAAGCAGCGCCGGGTCCAAATTGCCCTGGATTGCTACATCGTGGCCGATCTGATCCCAGGCGCGGCGTAAGTCCACCCGCCAATCTACGCTGATTACGTCGCCGCCCGCTTCTCGCAGGAGGGGCAACATACCGGCCGTGCCGGTGGCAAAATGGATGCGCGGCACGCCGAGGTCGGATAGCCCCGAAAGCACGCGGCGGGAATAGGGCAGCGCGAACTGGCGGTAGTCCGCCGGGCTGAGCGTGCCAGCCCAACTGTCGAAAAGCTGCACTGCCTGGGCCCCGGCTTGCACTTGCGCCCGCAGATAAGCCAGCGTCACGTCGGTCAAACGGTCCAGCAGCGCCTGCCAAATTTCCGGCCGGCCGTGCATGAGCTGTTTCGTGCGCAGATAGTGGCGTGACCCGCCCCCTTCGATGGCGTAAGAAGCCAACGTGAACGGCGCGCCGGCAAAGCCGATGAGCGGTGCCGTCCCGGCTAACATCTGCCGGGCAGTGTGCACCGTTTCCAGCACGTAGCCCAATTCCGTCTCTACGTCGACCGGGCGCAGCCGTGCCACATCCTCGGCGTCCTGCACAGGATGGCCGAGAACCGGCCCTTGCCCGGAAACGAACGCCAAATCCATCCCCATGGCCTGCAGCGGCAGTAAAATGTCGGCGAACAGGATGGCCGCGTCCACGCCCAATCGCATCGGCAGCAATGTCACCTCGGCCGCCAATTCCGGCGTTTGCACCAGTTCCAGCATGGCATAGCGCTCGCGCAGTTGCCGGTATTCCGGCAGGAAACGGCCGGCCTGGCGCATGAACCAGACCGGCGTGGCGTCCACCGGCTGCCTCCGGCAAGCCGCCAGGAAACGTTCTGTGGCAGACATCATGACGAACGCACCGCCCGGAACGCTTCGTAAGCCGCGTCGATGGTCGCATCGACGACCTCATCGTCATGGACGGTGGAAATGAAACCGGCCTCGAACTGCGAAGGCGCCAGGTACACGCCCCGGGCAGCCATCTCCCAGAACCAGCGGGCATACTGTTTCGTGTCTGCTTGCTTCACGTCATCCCAGCAACGGGGCGTTTCACCATCGTTGAAAAAGAGGCTGAACATCGTGCCGACGCGGGTCTGGGCAATGGACACGCCGGCGGCCCGGGCAGCGGCGCCAATGCCGTCGGTCAAACGCCGAGCGCGTTCCGTCAGCGCCGGCCAAACGCCCGGCTGTTGCAACACGTTCAGGGTAGCCAGCCCCGCGGCCATGGCCAGTGGATTGCCGGAAAGTGTGCCAGCCTGGTACATCTTGCCCACCGGCGCGACTTCCTCCATGATCGTTCGCGGCCCGGCGTACGCCCCCACCGGTAAGCCGCCGCCGATGACTTTGCCCAGCGTGGTGATGTCCGGCCGCACGTCGTACTGCGTTTGCGCTCCACCGAGGTGCACGCGGAAGCCGGTCATCACTTCGTCGAAAACAAGCAGCGCGCCGTGGCGATCGCAAAGCGCCCGCAGTCCGGGCAGGAAGCCGGGCACCGGCGGCACAACCCCCATGTTCCCGCCGACGGGCTCCACGATGATGGCCGCAATTTCGCCGGGATAGCGGTCGAAAAGCGCTTCCACCGACGCCAAATCGTTGTAACGGGCTACCAGCGTGTCCTGCGCCGTGCCCCGGGTCACGCCGGGGGAATCGGGCAAGCCCAGCGTGGCCACGCCGGAACCCGCTTGCACCAGCAGCGCGTCGCCGTGACCGTGGTAGCATCCTTCGAATTTGATGATTTTTTCCCGGCCGGTGACCGCCCGGGCCAAACGCAGGGCGCTCATGGTTGCTTCGGTGCCGGAATTAACGAAGCGCACCATTTCTACCGAGGGCACCAGCTTTACCACTTCCTCGGCCAACGCCGTTTCCAGTGCGGTGGGCGCACCGAAAGAAGTGCCGCGTTCCGCCGCCTGTTTGATGGCGTTCACTACCGCCGGGTGGGCATGGCCAAGGATGAGCGGTCCCCAGGAAAGAACGTAGTCGATGTAGCGGTTGCCGTCCGCGTCCCAGAGATACGGCCCTTGGCCCCGTTCAATGAAAAGCGGCGTGCCACCCACACCGCGAAACGCGCGCACCGGCGAATTGACCCCGCCGGGAATGACCTTGCGGGCATCGGCGAAGAGCGCCCGGGAGCGGTCTGTTGTCAGCAAGGATTCAATAGATATTTTAGTCATGGTTACTCCTCTAAATGTGGTAAATTGAACATCTCTTGCAGCGCCAGCTCGAAAGGATGCGCTTGCCCTTCGATGGCCAGCTCTTGTAACCGCTGCGCCGGGGTCTGTAAGAGTTTATCCATCAGGCTGCGCGTCACCATGTCCAGCACTTCCGGTGTTAATTTCCCGTCGGCATGATGGCGCAATGTTTGGCGTAACGCGTTCTGGCGAATTAATTCTGCCTGTTCGTACAGTGCGGAGATCGTTCGGGCAACGTCTCGGGATCGTTGCCATTTGCCAAACGCGTCTACAGCGCCGGCGATGATCGCTTCCACTTGTGGCACCGCCTGCCGTCGCACATCCATACCCGCCTCGATAATATCATGTAAGTCGTCAATATCGAAAAGGCGCACGTGCGGCACGTTGGCTACGTCCGGGTGCACATTGCGCGGCACGCTGATATCCACCAGCGTCAAAGGGCGACTTTTACTGCGTGATACTGAAAGACGCATCTGGTAGGCCGAAAGGAGATGCGTCGTGGCACCAGTGGCGAAAATTGCTACGTCCGCCCAGGTAAGCAGCGGTAACAAAGCTTGCCAGGCGTAAGCGCTCCCCTTTACCTCGGCAGCTACATGTTCGGCTCGGTCCAGTGTACGGTTGACGATGGCAATATCATGTACGCCCTGGGAAGCTAAATAGCGTGCCACGGTCAGCCCCATTTGCCCGGCGCCCACCACCAGTGCCCGGCGCTGTGGCAGGTCTGGGAATTCTTGCTGCAAAAGGCGCACGGCAGCCGATCCCACCGAGGAAGAGGCCCGGCTAATAGCGGTTTCGGTACGCACCCGTTTGCCCACCCGGGTGGCTCGCTGGAAGAGACGCGAGAGAATCGGCCCGGCCGCGCCGGCCTCGTGGGCCAGGGCATAAGCCTGATTTACCTGGCCCAAAATCTGCGGTTCCCCTAGAATCATGGAATCTAAGCCGGCGGCCACGCGGAACAGATGTCTGACCGCTTCTTCGTTGGACCGAACGTACAAATGATCTGTCCAATCGACAACCGTACTTTTGGCCACGATGCGGCTTAATTGTCGGAAAGCGGATAATGCATTTGCCGTGTCGTCGAGAAGTAGGTACGCCTCGAAGCGATTACAAGTTGAAAGGATAACCGTTTCCGCCATGGGAGGCTGGCGTTTTGGCAGATCGGCTAAGAACGCGCGTAATTGTACTTCGTCAACGGCCAAGCGCTCTCGCAAGGCGACCGGTGCTGTTTGGTGGTTCATACCTACAACAACGACGTGCATCATTACGACTACCTTCCACTATTTTGTGCGGCAACGAAGCGTGGTTGGTACAGGCAAAGCGGGTCACTTTCCAGCGGATCGCCGGTAGCAGCGTAAGCCCGTGCCCGTGAACCGCCGCAAATGTGTCGGTATTCGCACACACCACATTTTCCTTTGTACTGGTCGGCATCGCGCAAGGAGCGGAAAAGCGGGTTATTCCGATAAACGTCCACCGGATTTGCTTTGCGCACGTTGTCCACGGCAATGGGAAGGAATCCGGCGGGATAGATTTCGCCGATGTGGGAGATGAACATGACGCCCGAGCCATCGCGCACGCCGAAACCACGGCTTAGGCTGCTCAATTTGCTCTTATCTCCTTCCTCCCGAGCTCGTTCCACCGCAATCCGGCGATAGTGATGGGCCTCGGTGGTCTTGATGACGAAAGGCGCCACTTTGCTATAATCGTAAAGCCAGTTTAACATTTCTTCGCTTTGCTGTGGCGTGATGTCACCCAACACAGCGCCCCGGCCCGTTTGCACTAAGAAGAAAAGACTCCACCGTTCGACACCTAAATCAGCCAACACACGCCCGACGGCGGGAACATCATCGTAAGTCTCGGCGCACACCAGCGTGTTGATTTGCAGCGGTAAGCCGGCTGCTTTGGCCCAGCGAATGCCTTGGATCGTGCGGTCATAAGTGCCCGGCACTTGGCGAATGGCGTCGTGCTTTTCCACGGTGGAACCATCTAAGCTCATGGACATCATCCAGGCGCCGGCGTCTTTGAACCGCTGCACGATATCCTGCGTGAGCAAAGGGGTGCCACTGGGGGTGATGGCGATCAGGAAGCCCAATTCCACCGCCCGTTCGATCCAGATGAAAAGATCGTCGCGTTTTAGGGGATCACCGCCGGTGAAAACGATGTGTGGTGGTGGATCCCCGAAAGCGCGCAGTTGATCCAACATGTGTAAACCTTCTGCCGTGGATAATTCCAGTGGGTGATGATGGGGCTGCGCTTCGGCGCGGCAATGTCGACAAGCCAGATCGCAGGCTCGGGTGACTTCCCAGTACACTAACATGGGTGCCTGGGTGAACCTGTTGTGTTCATGCTGCTGTTTATGGCCGTTATTCGTCATAAAATGCCTCCAAATTTGAAATAGTTTTTAGCCGTGCTGTTCAGATAACCAACGGGCCGCGTCTTTGGCAAAATAAGTGAGAATGAGGTCGGCGCCGGCGCGTTTGATGCCGGTAAGCATCTCTAAAGCAGTGCCTTGCTCGTTCAGCCAGCCGTTGCGGGCGGCAGCTTTGATCATGGCATATTCGCCGCTGACATTATAGGCAGCTAAAGGTAAAGGAAAACGGTCCCGCACCTGGCGAATGATATCCAAATAGGGCAACGCCGGTTTGACCATGACGATGTCCGCCCCCTCCTGGATATCCAGGGCAATCTCGCGCAGAGCCATGCGAGCGTTGGCCGGATCCATCTGATAACTGCGCCGGTCGCCAAACTGGGGTGGGCTTTGCGCTGCATCGCGAAACGGCCCGTAGAAATTGCTGGCGTATTTGGCCGCGTAGGCCAGGATCGGCAATTGCGCAAAGCCGGCGCCATCCAAAGCGTGACGAACAGCGCCCACCTGGCCGTCCATCATACCGCTGGGGGCCACCATGTCCGCGCCGGCCTCTGCATGTGAAACGGCCACGCGGCCGTAAATCGTTAAAGTTTCGTCATTAAGCACCTGGTGATCGCGGACCACGCCGCAGTGACCGTGGTCGGTGTATTCACACATGCAAACGTCGGTGATCACCGTCAAATCCGGATTCGCCCGTTTGATGGTGCGCACCGCTTCCTGAATGATGCCGTGCTCGGCAAAGTTCTCCAGCCCAATGGGATCTTTGTGGGCCGGGATGCCAAAAAGGATCACAGCCGGGATGTCCAAAGCGCTGATTTCATTCACTTCGCGGGGCAATTGATCCAGCGATAAGTGGTACACCCCGGGCATGGATGAGATTTCCTGTCGGATGTCTTGTCCGTGCACGACAAAAAGCGGGTAGATGAAGTCATCCACCGAGAGCTTTGTCTCGCGCACCATGCGTCGCAGTGCCGGGGTGCGCCGCAAACGGCGCATGCGCACTGTGGGAAAGCCCGTCTCAGCTGCCTTGGATGTTTCTTCAATCTCAGTCATTTTTACGCACCTTTCTAACCTGAACAAATCGGAACAAAAAACTTAACGCCAAGGCGCCAAGAGTCAAAGACGCAAAGACGCAAAGATTCTTTGAGCCTTTCCGTTGCACATTTTTCCATTTCACCTCGCCGTCGTTGCAGACCTTATTTCTTTCCGTTTCGCTTCTTCCAGAAGCACGCTGGAAATCATAATGTCAGCGCAAAACAGCGTTCATCAGCATTCCATCACCTGCCGCCGGTAGGCCAACAGCGCGTCCACCAGGCCGGCGACGGTATATTCCTCGGCCACGACATGCACTGGCAGGCCGGCAGTTCGAGCCGCTGCGGCAGTGATCGGGCCGATGCAAGCCACCACAACGGCAGCCGGCAAACGTTCCCCCCTCAGCGCCGCCACAAAGCCTTGCACGGTGGACGGACTGGTGAAGAGAACCACGTCAGCCGGCGGCGGGGGCGCGGCTGGCGGCGTCACCAAAGTGCGATAAGCGACGATTTCGTCCACCCGGGCGCCGCGGCGGCGCAAGCCTTCCCGCAACAACGGCCGCGCCCGATCCGCCCGGGCCAACAAGAAGCGCTGGCCGTCGACGTCGGTGAGCGCCGCCAACAACCCTTCTGCCACGAAAGTCTCCGGGACCAAAGCCGGCTCCACGCCGCGCTCTCGCAGCGCCGCGGCCGTGGCCGGCCCGATGGCCGCTACTTGCACCTGTTCCGGCAGACGTTCGTCCAAATCCAGAGCCGCCAGCCGTTTCCACAGGAAGCGCACGCCGTTCACCGAAGTGAGAATTAGCCAGTCGTAACCGGCTGCGGCTAACCGGTGCAAGGCTACGTCCATCTCGTCGTGTTGCGCCGGCGGAGCGATGCGGATGGTGGGGTAGGGTAGCGGTTCAGCACCTAAATAGCGCAATGTTCCTAAGAGTGATACGGCTTGCGCTTCGGCCCGGGTGACTAAAATGCGCCAGCCGTGCAAGGGATACGAGGTCGCCGCCAGAACCCGGTCGTGTCGGGTGTGGACCACTTCAGCGGCCAATTGTGCGCCCAACGCGGCCGCTTGTGCCGGGGTGCTGCTCCCCGCGGCGCGCAACGGTTCGCCTTGTTCCGTTACGAACAGGCCGCGCAGTTGCAGTGCGCCATCCTGCGCTTGTGCCAACGCGGCCAGGGGCAGCGCACAGCCGCCCCCTAAGCCGGCCAAAAACGCCCGTTCGGCATCGACTTCCGCCCGCGTGGCTGGATCGTCAAGCGGCTGCAAATAAGTCAGCACCCGGTCGTCGTTGGCCCGGCACTGCACCGCCAGCGCACCTTGCCCCGGCGCCGGCAACATGATGTCGAACGGAAGAACCTGGGTAATGTGCGCCGCCAGACCTAGGCGGACTACACCGGCGCGAGCCAGCACGACAGCATCATAACGACCACCGGACGCCAACGCTTTGCGCACCCTGGTATCCACGTTGCCGCGCAATGGCACGATGACCACGTCCGGCCGGGCCAGGCGAATCTGGGCTGCCCGGCGGTTGCTGCTGGTGCCGATTTTCGGCCGGGGAGGCAGTGAGGCCAACGGGACACCAAAACGGGAGATGAGCACGTCGTGGGGATCCTCGCGCCGGGACACCGCGCCGATGGTCATGCCGGCGGGCATATCGGTGGGCAAGTCCTTCAAAGAATGCACCGCCAGGTCGATATCGCTGGCCAAAAGTGCTGCTTCCAGCTCGACTGTAAAGAGACCTTTGCCGCCTATCTCAGTTAATGGCTTAGCCAGTTCTTTGTCACCCCGGGTGACAAACATAACGATTTCGACCCTCAAGTCCGGCCAATGTTGCAGCAATTGCGTGCGAATATAATTGGCCTGCCAGCGGGCTAAGGCACTGCCCCGGGTGCCGATACGCAGCAAAGATGTCATGAACAAACCGCCTTCGAAAATATGAGTGAAACTATAGAAATATAGGCAAAATTATATGGGACTGCTTTGATTGTGTCAAATTCTATGTAGTTTGTTGTGCCGCCTTCGGCCGAACGATGGCTTGTGTAGCTTGGAAGAGAAGTCTCCTGGACGTATTAAAGATTCACGCACTTTGACACCTGGCTGAGAATATGTTAGACTTTTAGCAGATCAACGAAGCAAAAGCTGTGATGGGAACGAGTAAACAAGGAATTTTGGCGCAGCGAGCCCGGGGCGGTGGGAGCCGGACGCAAAGCTTTGTCGAAAATCCTCCCGGAGCTGCCAGCTGAACGCATCGATCAAGTAGGCCGGGTCGGGGTTGCGCCCCGTTAACAAAGCGGGAAGGTGTTAGCCTTTCACGAAGTGGGCGCTTAGCGCCAAAAGAGGTGGTACCGCGGGAATGATAGCGTTCTCGTCCTCAAAAAGAGGACGGGAGCGCTTTTTTATTGGCACATTCTCGGGAAGGAGATATTATTCACCCAAGAAAATTTGTGGCGTGCCCTGAATTTGGGAACTAAAATAGCTGTTGACGTTGATCGTTGCATTACCATTGGCGGTGAACTTGTTGACGACGTAGCTGGCATGAACTGTGGCGTTACCGTTGACAATGAGCGCCCCGGAGGCGGCGTAAATAATGCCCTCGAAACCGCTGAGATTAGCATTGCCGTTGATGGTAACAGGATAAGGATTAGACCGATCTTGGAAAAAGACAATGTCTTGCCACGGGCCGCTATTCGGTGGCGTGAAATGGGTGTAACCGGTGCCGTTCAAAGTAAATGTGCCGGGAATGCCGTTCCAACTGGTGACGAAAAACATTACCCGGGAGCCCTCAACATCGTAATTGCCGTTAACGGTCAAGCCGCCGCCGGCCAAGATGTAGACGCCGGGCCGGAAAATAGCTTTGATGTTGCCGTTCAGCGTGATGCCGCCGCAGTAAACGCCGGGATCGAGATAATAGGTGCCGTGACCGTTGACGGAATACCAGGTGTGGTCACATTGCGTGAAAGTGGGTTGGGGGACATGGGCTAACGGATCCGGCTCGACCGGCGCACCGGTGATGAACGGGCTACTTCCGCCTCCCCATGAACTGCATTGTTGCCCATTGACAGTAACTGCGCCGTTGCAACTATAATTGCCGACGATGGTAGGCGAGACATGGTAATTGAACTGTACATGCCCATTCAAAATCATGGCTTGCTGGCTTGACGAATTCACGTGGACCACACCGTCGTCCAGCACATTAAAATGGATATTGCCGTTCAAAGTAAAAGAGGGCCAGCTTTTGTTGAGCGTGATGATGCCACCACCGCCAGTTTGGTAAAGGTAGCCGGCAACAGCGCGAGCTTGAATGTGGAAATTGCCATCCCAAAACAAACGTAGAAAAATGGGGCTAACATTACGTGATACATTCACCTGGACATAGTTGGGATTGCCGGCACGCGGTCCGTCCGTCGGCGGAGTATGCACAGTGGCGCTGAACCCGTTCTGGCTACTGTAATACTGGCCGGCGTTCACTGCAGCTGTTTCGCCCTGGCTCACAAGCACGCGCACGGCGGCCAGCGCAGCGGCGTCGGCGGCATTTTCGGCTTGTCTTTGTTGGCTGAATGCGTTACCTACGTCGACAACCAGTCCTAAAATGACGGCTAATAAGGGTACTAGCAAGGCAAACAAGGTCAATGTCTGCGCTTTTTCGGATTGTACGTGGGTGAACAATCTTTTTCTCATGGCTACCTCAATTCAATGTTCAATGGTCATGGTCGAGTCTTCTTGGATAGTTAGTGTGCCGTTCCAAAGTATGGCGGAAAAAGGGTGCCATTGATAGGTGGCTTGCACAGTTACTGTGCTGCCAGGGCTGTTGTTGGGTGACCAAGTCGCTTGTACCGTCAAGTTAGCTGGATTAGGCAGCCCGGCAATGTGGCTATTCACATCGCTGATGATGGCGCTATCGTTCCCCGGCCCTGATGGGGCACTGGACTGAGAGCCGTGCACCGAAGCGTAATGCGTGCCTTCGCGGACGGCATTAGCCAAAGTGGTATCGATCCAGAAATAGACGCCGACATCTATCATGGCGAAGAGCATGGGGATGATGATGAGACTGGTCAGGGCGAACTCGACGGTAGATTGTCCAATCTGGCGCGATAGAGCCTGGCGAAGTTTTGTCATTCTTGCACCATCCTGACCACACTGCGTTGCAGCGTGACGTGGTTCAGAACGCCGGGAATGGGAAATTGGAAATTCGGTCGGAAAGTCACGGTTACGCGTACATTATGTTGCCCGAAACTATCCTCCTGGACTGCTGAGCTAAT
The DNA here is from genome assembly GCA_015486845.1 of Anaerolineae bacterium. GTDB lineage: Bacteria > Chloroflexota > Anaerolineae > JAADDB01 > JAADDB01 > WFQU01. Next base: position 23,109 of record WFQU01000011.1, on the reverse strand, counting down.
GGTCAACTGATCGTTGGGATCTTGGATAAGTGTCGAGGTCTCATTGCGCGCTGCCGCGGCGATGCCAGCACTATCCTGTGCGGCGTTCATACTGGCGGAACCGTAAACGGCGCCGCTGTTGGCAGCATTGGTAATGATGACATAAGCGGAGAAAAGCCGGCCGAAATCTGCGACCGCCAAGAGCAACAGCGCCAGCAGCGCGCCCACGATGGCTAATTCGGCGATGGCTTGTCCTTTTTCACTTTTGAACATTTTAGCTTTGTCTTGTCCTTGTTTGCATTGCCGGCCCAAGGCTAAGTGTTAGTCAACCATTTGAGCTCTCGCTTGCCCATTTTTGTGGGCTTGGTTTTACAGAGCAATCCGTAAACGGGAATCGATTGCTGAAGGAATATCCCGCTCTTCCTACTTGTACATTCTATGGACAGAGCAGGAAGAAACAATAGGCTTTTAGTCTTATCAAGAGCAGATGTTGAAAACAGTCATAGATTCTATATAGAGGAGATCATCATGTTTCAACCTGTATCATCTCGGGTGAATTTTGCCCAGGAAGAAGAGAAAATCCTTGCCTTCTGGAAGGAAAATGATATTTTCGCCAAGACAACTGCGGAGCGACCGGACGCGCCCCGTTTCGTGTTTTATGAAGGCCCTCCGACAGCCAATGGCCGACCGGGTATCCACCACGTGCTGGCCCGGTCATTCAAGGATGTCATTTTGCGCTATTGGGTCATGCGCGGCTATTACGTGTTACGCAAAGGAGGCTGGGATACACACGGCCTGCCGGTGGAAATCGAAGTAGAAAAGAAGCTCGGTTTCACCAACAAGAAGCAAATCGAGGATTATGGCATTAAAGCATTCAACGATCTGTGTCGGGAGTCGGTCTTTACTTATGTCGATGAGTGGAAGCGCATTACCGACCGCATCGCTTTTTGGGTGGACATGGAAGATCCATATGTCACGCTGCACAATAAATATGTGGAATCGCTGTGGTGGATTTTGAAACAATTTTGGGACCAAGGACTGCTTTACGAAGGATACAAAGTGGTGCCATATTGTCCCCGTTGTGGCACACCGCTGAGTAGTCACGAGCTTTCTTTGGGCTATCGAGAAGGCACGAAAGACCCTTCGGTCACGATAAAATTCGCCGTCAAGGGGGAGCCGAATACTTATTTCTTGGTCTGGACGACTACGCCATGGACTTTGCCGGCTAATGTTGCTTTAGCTGTCGGTGAGGATATCGACTATGTTTTGGTGCAACAAGGGGGTGAACGCTATTACTTGGCTAAAGCGTTGTTGGACAGCGTTATGCGAGATGATTATGAGTTACTGGCCGAAATGAAGGGTAAAGCATTGGCCGGCAAACGGTACGAGCCGCTCTACACATTCCTGCCGGTGAGCAAAGATTACGCCTATGTGGTGACGGCCGACTTCGTGAGCATCGAAGAGGGCACTGGCATCGTGCACATGGCGCCTGCGTTTGGTGCCGATGACATGGAGGTGGGCAAAGCATATGATCTGCCGTTGCTGATGACAGTGGATGCCGAAGGCAAGTTCATCAACGCAATTACGCCGTGGAAAGGTATTTTCGTGAAAGACGCCGACCCGTTGATCGAAGAGGAGTTGGAACAACGCGGTTTGATGTACCAAAAAGGAATTTACGAGCATACCTATCCTTTTTGCTGGCGCTGTGGCACACCGTTGCTCTACTACGCCCGCTCGACCTGGTATGTGGCGACCACGAAGAAAAAAGATGAGCTGCTGGAAAACAACGAGAAGATCAACTGGTATCCCCAACATTTGCAACACGGGCGTTTTGGCAATTGGCTGGAAAACAATGTGGATTGGGCGCTGGGACGTAATCGTTATTGGGGAACGCCGCTCCCAGTTTGGCGCTGCGACGATCCGGCTTGCGATCACATGGAGGCCTTTGGTTCTGTGGCGGAGCTGGCGCAGCGCGCCGGCAAAAAGTTTGTGCTCCAGCCGGACGATCCCAACGAATCGGTCCCTGCGGACGCTACCCCGTTAGACTTGCATCGTCCTGACGTCGATGAGATCGTTCTTACCTGCCCTAAATGCGGCGGCACGATGCACCGCGTGCCGGAACTGGTGGATGTCTGGTTCGACTCCGGTTCCATGCCGGTGGCACAATGGCACTATCCTTTCGAGAACCAGGAGATGTTCCAAGAACAGTATCCGGCTGACTTCATTTGCGAAGCAGTGGATCAGACGCGCGGTTGGTTTTACACACTGCATGCTGTTTCCACAATGCTGTTCGACCAACCCAGTTTCAAGAATGTTCTCAGCCTGGGACTCATCATGGCCGAGGATGGTTCCAAGATGAGCAAGAGCAAAGGGAATGTGGTCGATCCGTGGCAAGTGGTAAATGCCCACGGGGCGGATGCCGTGCGCTGGTACATGTATACCGCCTCGCCGGCCGGGCAAACGCGCCGTTTCAGCAGCCGTTTAGTGCAAGAGGTGGTCAAAGGTTTTATGAACACGTTGTGGAACAGTTACAGCTTTTTCATCACTTATGCCAATATTGCGGCGTGGACGCCTGCTGCCCAAGCGGCGCCCAGTGATCAGTTGCTGGATCGCTGGCTGCTGGCCGAATTGCACGCGCTGATCCGGGATGTGACGGAGCGCATGCGTCAGTATGATCCCACATACTCGGCCCGGAGGATCGAGTCTTTTGTTGATGCGCTGAGCAATTGGTATGTGCGGCAAAGCCGGCGGCGTTTCTGGGAAGGAGAACCGGCAGCACTGCAGACGTTGTATACGACTTTGCGCACACTGAGTCAGCTTTTGGCCCCGTTCATGCCGTTCACTGCCGAGATGCTCTGGCAAAATTTAGTTGGTGCTGTGGATGCGTCCGGTGCTGAAAGCGTACATTTGAGCGATTGGCCGGAGGCGGACGAAGCGCTCATTGATGAGGCTTTGCGGAGCGATGTGGCGTTGGTACAACGTTTGGTACGCATGGGGCACGCCGCCCGGCAGAAAGCCAATATCAAAGTGCGTCAGCCTTTGGCCGAGATTCGGTTATTCTTGCCCGATGAGATGGAACGAGAACAATTACCGCATTTGGCAGCACAATTATTGGCGGAGCTTAACGTCAAACAATGGCAAGTCGTTGACCAGTTGTCCGGTATTGTCACCGCGCGTATTAATGCCAAGCCGCAGCTATTAGGGCCGAAGTACGGTCGGCTCTTGGGTAGTATCCGCAAAGCGTTGAACAGCGGTGATGTGATGGCGATGGCGGTGGCGTTCCAGGCCGGGGAAAGCATTCCCCTGACGCTGGATGGCCAAACTGTGACCATCAACGCCGACGAAGTGGATGTGTTGTTGCAACCGCTGCCCGGGTTTGTTATGGTGGAAGAAGCCGGTTACGTGGTGGCTCTTAATGTGGCGTTGGATGACGCTTTGCGGCGCGAGGGCATCGCCCGAGAGCTGGTGCGTTATGTGCAAAACCTGCGTAAAGAAGCCGGCTTTGCCGTGACCGATCGCATTAATTTGTACGTACAGGGCCCGCCGGCGCTGCAACAGGCATTGGCTTCGTTTGGCGATTATGTGCAAAGTGAAACGCTGACCCTTGATTTGCAAGTAGGCGCTCTGCCGGCGGATTTGCCGGCGGCCCAGTTCAAATTACCGGAAGGTGAAGTCCAATTCGCGATCGAACAGCGGCCGGTGGCTGGCTAAACAAATCCTATTATAGCATTGATGTAGTTTTCTTTTTTGAAGGCCAGCTCTCTTTTCGGGAGGGCTGGCCTTCGCCTTGCCCGGTTTCTTGTAGTCTATCACTTGGCTACCACCTGGTTGCAAACTGTCGTCGTCCTGTTAGCAATAAGCGCTTACATCGTGTTGGCGCCGTGTTGGCGCCGTGTGTCGGTATGCATTGGATAGTAGCCAGTAGTATAAACCAGATCTGATAACAGGTATCTTCGTACTGCCGGAATAATCTATTTGAGATCAGCGTACTATTTCCAGCGGGGGCAACCGCCGACCAATAATGCACTGTGCGAACTTTTGCAATGCTATACGACAAAAGTTCAACGTCCGGGACTTGATTTGACATCATCTGTCCCTTTTTGTACAATCCGCCACTGAAGCCGATCCACCGGCAAAAAGGCTTAGCTTGTTTAAAACGGGAACAAGCACATAATTTCGTCAAAGAGGAGGTTCTTTCCGTATGGTTCACATGAAGCTTACACCGTTCGAGGTTATTGCCATTTGGTCTGTCTTGGGTATTGCCGTCTTAGGCTTGTTATATGCCGTTTTTCTGATGCGCCAGATTAGCGGGGAAGACAAAGGCACCAAAGAGATGCAAGAGGTCTGGGGGCACATCAAATTAGGCGCTAATACCTACTTGCGACAGCAATTGCGCACGATTGCTCTTTTTCTTATCGTTCTTATTGCCGCGCTATTTGCCAGCGTTTGGATTGTACAGCCAAGCCCGGAGGCCACAGAAATGTTCGGCAAAGCGGCACGGATGTGGGTCGCCTTTGGCCGGGCGGGGGCGTTTCTCTTAGGCGCGACTTTTTCTGCGTCGGTTGGCTTCATCGGCATGAATATGGCCGTCGAAGGCAACGTGCGTGTGGCATCCGCTTCTCGTCGCAGCTTCGGTGAGGCGTTACGCATCGGTTACCGCTCAGGCACTATTACTGGCATGTTGACGGACGGCTTAGGCCTGTTCGGTGGCACAGCTATTTTCATGATTTTCGGCTTGGCTGCTCCGGACGCTTTGTTAGGCTTCGGTTTTGGCGGCACGTTGTTAGCGCTCTTCATGCGTGTCGGCGGTGGAATATTCACTAAAGCGGCCGATGTCGGGGCCGATTTAGTGGGTAAAGTGGAAGCCGGCTTGGAGGAGGATGATCCCCGCAATGCTGCTGTTATCGCCGATCTGGTCGGCGACAATGTCGGCGATTGCGCTGGCATGGCTGCCGATATTTTCGAATCGTACGAAGTGACTATTGTTTCCGCGTTGATCTTAGGGTTAGCGTTAGTGCGGGCCACCGGCCAGTTGCAATGGATTGTTTTCCCGTTGATGGTACGGGCTATTGGCGTTTTCAGCTCCATCATCGGCACTTATTTTGTCCGCTCTTTGGGAGAAGGGGACACCGATGCTATGGTGGCCATTAACCGTGGCTTTTACACATCGGCCGGGGTCTCTATTTTGGGCTTTTTGACAGTCACTGTGGCTTACATGCGCACGCCGGGTACCCACAATATTGATTGGGCCCCCTTCTTGACGACCCTTACCGGTATTATCTTAGCTTTGCTGATTGACGAAGTCACTAAATATTTTACTGATACCCATTACGCGCCGGTCAAAGAAATTGCTCGTTCGACGCAATTTGGCCCGGCCACAACGATCTTAAGCGGAATGGCGTCCGGTTATGAGTCCAGTGCTTGGGGGGTTTTAATCATTGCGTTGGCTATGTTGGCTTCCGTATTGATTTATGCTGGCCACTCCGCCACATTTATTCTTTACGGAATTGCCATGACTGGTATTGGTATGTTGACCTTAACGGGCAACAATGTCTCCATGGATAGCTTTGGTCCCATTGTCGACAACGCTAACGGCATCGGCGAAGTGGTTGGCATGGAAGACAGCGCTCGCCAAATTATGGCGGACTTAGATTCTGTTGGCAATACGACCAAGGCGATCACAAAAGGGGTGGCCATCGCATCGGCTGTTATTGCTGCTGTTTCCCTTTTCGGCTCGTTCATCACCGACTCGTCTTACGTGCAGGTCCAATTGGGTGTACCTAAAGAACAATTATTGAGCACTCTCGGCATTAATTTAGCTAATCCCATGGTCTTCATCGGCTTGCTTATCGGCGGGTCTTTGCCAATACTTTTTGGCTCGTTGATGATTCGAGCAGTCAACCGAGCTGCCAGCTTGATTATTAGCGAAGTACGACGTCAATTTCGTGACAAAGATATCTGGGAAAGACGCAAAACACCGGATTATGCGCGGGCGGTGCATATTTCTACCGTCGCATCACAAAAGGAACTATTGCCGTTGGCGACCATCGCTATTTTAGCGCCTATCCTCATTGGGTTCTCGTTGAAGGCTGAGGCGTTGGGCGGCTTCTTGGGCGGTGTCATCCTTTCTGGCCAGTTGTTAGCCGTGTATATGGCCAACGCCGGTGGGGCATGGGATAATGCTAAAAAGACGATCGAGGATGGGCTATACGGCGGTAAACACAGTGAGCCGCACAAGGCCAGTGTCGTCGGTGATACTGTCGGCGACCCATTGAAAGACACAGCCGGGCCGGCCTTGAACCCGATGATCAAAGTGATGAACCTTGTTTCGTTGATCATCGCGCCAATTATCGTGGCGCATCCCCACAATGGGGTTGTGACATGGATATTCATGTTAGTTCTCTTAGCACTCATAGTTTGGGCTGTCGCGGTCAGCAAGCGTGGAACAGACCTTTACAAGGAAGTCGAAGTATCGCAAGCCATTACCGCGGCTGGCAAGCAATAAGAAACAGACGAATGGATAATAAGCCGTGTTGGTCAGCTAAATAGGCCAACACGGTTTTTGCTATGACCGTGGCGATTGAAATGAAATTTTTATTCTCTTCACAGTCGCCCAGCGCAAAACCTGGGGGTGAGTGTGTGAAGTTGCAAACAAACTATTTCTTGCTGATGAAAGGTCGCGGATGGGAGTACAAACACCTGCATTTGTCTTGCAGCATAGCATGTTATTAACCGTACTAATATTAATGATTGCTTGTTCACTGGTTGCCTTGTGTGTCAAGAAAGTGGATAGGCAAAAAAAGGGCAGCGTGCTCGTTGCATTTTTCGTGGCTATCCTTATTGCCGCTGCAAATGATTTTGCCCACGCAGCTTTAGACATGTCCGGTTGGCAAGGGTTTCTTTTGTCATTAGTGCTCTTGGGCGGCGGTATTTTCGTTACATTTCTTTTGTGTGGCGTGCGGACGCAGTGATTTATCCCCGTGACGTGTTCCGTTGCTGGTAACGTGCTGCTACGTTGTATTTCCACGTTACGGATTGAAGGAGTGGGCGAGGAGGGACTCGAACCCCCGACCTCACGGATGTGAACCGTGCACTCTAACCAGCTGAGCTACTCGCCCGAACAACAGGGCTATTATAGGCAGAATTGGGTGGTTGAGCAAGTTTCTCTGCTGTCGTTTCCGAATTGTTGACGGTGAACGTAAAACCCGGGTCTTCTTTCATCGTTTCGTATCAACGCTACCAAAGCGTTGTCCAGGCCGATGTCACGAAAAAATGACGCTTATTTACTATGCATAAAGTGGCCATTCAACATTTGGTGTAATTGAGCACCTATTTGATCGATATTGTATGGCTTCTGAATGAAAGCGACCCGCTCATCCTCTAAAATGCCTACTACAGCCCGATCCTCCGTGTAGCCGGAAGAAATGAGCACTGGCAAGCTTTTGCTAAGTGTTCGTATCCTTTGGAATGCTTCCGATCCATTCATTTTAGGCATAGAGAGGTCGAGAATGGCGGCGTCGATTTTCTGTTGATGTTCTTCAAAGGCATTGACAGCTTCGATGCCATTCCTGGTCACAATGGTGCCATATCCCAAAAATTCCAAAGTATCTTGCAATCCTTCCCGCATGGCAGCATTATCCTCAGCAATGAGAATTGTGGCTTGCCCCATTTCTATCGTCGTGTTGCTGGCTATATCCATTTCTTGCTCTTTCTGCATGGAAGTCGTGGCAGGGAAATATAGCCGAAACGTAGTGCCTTTTCCTACCCGACTTTCTACGTTGATCCAACCACCGTGATTTTTCATAATGCTATACACTGTAAAAAGGCCTAAGCCGGTACCGTTTTCCTTATTGGTGAAAAACGGCTCGAAGATACGATCCTGAACCTCGGATGGCATTCCACAGCCGCTATCAGCAACCGTTAGCACGACATAAGTGCCCTTTTTAGCATTTTCCCGCTCTGGCACATGGTTGGTGAAAGTCTGCGTTCCTGTCTCGACGAAAAGTTCTCCGCCTGTCGGCATGGCATCGCGAGCATTGATACTCAAATTCAGAATGATCTGCTCTGTCTCTGTCCGGTTGCCTTTGATGAGGGGTAACTGGCCCTGGAGTGCCGTATGAATTACCACATTCTCGTCGAAAGTTTTTTCCAGGATGCGTAACACATTACGAACTGCTTCATTCATGTCGACGAGTTCGGACCGTGATATTTGGTGCCGTGAGAAAGTTAGAATACTACCGGTCATATCGGCAGCTTTGTCCACAGTCTCTTCAATGATCCGCATGGAACGCGCGTTGTTGCCTTCCAATGACAGATTTCGCTCTAAAAGAGAGAGATGTAATTTGAGGGCACCCAGCATGTTGTTGAAATCATGCGCGATGCCGCCGGCTAACTGGCCAACCGCTTCCATCTTTTGCGCCTGTTGCAACTGGGCTTCTAATATCCTGCGCTCGGTAATGTCGCGTAGGATGCCCAATACGGCCGGTTTCCCGTGCCATTCCACGGGTGACGTGTTCACGTCCAAGTCCAAGATGACACCTTCTTTAGTAATCCCTTTGAATTCATAAGCACGGGCTATTGGTTTACCTTTTTCCTGTTTCTCTGCCCGTTCCTGGAATAAGTGGTGGCTTTCTGGCGCAATAAGGGTATCGATGTCGAAATCTTCTGATAGTAACTCATCAGCTGAGTAGTGGAATAGTGTTTCGAATTTGGGATTGACAAAAACGAAATGGTGACCCGCAAAAAGGACATAAATCGCGTCGTTAGAGTTCTCGATTAGAGCGCGGAAGTTCTGTTCTGACTGACGAAGCGCTTCGGTGATTGCTTTACGCTCGGTGATATCTCGTCCTAAGACCAACAATCCTTTGCGCTGCCCGTCAGGATAATAAAGCGGCACTTTGATGGTTTCAGAGATGAAAGTTCCACCATTCGAGCGCGGGAAACTTTCCTCAACGATTACTGTTCTTCCCTGCTCCCAGGCTAACGCATCTGAATTATCACATTGGCGGAATGCATCCGCATAGAACGCTGTATAATCGGCGAGTTCAAATTCTGTTTTTCCTTGGTAGGGGACACCTTTCAATTCGAATAACTTGAGAGTAAAATCATTGGCTAACAACCAGTGTCCTGTACCATCTTTGAAAACAACGATATCCGGCATAGCATTAATTAGCCCTTGCAATTGATCGCTGGTTTCCCTTAATTCCTGTTGTATGCGTCGCTGTTCTGTTACATCGCGCAGGACAAATTGGTAACACGCAATATCCCCACGCAAAGGGGAAATAGGACTTCCTGCCATGGCAAAGTCCCGTATTTTACCCATTTTGTCCTGAAAACGGCAAACTACATCATGTAAAGGGACTCCTTGTCCACATGCTTTTTGCCATGCCTTTTGGAATGTAGTGATATCATCTTGCCACACGATATCGAAAAGCGATAAGGATGGTTGCTGATCCCGCAACTGGCCAAAAATATCCCGAAATTGGTTGTTGGTAAATAATATTTGGCCATTAGCATCAGTCAAGACGATAATATCCGGCGAATGTTCTACTAAGGACCGGTATTTTTCTTCTGAGGTGGCCAGGTGCATGTTCGATTCTTCGCGTTGTGTAACATCTATGACCGTCTCTAAGAAAGCAGTCCGGCCGCGCCAGGTGAATGACATTCCCTGAATCTCTGCCCATATTTGTTTCCCGTCCACACGGCGCAATCGGATAATTATGGGCGGTGCTGGCTTGTGTTGCGTGGCCATTATTGCTGCGTGCTTGGTCACAGAATCGATATCCCGTTCATCTACAAAATCGAGCTGTGATTGCCCTAAAAATTCGTCTTCATGTTGCCCTCCCATCAGACGGACAAAGGCCGTGTTCGATTCTATGATTTGGTCATTCTGTTGGATGAATACACCGATAGGGATTTCTTCAAAAAGTAATTTGAATCGATCCCTTTCAGCAACTAGTTGTTGTTTAGCCTGGGCTAAAAGATGAAGGGTGTTATTGCGCTGTAGCGCTTGGAATCCAATAAGTGTAACTTGATGCGCTAATTCGGAAAGGAACTGCGTTATTTGTCGCACTTTCTCGGCTGACATCCGGGGAATTTGACGGAAAGCAGCAATTATTTCCTCTTCGTCAGCGCCGACCTCACGTGCATAAGCCCTGATGCTGACTTCATCTGGTTCATTGATGAGTACTTGGCCGAAGCCCCAACTGGCGATATGTTGATCGTCGACGATAATGGGCACAATGGCATTCCACATTTGGCCCGCACTCTCGCAAACGGAGAAAACCGGTTTTTGAGTTTCACGCACACGTTGGTTGAGGTGTTGATCGGAGCGACGACAGTTCTCTGCACCTTTTTTGGTAGCCCGGATTAGCCGGCAAAGTGGCGAGAAATTGCTATGTTGGGTTATCGGCGTGCCATCTAGATTGAAAATTAATGATGCAACGCCGAACAATTGAGCGAATTGGTCTTGGAGTCGCTGCAGTTGTTTCACATCCACCAGCGCATCCAGACGAAGTATTGCTGGGTCTTTTTCTGAAACGGGTCTAGAAGAGAATGTTTCCTCTAACAACGATACCTCCCTTTGTAAGCATCAATATTTTCGGAGCGACCGAAAAATGTTGATGTCTATTGTCTCCACTTGGAGCGTAAGACCACTCCGTCCTGTGGGCGATAATTATGATGTTGTCTTCAGTGTTTATCGGCCGTGCTAAACTAGGCTATTTTTTCCGTAATTGCCAAACACGTCCGGTAGAACAATCCTATGAGCTTTACTTGTGGATAAGATCAAAAAATGATGACATTTGTGTCTTGTCATTTTTTGTTGCGGGTAGATCGATTCAGGTCGCGGCAGTAGACATAACGGAAAATGGATATTTCTTTCCGCATCGTGAATGTTAAGCGCTGCCCGGATTGAATACGTCATACCGGCAAAAATATCAACAGCTACTTGCAGCCCTTTCTGAGTGTGCATTGCCTTGATCAGTGAAGCTTAAGGTTACAATGACATATAGTTCAAATAAACATGTTGTTAAGATATTCAAATCTGCACGACTATCGCATGAATAAGAGTATACTTGATATAATAGATTCTGTCAATAGTACTTTGTTCGTTGTGGCCATTCTAAGTGTATCGATCTAATAGCCCTGACTAAGTTCTTGTGCTCTTGTAGTGGCGTGGAAAGGGGGGAAGACTCTCACGCTGACGCTGAGTGACTTCAGGTCGCCATTATCCGTCGGATGGGACTATTTTGGGCTGCCGGATGACAGTTCGGCAAAGGTAGGAATGTTCCGGTTGATAGTATCTTGCCAGTGAATTTCTTGTATACTGAGCAAAAACTTAACGCAAAGACGCCATGGATGTAAGAACACAAAGAAAAAACCCTTCGCGACCTTGCATTGGGTTTTGGCTGTCTTTTGAATGGTTTCTTTGGAGCTATTACTTGCTACCGTGTCGTTGTAAACTGTCGTCATCCTGTTGGCAATGAGCGCTTATATCGTGTTGTCAGCGTTCGTTGGTATGCGCTGGATAGTAGTATGAACCGGGTCTGATAGCAGGTGTCCTCGTATTGCCGGCGTATTACATCGGAAATTAGCGTGCGTCAGCTTTCTAATTTTGAGAGGGCCAGTGATAAACGATCGCTCAAAAATAGTCGGAAAGGGCATTGACTAAACGGGACGTGATGTGGCCATTGTTAAGCGAAAAGATATGCAACCCGGGAACATCATCATCCAAAAGTTCCTGGCATTGTTCTACAGCATAAGCCAAGCCTGCTTCTTTTTGGTCGTGAGAATCATCGGGATAGGCGATCAATCGTGTTGTGAGCTGATCCGGTATCGTCGCACCGCATAGCGCTGTGATGCGTTGCACTTGCTTGAACTTTACAATAGGTAAAATGCCCGGCACAATGGGGACATGGATGCCGGCCTGGACGGCTGCTTCACGAAAGCGGAAGAAAGCTGTGTTGTCGTAAAATAGCTGTGTCAGGACTAAATCGGCCCCGGCGTCTACTTTTTGCTTAAGGTAGGCGATGTCTTTTTGCCAGTCTTTACACTCTTGATGTCCTTCGGGGTAGCCGGCCACTGCGATGCCAAAATCGGTGCGTTGGCGAATGAATGCCACCAGCTCGTTGGCGTGGCCGAATCCATCGGCCGCCGGACGGAAAACTGTTTCTCCTTTGGGAGGATCGCCGCGCAGTGCGACGATATTTTCTGCACCTTGTGCCTCGGCATCGTCCAAAAAAGTGCTTAAATCTGACTGGGATGCGCCAACACAAGTTAAATGCGGCACAGTCTCGATGTCAATGCGATGACGCACGGCTTTAACTAAGTCTAATGTGCGTTGACGTGTTGAGCCGCCAGCCCCGTAAGTAACGGAAATGAAGGCAGGTTGATGACGTTTTATGTGCTCTAATTCCTCGAATAAAAGGCGAACGCCCTTTTCGGTTTTGGGCGGAAAGATCTCTACAGAGAGAACTAGCTCATCGGATTGATACATTTGATCGAATTTCATGATGAATTGTCTTCCTCATGTTCTATCGTTACCACGTTGGTCTTCCACAGCGCCACGGGGAACCAATGAAAATAGGCGGGTTACTTTAATGTTGGTTGCCGCCTTTGGCCAGTGCTGTTTATTATGCAGCTTATGGTTGCCATCGAGAAAAGCCTACGCAGTTGGTGCTTTTTTTGTTGGCCGATACTATAGCGCACTTTCCGAATAGCAGCAAATTTGTCAGGCAATCACCTTTAACGTCAATGGTAATAATCTTACTATTAATCTAAGGATCATCTGAAAATAGACTTTCTTTTGTGTGCCGGGCAGATCCGCGCTCTGCCGTTGTCAAGGTAATACTCGCCGCATCACGGATGCAGCTTGAGCGGTAGTTTTTTCATCTGCTGTGGTGTATCTGCCTGCGTGCCCGCGCAGGCAGACCGCAGGCTCATGCCGACTTCTCTGAGAATAAGTTTTTCTCTTTCGAAGAGGCTGCTCTCGAGCGCACGGTCGGGGAACTATTGCGCACCCCGTGCGACCTGTCTGAAATACGTTGGCGAAAAATTGTTTCCTGTGCGTCACAAATCGTCGCTGCTAATGCGATGCTTGCAGAGTGTTAACGCGGTTTTTACGGCATTATCTTATTAATGTCTCCGAATGTCCCTGTTTTGATTTGCTCAAGAGCGCAGTGACGAATACAATAAGCTTGTAGTTCATTTCTGTGTCGTTTGAACTAATGGGTTGGTCCCGTGATTGTATTTGACCAGAAAGGAGGTTGTTTATGCCTTCCACCCCAAATCGCTTGCAGCAACGGCTAAAACATGTAACCGTTGAGGAAGGCGTCCCTCTTTGGCAAGGCCTCACTGTCATTTTACTGAGCTTTCTTGTTGGTATTATTTTGGCTATTTTAGCCTGGAACGGTGTCATTGGGGGAGCACATGGCTTCTTAGGTGGTGAATCAGGACCCTTGCGCAAAATGAGCGGGTTGGGTGCCGCTTTATTCTTTTGGATTGTTGGTTTTATCGTTGTAATGCCTTCGGCTTCTTATCTTTTTGTCATATTCAGTAAGGGACGACGCCGTAAGCACTGGTCAGAGACATTTCAGGCCTATTTATTTTTAGCGCCGGCGTTTTTTATTTTGCTCACGTTTGGCATTCTCCCTGTTGTTTATGCTTTTTATATTAGCTTGCATCGCTGGCGGGTGATCCCTGGTCGTTACATAAAATTTTCTAATTACATAGAAGCGCTTGGTAAGCCCACTTCAGTTCTGATTTTTGTGGTTGGTGTGGTGCTTATACTGGCGACTTGGTTACTTTGGGGAACTTATGTGCAGCGCGGCGGCTCGTCCAAATTAAAACACACCCCGAGTATCGTTTGGCATATCGGGCGTTGGTTATTGATCTTAGCTGGTCTTTGGATTGCCGTTTACGGCTTGTTGGGTATGATACACACAGGCGACGATCAGGTATTTAACAGCTTTCTTAATACAATTTATTATTCCATAGGCACGATTCCGTTACAACTGGCGGTGTCTCTGGTTTTGGCTTACGTGCTTTTCCAAGGGCTAAAAGGGCAGGAATTGTTCAGGATGCTCTTCTTTATGCCCTACATTGCGCCTTCGGTGGCCACGGCAGCTGTTTTTACCACGCTTTTTACTCCTCGCCCTGAGGGGTTAGTTAATCGTTTAATTGGTTTTTTCGGCATCCCGGCACAAAAATGGTTGTTTGAAGCATCGCCTATCAATGTCGTGATTGCCAAATTGGTGGGTATTCACTTGCCCGTGTGGGTCGGGGGCCCAAGTATGGCCATGGTCTCCATTATTTTGTACAACACGTGGGTTTTCTTTGGCTATTACACCGTGATTTTCTTAGCCGGATTAGGCAATATCCCTGAAGTTCTATACGAGGCGGCCAGATTAGACGGCGCTAATCAGTGGACCCTTTTCCGCAGAATTACGATTCCGCTCCTTTCGCCGACAACCTTTTTCCTTTCCATGATCGGTGTTATCGGCACATTCAAAGCATTCACGCATATTTATGTGATGCGCGTTCCATCCGCTTTAGGCACGGTAGATACAGTCAGCATCGTCATTTTCGATCAATTTTTCAACGCGACCCGCTACGGTTATGCTTCGGCTATTGCTTTTGTTTTGTTTGCCGTTATTCTGTTCTTGACCGTGCTACAAAACCATGTTTTCGGCCGCAAAGTTTTCTACGGTTGAGGGAAAAGGATTTGTTATGACAACAACGCCGACTTCAGCACCACGGCCAAAACGGTCATTTCGCTTGAACGTGACGTACCCGACCATGTATCTAATTTTGATCCTTGGTGGTATCGTTTCTTTGCTGCCGTTTTTGTGGATGTTCTCCCTTTCCTTCATGAGCGTGGGCGAAATGATGTTGCGGCATGTTCTTCCGAGCCATATTGATTTTTCCAATTATATCGAAGCGTGGACTAATGCTAATTTCTCTCTCTACTTCCGTAACAGCATCATCATGTCAACAGTGACTGTGGCCGGGCAATTAGTTTTTTCTACTTTGGCCGCTTATGCCTTCGCTCGCATGAAATTTTTCGGAAAATCTGTTTTCTTCACTTTAGTACTTTCCACACTCATGATTCCGGAATCGGTTACGTTGATCCCAAACTTTTTGACTGTGCGCGCTTTGGGGTGGATCGATAAGCTACCCGCTTTGACGGTGCCTTTCATGGCCAGTGCCTTCAATATTTTCTTACTCCGACAATTTTTTGCCCAAATCCCGGATGAACTTTACGACGCAGCACTCATTGACGGTGCCGGCCATTTTCTCTTTTTGCGAACCATTGTCCTGCCGCTATCCAAAGCAGCGCTACTAACAGTAACCATCTTTACTTTCTTAGGATCATGGAATGCGCTACAATGGCCATTAATTGTTACTTATAAAAATACATGGCGTCCTATTGCCGTAGGTTTATATTCGTTTATTTCGGAAGCTGGCCCCGAATTACAACTTATGATGGCTGGGGCAGCGATTGCTCTGGTGCCGGTGCTTATCATTTACTTCTTTGTCCAGAAACAGTTTACAGAAGGCATCGCGACTTCGGGGCTTAAAGGATGATATTTTGAGATGTCGTTCGATGGAAGGGAGGTGGTGTTTTCGCAGGTAACCATTGTAAGATCGTGTGTGCAGTCTAAAGTATGCATTGGTTAACGTCAAGAAACGTCATGTAGGCGTTGTAACGCGTACATGACAAATGGAGGAGATTTAAGATGAAGAACCGTAAACTTTTTGTGATGGTGGCACTTTTGTTGGTCGCGGCCATGGTTTTAGCTGCTTGTGGCCCCAAGGCGACGCCGACCCAGGCGCCTGCGCCGACGAAAGCACCCACGAAGGCTCCTGTGGCTACGAAAGCGTCTGTGGATGCTATTAGCAAAGTAGATCCGTCTAACCAAACGATCACTTATTGGTACCAGCATTCTCGGGACCGTGAAAAGGGCCTTCAGGCCATGATCAAAGATTTCAACGATAATAATCAATGGCATATCACGGTAAAAGGCGAGTATGAAGGTGGCTATGGCGATATTTACAAGAAAATGTTGGCTGCCATCGCCGCCGGCGAGATGCCAAATCTGGTTGTTGCCTACCAGAACCAATCTGCTTCTTACCAGCTTTCCGGTGCGTTGGTCGATGTGACCCCGTACATGAAAAGCCAGAAGTATGGTTTAACGAAAGATGTATTAGCGGATTATTTCCCAGCTTTCATCAACCAAGATATTAGCCAGCAATTTGGGGGCATGCGCTTAGGCTTCCCGCCCAACCGCTCCGTGGAAATTATGTACTACAATGCGGACTGGCTGAAAGAATTGGGCTATGACAAGCCGCCTTCCAATTGGGATGATTGGGCGAAAGTGGTCTGCCAGGCCGCCAAAACGCCGTTCTCCAAAGGGCCAAAAGACGCCAAACCGATGGGCTATGAGCTTTCCATCGACGCGTCTCGTTTTGCGTCCATGGTCTTCAGCCGCGGTGGTGATCTGATGAAACCCGATCAGTCAGCTTATACGTACAACACGCCGCAGGCCATTGCCGCCATGCAACTTCTGCAAGACTTGGCGAAGAAAGGGTGCATCAGCGTCGTTACCGAGCGGTACGGTGATCAGACGGACTTTGGTGTTGGCAAATTGCTCTTTACCATCGGCTCTTCTTCTGGCTTGCCATATTACCAGAAAGCAGTGGATAAGGGCGCCAAATTCAACTGGAGTTTAGCGGCTTTGCCACACACGACAAAAGACCCTGTTGTCAATGTCTACGGCGCCAGCATTAGCATTGTCAAGAGCACGCCGGAAAAACAGTTAGCTTCCTGGCTTTTCCTGAAGTGGTTCACAGAACCAAAACAGCAGGCGCAATGGGCACGTATCAGCAATTACTTCCCGGTGCGCAAATCCGCGGCTGCCGAATTGGGTGATCTTTTCACCAGCTTGCCGCCTTACAAAACGGCTTTCGATTTGCTGCAATATGGCAAGACAGAGCCGCCGGTGGCCGGCTACGACGTGGTACGCAACTACGTTGGCAAAGCGATGTCCGCAATTATGGATGGTGCCGATGTGAAAACAACATTGGATGACTTGAACCAAAAAGCGAATGCCGCTCTGAAAGAAGCACAACCGTAGTATAATGTTGGCTGTTTGTTGAGCTTTTCGTTTTTCGAGGGCAGACCGTTCGTTTAGCGGTCTGCCCTCTTTTCTTGTCGCGCGGATCTTGTCGGTGCATAGCTTGGTACGTTTTCTCGATATTGAAGGGAGATATTCCCAACACGGGAACTGCCAAGATACAAAAAATGCAGTAACGACTCAGCCTACCTTGCCCAGCGATTGGAAAGCGCTGCCACGGTGGCGCAACCTGCGCAGGTTGCGTGCCAATCGCCGCAAGGTGATCTTGCAGGCGTATACTCGCTGGGCTGAGCCGCTATAGAATACAATCTTCTCCATTCTCCACTTTCCCTTGCCACCGTTGCGGCTTGTTGTGCTATGTGTTATAATTTAAGTAATGGTGTGTCGGTAATGACGATATGATTCAGCGTAATAGTCAAAGCTGTCGTAACGCATTCCAAGTTTGCTAGGAACTGGGAATATGTGATTGTTTGATCCTAAGTAACGTGTCTTTAGGGACATTTTGTAGGGTACGGGGAGAGAAAACGTGAATCAACTGCATCGTTCTTCCTGGTTGGAAGTTCTCTTTTCCATCATGCTTGTTCTCTATGTTGCTTTTTTGGGGCTCAAAGTGCATTTAGCTGGCGCTGTCGATGATGTTGTCGTGACGCCACATTGTGCTTTCGTTGGCCTGGTTATGGAACGACCAGCCAGCAGTACATTAGGCGCTTGGCGGATCAATGATATTCCCGTTATTGTAGATAAGCGTTGCCAGTTTGATGAAGGGGTCGGTGCGGCTGTCGTCGGTGCTTGGGTTAGCGTGGCTGCTACCTGCACACAGGGGAAGGTACAGCCATACGCTATTCGTGTGCTTACGCCGCCGACCAGCCAGCGCCGCAAAATAGATTTCCGTCAAGTCATTCAGTCCATCGGCGATGGTGACTGGCTCGTGGGTAACACTAAAATTGCGGTGCGAGAAGGCACGCACATTATTGGAGTGCCCGCGCCGGGTAAAGTTGCCCAAGTGGAGGCGGAAGAAACGGTGCAAGGTTTAGTCGCACGGCGTATTGTGGTACTGGACAAGCGTGAATTGGCCTGTGAGGTGGCGTTTAGTGGCACGTTACAGAAAATTAACGGCGATGTTGTTGTAGTAGATGGTCATCAGATCCACCTTTCGTCGGCAACCGTATTGCCGGATCACTTGCAAGTGGGGCGGCAAATTGATATTCAGGCGCTGCGCGCCAATGATGGTCGAATTATGGCTCAAAAAGTAGCACTGGCGCCGGATCGACAACAAATGGTTCGCGTGGCAGGTTGGATTAACAGCATTCGCAATTATCCAGAGCAGCAAGTTTGGCAAATTGCGGAAGCCGATAACCAGGGGTTAATCAATAACCTTGTTGATACCGTGGTGGATACAAGCAGCGCTATCGATGAGCAGCATGGTGTGGCGAAAGTGGGCGCGTGGGTGGACATAAAGGCGCTGCCAGCGACTGATGATGCTCTCCACGCACGGGTGGTACGTGTGGAGAAAAAGCCGGCGACATATTTCACCGGCATTATCCAGAAAATGCCGGCGGAAAGTTATTTAGGCTACTGGCGTGTTGCTGATCTGATTGTGGAAGTGAACAAGAGTAGTATGATTATCGGAGAACGGCCTTTCCGTCCGGGAGATCTCGTTTCGATTCACGGTCGTTGGGCTGCTGATAGACACATTATCGTCGATATGATGGTACATGCCGGTCAAGAATGACCGCGCAGCATTTCCTGAAATTGACCGCTTGCCAAGAGCGCTATATAATTAAGGACAGGTGTGTGATCCTTAGTTCGGAGAGAAGATAATGGCTAAAAAGAAAAAGAGACGACCGGCAAGGCGACAGACGACGACAAAAACGAATAAATCAGCAGTAACGGCGAGTAGTACGCCGCCTTTGGCATCTACGAAGGGGCAACGTTCTGGTTTTCCGGCGGCAAAGGTAAGACCGTCTCGTCGTGAGCGCGCTGCGGCGAAAGTCGACTTCATCCATGAATATGCCTACGTTTATTACGATCTGAAGAAAATGGTAGCGTTGGCTGTGGGGTTATTCGTCTTGATGATTCTGTTGAATATTGTTGTTTGATCCTGTACTTACTGTGGTTAGCCATGTACGTGCGCAAAACGGTCCCAATCGGGGCCGTTTTGCGCGTGCGGAGGAATGATTGGTGATGCTTGTTGCTGTTATGGCTCAGATATAAGTAATCATGGGAATGATCATCGGTCGGCGACGGGTTTCTTTGAAAAGATAGCGTTGCAAGTCTTTGCGAAGTGCTTCGGATAATTTGCGTTTGCTGGTTCCTGGGCCGAATTGCTCCAATGTAGCGGTTAACTGGTTGCGAGCGTTTTGCATGAGAGGGGCAGACTCTCTGAGATACACAAAACCACGCGAGACAAGATCGATAGGCGGAATGATTGTACCAGCCGCCTGATCCCACTGAACGCCAATAATTATAAAGCCATCTCGGCTGAGGATTTCTCGGTCATGGATAACGGCCGGACCAATGTCCCCAACGCCGCTGCCATCTACGAAAATATACTCTCCTTTTGTCGATTGTGGCTGTATTTCCATTTTCCCGTTACTGTGAATAAGCAACGTATCTCCGTTTTCAATCTGGAAAATATGGTCTGCGGATAAACCTAATTCCTGGGCGATATTGGCGTTCGCGTGTAAATGCCGTAATTCTCCGTGAATGGGCAAATAGTTCTGCGGGCGTACTAATGTCAGCAAGAGTTTGATCTCTTCCTGACTGGCATGCCCTGAAACATGAACCGGTGCTAAGGGCGGATAGATCACTTCGGCACCTAACTTAATAAGCTTATTGATCACTCGGCTGACATCCTCTTCGTTGCCGGGGATCGGCGTGGCCGAGAAAACGACCGTGTCGTTGGGCTTGATCTGAATGTCGCGGTGTCGCTCATCGGCCATGCGCTCCAAGGCTGCTTCTGGTTGTCCTTGACTGCCGGTGGTGATGATGACAACCTGGTTATCCGGATAGCGATTGATCTCTCTGACATCCACTAAAACGTCCTTTGGAATGTCCAGGTAGTTAAGTTCCTGGGCTATACCTACGTACTGTTTCATGGAATAGCCGGTGATGGTGACCACTCGATGTAGTTCAGCTGCTACGTTGATAGCTTGTTGAATGCGAGCTAACAACGATGCGAAAGTGGTAATGATCACACGTCCCGGCGCGGCACGGAAAATATCCTCGAACGCGTCTTGCACGATGGACTCGCTGGGGGTGCTGCCAGGGCGTGCCGCACCGGTGGAATCTGCCATAAGAAGGAGCACATCTTCCGCTCCGATTTGCGCTAACCGGCTTAAATGGCTTCCTTGCTTGCCGACAGGCGTGTAATCAAATTTGAAGTCACTAGAATGGATAATGGTGCCTAATGGTGTACGGATGGCCATCGCGACATCATCAGGAATAGAATGGTTGGCCGCTATGAATTCCACTTCGAAATGTCCCACTTGTACGCGTTCTCCATCGCTGACAATCTGTATCTGGGCCATATCCTGCATTTTATATTCTTCGAGCTTGTGCATGATCAACGATTCGGCTAATTTGGTGGCATAAATGGGTACTTGAATCTCTCTCAGGAGAAAGGGCAAGGCACCTATGTGATCTTCGTGGCCATGAGTGATGAAAATAGCTTTGATCTTTTCGCGGTGTTCGCGAACGTAACTAAAATCGGGAATGACCAGGTCAATACCAAGCATGTCATGTTCTGGAAACATGACGCCGGCATCGATGACTATCATGGTTTGGTTGTCCTCGATAGTCATCATATTGCGTCCTATTTCGCCGCAACCGCCCAATGGCGTGATGCGAATAGGTTTGCTGTCTTCTTGCTTACTTCTTTTTTTAACCATCTGTGTTAAAACTCCTTTGAAAATGAACTTCTCTGAAGAGTGGCCGAGGGCAACGTCCTCGGCCACCCTCTCCTCCGAAAATAAGGCCTCCCCTCTTATCTGACCGACCGCCCTTTTGGGCGGTCAGCCTCCCCCTCCCCGACACGGGGGGGGGGAAGCTAAGCGTAGCGCAGCTTGGGGGAGAGGTCTCCTCCGAAAAATTGAACGCTGATGCGCATTGATCTTATTTTTAGCCGCTGCGGTGCGCTTGTCTGCATGCCCGCACAGACAGGCCGCAGGCTCATGCCGACTTCTTTGCCAATAATCCTCTCTAATAGTAGCTCGGGTAAGTCTGTGACCTGCAACCACAAAAAAACCGCCGGGAGCTTTCCCCAACGGCGAGAGCGAGACCTTTTTTACAATCTTATTGCTATCATACCACAACTCACCCGTAGGGACAAAACGATTGACGTCCATCGCAAACGCTATCTGCTTAGCAAAAAGGGTCATAGTTTTCTAACGGAGGTCTGACATTGGACTTACACTGTTCTAACGAGCCATATCTATCATAGATAGTGCCTGAGAAAAGGCAAGTCAGTATAGAAATGATGAGATAAAGGGGGTAAATCACATGACAGACTTAGTACGATGGGAACCATTTCGTGAACTGATGTCTTTGCGGGATGCGATGGATCGGTTGGTGGAAGAAAGCTTCGTGCCAACTTTGCGAACTAGCTGGTTTGGTGGTGATTTGTCCAGTGTGTTAGCAGTAGATATGTATGAGACGAAAGATGATGTCGTCATTAAGGCTACGGTGCCGGGTGTAAGTCCGGATGATCTGGATATCTCTGTTAGCGGCGATGTGTTGACTATCAAAGGTGAAACAAAAGAAGAGAAAAAGACGGAAGAGGTTAACTATATTCGCCAAGAACGTCGCTTTGGTGCTTTTCGGCGGGACATTCAGTTGCCGGTGGCCGTGAACCTGGACAAAGCGGAAGCTACTTTCGAGGATGGTGTGTTAACATTGACTTTGCCTAAGGCAGAAGAGGTCAAACCGAAGAAACTAACGGTACAGGCGAAAAAGAAATAACGCAATAGGTATCAGGAGGGTGAAGGCGCCCAGCCGTAATTAGGCTGGGCGTTTCCTTATACGATAGAGGATTGGGAACGGTTAATTTTTGTAGTTATTGTGGCCTGTGGTATAACAGGGATCCTGTACATACTTTATAGCGTAATGCTCTGCCATGCGCTGAGGAGTAAAAAGAATGCCAATTTATCAGTATCATTGCCAGGTTTGCGGCGTGGACTTTGAAGTGCGCCAATCTTTTTCTGATACGACAAAGCCGCTCTGTCCAAACGGCCATGCCAATGTTGTGCGCGTTTTGACACCGCCCAGTATTGTGTTCAAAGGAAGTGGATGGTACATTACAGACCATAAACCGAAGCAGCGGGGTAACGGTCACACGGCCAGATCACAGGAAAGCGCGCACAGCGATGGCTCTTCGACGCCGGCTAAGGAGGAATCTTCCGCTGGTAAAACGTCGGCCGTTACAAAGGATGCGTCCTCACCTCATCATAAGTAAAATAGAAGCGTGAGATTAACCAAGGCGGTTAAACCCTACACTTTTGCTTACGTAGCAGCGCTATACAAATTCACACGTAGTTTTATTTTTGTCTGATGTGCTTAAAATGCATTTTTGGAGAGTTGTTATTCCTCTTTCTTTTTCTGCAAGCGCTTCAAAATGACGATGTCAATGAAAAGCAGGAAGAGCAATACATCGAAGATA
The DNA here is from genome assembly GCA_015486845.1 of Anaerolineae bacterium. Taxonomy (GTDB): domain Bacteria; phylum Chloroflexota; class Anaerolineae; order JAADDB01; family JAADDB01; genus WFQU01. The sequence goes on along the minus strand of WFQU01000011.1, from coordinate 339 downwards.
GTATTGCCGATGGCCTGCAATTTGTTGGTAAAAGCCAGCACTGTGAACACGACTAATATCAGTATGATGGTGTATTGTACGATGTGAGGTAATCGGTCATAGAACATTTCATACTCCTCTGAAAATAAAAATGGGACGCAGATCAACGCAGGCTGCGCACGCAGATAAAAAACCAGATCAAAAAAACTTGTTTCATTACGGCGTCACGACCACAGTCCCTTTTAGAAGTTGAACTTCTAATCGACAGCGTTCTCCGCCCGAGCGCGCGGGGGTCAAATCCCCGTGCTACGTCGCCAAGAAGCCCCCTTTCAGGGGGCTGGTGTTGAGCAGCCTCTTGGC
>WFQU01000010.1 GCA_015486845.1 Anaerolineae bacterium | reverse complement strand
GCCTTTAGGTAGGTTGGTGGGTCTACCACCGGCTAAAGCCTCGATTCCGGTGTTGGCGAAAGTGCAGCGCTTTGCTAATAATGATGTCATCAGGCTTATTTTTTCGCCATTATTTTTTATCTGCGTGCGCAGCCAGCGTTAATCTGCGTCCTATTTTATTTTCAAGGGAGTTATCATGAGCCTGCGGCACACCACAGCGGATGAAAATTAAGATCAGCGTGCATCAGCGTTAATCTGCGTTCTATTTTCAGAGGAGAATGAAATGACAGAAAAAACAAAACAAATAGACGCCAATGACGAATTCGCTCAGTTAACGGCCCAAGCGCAGCTACCAGAGAAAGACCGATTAGGCGTTATCACCGGCGGTTCCCTCTCCGCCGGCTTAGACCTGCGGGTCGACGGCGCCCAGCCGCTGGAAACGTTGGCCGTTGGCCGTTATGTCGTCGTGCACAGCGGTGGTCATCGCTTTTTCACCATGATCAAAGACGTTGCCTTGGATAACAATAACCCGGAACTGACTAAATTGCCGCCGCCAGACGATGATTTCTTGCAGGACATCTACCGCGGCGTGACCACGTTTGGCAAGCTGAGCCTGATGCCACTGCTGGTCATCCGACCGGATCAGCCCGAACCGGCGCCGGTCAAAACAGTACCCCGACATTTCGCACCCGCATATTGGGCCACCAACGAGGATATCGAGCAGATTTTTGGCCGCGAGGGATACGACGCCGTGAATAAAACGCATCATTTCTTCCTGGGCACGCCATTGGAAATGGACGAACAACGAGTCACCATCGGATTGGAACGCTTAGTGGAGCGTTCCGTCGGCATCTTTGGTAAAACCGGCACCGGCAAATCATTCTTAACCCGCATTTTGCTGGCCGGACTCATCCAGGAAGACGTAGCGGTCAGCTTAATTTTCGACATGCACGGCGAATACGGCTGGAAAGGACTCAACGAGGGGACGGATAGACAAGATGCAAAAGGGCTGAAAGCGCTCTTCCCGGGCCGGGTGGGCATTTTCAGCGTCGATGAACGCTCTTCCCGCCAGCGCCAGGCCCGGCCGGACGGCATCGTGCGCATTGCTTACGCCCAAGTAAAACCACGAGACATCGAAATGCTGCGCAGCACTTTAGAGCTCAGCGAGCCCATGGTTAACGCCCTTTACGCCCTCCACGATCGTTTCGGCGACAACTGGCTGGAAAGTGCCATAAATCTGGACAAAGATGACTTGGATGAATTAGTGGAAGAACACGGCCAGCACGCCGGCTCTTTGCGGGCTTTGCAGCGACGTCTGGAAAAGCTAAAGCGCTTTCCGTTTCTCGTCCACGATGCTCCGGAAAATAGTGTCGATAAAATCTTCGAGTTCCTGCAAGCCGACAAAAGTGTGGTTCTAGAATTTGGGCGTTACGGCTCCAATTTAGCGGCTTACATCTTCGTGGCCAACTATCTGAGCCGGCGCATTCACGATCGTTATATGGAGTTAGCAGAACAATCTGAGGCGGCCGGTTCCAGGGGAAAAAAGAAACCTTTGGTCGTTGTTATAGAAGAAGCTCACAAGTTTTTAGATCCGGCGGTAGCCGCCCAGACGATTTTCGGCGTCATTGCCCGAGAGATGCGCAAATACGCAGTGACCCTCATGGTGGTGGATCAGCGCCCCAGCGGCATTGATGAAGAGGTCATGTCCCAAATTGGCACCCGCATCACCGCACTATTAGACGACGACGCCGATATCAGGGCGGTGCTCAGCGGCACCAGCGGCGCGGCCGGGCTGCGACAAGTTCTGGCCAGTCTGGAAACTAAACAGCAAGTGCTGATCTTAGGCCATGCCATGCGAGTACCTATTGTGCTGCGCCCTCGCGATTACGGCCTGGAATTCTATAAAGAGGTGGGCGCCGCAGTGACTTCCGAGAGTTTTCAGCAGGCCACCGACGATCTTTACGGCGACGAGGAGGATTTTTAGCCCATGACAGCGCCAATTCGCGTTTTGCACGTGGCCGATATTCATATCGGCATGGAGAATTACGGCAAGATCGATCCTTCCACCGGTTTGAATAGTCGGGTGATGGATTTCCTGCACCGGTTCGACGATGTAGTGGATTACACATTGGCCAAAGACGTGGATCTTTTCCTTTTTGCCGGTGATGCTTATCGAAACCAAAACCCTAACCCGACTTACCAGCGTGAGTTCGCCAAACGAATCAAGCGGCTTTCCAGTAACGGTGTTCCGGTTATCTTGTTGGTGGGCAACCACGATTTGCCCGGGGTGATCAGTCGGGCCAATACGTTGGACATTTTCAAAACGCTGGCCGTGCCCCACGTCATCGTAGGCAACAAAGCGAAAATACATCGCGTGCACACCAAGCGGGGCGATTTGTTAGTCGCTACGGTTCCCTATCCGGTGCGCAGCCAATTATTGCGCAAAGAGGAATACAAAGGATTAGCCATTAGCGAGATTGACCGGCTCATCACCGACAAGATGGCAATGATCATCCAGGGGCTGGCCGACGAAGCGGCAAAACGCCCGGCCGAACTGCCAGCCATTCTCACCGGCCATTTTTCCGTCTCCGGGGCGAAGCAGGGCTCCGAGCAATCGGTGATGGTGGGGCGCGATGTGGTCGTGCTGAAAAGCATCATAGCCGATCCCACCTGGGATTATGTCGCAATGGGACACATTCACAAATTCCAGGATCTAAACGAGGGAAACCAACCACCGGTGGTGTACAGCGGCAGTCTGGAACGGATCGATTTCGGCGAAGAGCAAGAAGAAAAGGGGTTCGTTTTAGCCGAAGTGCAGCCTGGGGTCACCCGTTATCGTTTCCTGCCTGGCTACAAACGCCGCGCCCGACCTTTCGTGACCATCCGTGTTGATGCGCGTGCCGCTGGCGATCCCACCCTTGCCATTTTAGAAGCCGCGGAGGAATACGACTTGCGGGATGCCGTGGTGCGCATTTTCGTGCAGATGCGCCCGGAGCAACAGCATTTGCTCCACGAAGCGAAAATTCTCGCAGCCCTGCGCGAGGCAAGCATTGTCGTTGCTATCAATCGGGTCTTCCCGCCGCCTAAAGTGCGGCTGGCCGGCGGGTTTAGGGAGGGCAAGGACCCCATGGCGTTGCTGGATTACTATTTTCGCCGACAGGACTTGCCGGACGAGAAACGTGAACGGTTATTGGAGCACGCCCAAAAGCTCTATGAGGACGTTTTCGGAAACTGAGAGAGCTTAGCCATTGAAGGTTTAGGTTAGCGCCGGAGGATTTTTCAGTACCAGTATTGTGCCTCTTTTTACCAAGAGCCAGTAATCTGTTGCAGACTTGTTTTCTCGTTAGGCGGTGCGAACGTATTCCGGAGGATTGCAGGAAAACTGTTGAGGGTTCCTCCTCTGAAAATAAAAATGGGACGCAGATCAACGCAGGCTGCGCACGCAGATAAAAAAAACAATGGTCAAAAAATTAGTAACAGATTCTACCCTGAAAATAGTCCCCATTGCGCCGGAGTAGAGGCTTTAGCCGGGAGTAACGCTACAAAACCGCCTAAAGGCTCGAGTCCAGCCATAGGTTTCCATTCGCTGTGGTGCGCCGCAGGCCCATGCCGACTCCTACCAAGAGCTCCAAAAAAAAGTTAGCAGGCAGTATCCGAGGAACTAACCATTGTAAAGCAGGAAACGTCAGCAATGGCCAAATCGGCCGCCGTCGATAGCCATTCAGCCGACAAGAAATAGCCCATTTCGGGCAACAAGAAAAGATGGGCGGGACAATACGCCCGGCAATCGGAAGCGCCAAAGCCGGGCACAGGAACCGTTACGCCGGGCCAAATAGCCACTGCCTGGCTCCAAATACACTCCAGCCGCCGAGTGCTTTCGGTGTAGCAATAGCCAGTTACCGTCGCTAACCGGCGCAAGTAGTCCACGTGCCAACGGATCTGCGCGCCGCCGCGCAAATGCCGCCCCAATCGCGCCCCCAGCCCGCCCGGCCCGAAGGCACTGCCGAAATAGACGTACGTCCCGGCCGGGAAGTCAAACCGTCCCAGCCGGCCTACCTGAATGGTCACAGGAAAGGCCAGACGAAGAAAGAGCGCGTAGCTGCCACCGGTTGCCGGCAATGCTGCCGCCGGCTTTTCGTAGCTTACCATCTCAGTCAATAACCGTACCGGCCCCATCTATGGCATCTTGCACAGGGGTTTCCCCGCGGCCATCGGCGAAGATTACCCGGCGCACGCCGGCTTGCACGGCTTCGGCGGCGCCCATTACTTTTTTCTTCATGCGTCCCCCGGCAAAGGTCATGTAATCGTCTACCTGAGCGGCCGGGATATGGCGGATCAAGCTGCTTTCGTCCGGGAAAGCGCGCAGCAAGCCGGGCACGTCGCTAAGGATGAGCAGCGTGTCGGCGGCCAAAGCGATCGCCGTTTGCGCCGCGGCCCGGTCGCCGTCCACGTTGATGGCTTCCCCCGCGTAGGAAAGCGCCGGCGGGGTCAGCACAGGCAGATAGCCGGCGTTCAAAAGCGAGCGCAGCAAGCCGGCGTTGACTTTTTCCACCCGGCCAGTGTAATCGTCTCGCAAAACCATGCGCCGGCCGTCTTCCCGCACAATGCGCAAGCGGTCTTTGCGTTTCCCCTCCCACAGCCGGCCATCCAGGCCGCTGAGCCCCACTGCGTTGACCCCGGCAGCCTGGAAAAGCTCCACGAACCGCTTGTTCATCATGCCACAATAGACCATTTCGAAAATCTCCAGGGTGCGGCGGTCGGTGCGCCGGCTGGTGTAGCCAGAAACGGAAGTAACAAATTGCGGCGGGTGACCTAATTGTGCGGCGATCTCGTTAGTCCACGCCGCACCGCCATGCACCACGACCAATTGTGGCCCCGTCTTCCGGAGTTGTGCGATATCCCGGACGATAGCGGCATGATTCAAAGCTTTGCCGCCGCCGATTTTGATAACGATCATGTTTTGGTTACCTCGTGATCTCGAATTATCGATGCGCTATTTTCACACTGCCTGCGCAGCCGACTTACACCGGGCTAATTGTATCTGCCGGGGGCGATGTCCACAAATAGCAAGGCCGGGACGCCCGGCAGCGCTGTCTTGCCCGCCGGAGCACACGAGGGGGGAAAATGCCCGCGCTACATTGTCAAGAAACTCCCTGGAAGGGGACTGAAGTTATGGCGAATTGTGCATTGTTTCTCGCCGCGTCTTCAACTCTCTGCGTTAGAACCTGTGGCAACTGGAAGTCACACTGCGACGCGCCAGCAATGTCATTAGCGAAACACGTGACTTTGCCGGCGCGTCATGCTCAGATCGGATGCAAGCCGGGAAAGCGCAGTCCGGTGCGCTCGTCCCAGCCGTACATCACGTTCATGCATTGCACTGCCGTGCCGGCGGCGCCTTTCATCAGGTTGTCGATGGCAGCTATAGCCACCAAGCGGCGGCTTTCCGGATCGAAAGCAAAGCCGACGTCGGCAAAATTGCTGCCGGCCAGAATCTTTGGCTCCGGCAAACGGTAAATGCCGCGGCGCTCTTTAACGATGCGCACGAAAGGCTCATCCCGGTACGCTTGCCGGTAAGCCGCCCATATTTCTTTCTCACCCTCCACCTCAGGCCGCAAGAAAAGATGTGCGGTGGCCAAAGCGCCTCGTACCATTTCCACAGCGGTCACCGAGAGATGCACCGGCGGTACCTCCCCGGCCAAGGCCAGGTTTTGCATCACCTCGGCGGTGTGCCGGTGGCCCACCGGCGCGTAAGAGCGCACCACATGGCTCCGTTCCGGGTGGTGCGAACCGGCACTGGGGGTTGCACCGGCCTCGCTGGAGCCGACTTTGACTTCCACAATAAGGTCACGACCGGGTTGTACCAGCCCGGCTCGGAAGAGTGGCCAAACAGCCAACGTCGTCGCCGTGGCATTGCAGCCCACGCCGCTGACGTAGCGTGCCCCGGCGATCTGTTCCCGATAAAGCTCCGGCAGGCCGTAGACGAAACGGTCCAACCAGGCCGGCGCGGCGTGTTCATGGCCGTACCATTTGGCATAAGTCGATGCGTCGCGCAGCCGGAAGTCGGCGCTCAGATCAATGATGCGCTCCGCGACAGCAGCGAATTCGTCGATACGCTGCTGGGCGCTGCCATGGGGCAGCGCCAAAAAGAGCAGGTCTGCCGGCTGTAATTGGCGTGCTGAACTGAATTTCAGTTTCGTCAGCCCACGCAGGTTGGGGTGGGCGGCATAAACGAATTTTCCGCTTTGGCGCTCGCTGGTGGCCTGCACCACTTCCACCCGGGGATGCCACAGCAACAAGCGCAGCAATTCTCCGCCAGTGTAGCCGGAAGCCCCGACGATGCCGACGCGAATTTTCGGCTTATCCCCAGCCATTAGCTTTCTCCCAGCCATCAGCAGCCACTCGCAGGGCAAAATCGACAATGCGCCCCGGAATATCGACGCCAGTCGGCTCGATGCTGTTGCGAAATTCCATGGTGTAGTTCACTTCGTTCACCAACAGCCCTCGCTCCGGGTCCTCCAGCACGTCGATAGCCACCACGCCGCCGCCCACAGCCCGGGCCGCTCGCACACAAAGATCGTTTAGTTCCGGCGTGATCTGACAGACGGAAGCAGAACCACCTCGGGCGGTGTTAGTGATCCAATGTTCAGAATGGCGATAAATGGCCGCGATGGTCTCATTGCCAACGACGAAAGCGCGAATGTCCCGCATCGGCTTGCGGATATATTCCTGAATATAGAAAATGGAATGATGATAGCTGCCCAAAATCTGTTTGTGCTCTAAGACAGCCTCGGCGGCATCGCGATCATTGATTTTGCTCAACAGCCGTCCCCAAGAACCCACGGCTGGCTTCAAGACTACCGGATAGCCCATCGCCTCAATGGCTTGCAACGCACTATCTGGCGTGAACGCGATTTTCGTTCGCGGCGTCGGCACGCCGTGGCGAATCAAAGAACTGCTTGTGAGCAGCTTGTTCCCGCAAACTTCAGCTACTTCTGCATTGTTCACGGTAGGCACACCCCAGTCATTCAGAATGTGCACTGCGTAAAGCGCCCTGCTGTGATTGATACACCGCTCCAAAACCACGTCATATTTCCCAAAACCGTTGCCTTGCAAGTCAAAAACTATCTGCCGGTCGTCAATCGTGTCGAAAGGCACACCCCGGCGCTGCAGCCGGTCGAAAATCAGTTTCTCCTCTTTCCGAACACGCGAAAGCAAAACACCAACTCGCATCGCTTCTTCCTCCCCTTTGCTTGCCGCAGAAAGAAGCCCCGACAACGATAAAATCAGTGTTGCCGAGGCCCCATCGCCGCTATTCTCCCCAGTCTTCTTCCTCTTCCGGGGCCAATTCCACCACCGGTGGCGTTAAGCTCATCACTTCCAGCTCTACGCCACAATCAGGGCAAACAACAATTTCTCCCACAATCAAGTCGGTCAAATCAATCTCAGCCCCACATTCCGGGCAATCCACCGTCAAAGCTGCCATGTTCACAACCTCCTCTAAGATATAGCACGCTGACCAACGCCGATGCACGCTGATAAACGTTGATCTCAAACATATCATCCCAGCAGTACGAAGATTCCTGTTATAAAACCCGGTTCATACTATAGACTACTATTCAGCGTATACCAACTTACGGCGACAACACGCTCTATGCGCTCGTTGACAACAGGATAACAATAAGTTTGCGACGAGACGAGAGCCAGTGATAGCCCAAAAGCAGCCGAAGCCAAAGCCCTTTTGCAGGAGGTCAGGAGAGGTAAAACGCCCTCAGTGACATGCCCCCCTTTTGGGGTATAGGCGCTTGGTAGCTGGCGCCGGCCCATTTGGGTTCTCCACAAGCTTCACCCACCTAATTCACCCACCGCGCCCTAAATTGCGCATACGGTCGGCATACAGTGATTTCCGAAAATATTTGTTGTACTGATCACGCAGCACAACCAGTAAGCGCAATAACCACGCTTGCCAAGTCGGCATACGCTCTTTGACATCAACAGGAGTATCCTGTTTCGTCAAAGCGACTGCCACCCGCCGTTTAGTATGAGACAGCATGCGCCGGGGCAACCGGTCCACTGGAAACCATCGGACTTCCCGAGTTTCCGGCCCACGCACGATGGCCTCACCGCCTACGACGTGCGCCGCATAAACATACGATGTCATCGGCCCGTCCGGTGCATTCTGCCAATGGAACCGTCCCACTAACCGGTCTAAAACCACATCGTAACCACTTTCCTCACGTGCCTCGCGTACTGCACAAGCTTCCGGCTGCTCGCCCGGGTCGATACTACCGCCCGGCGGCACCCAGATGCGAAAGTCGTCCCGTTTAATTAATAACACACGCCGCTTATCCTCGCTGAGAATAACGGTCATACATCCTATGCGCTTCATTTTGCCCCTCTCACGAAAAAAGCCGACCTCCAGGTCTGGAAGTCGGCAACGGCATCCTTTCGCCAATGAGCAAGTACCAAACTCCGGACCTTAGCGGCTCGGCTTATGCTTCCTGCTCTGCTTCTTGACAATCAAGATAATGTGATGGCCCACGATCTATTTCTTCTCCACAAAAAGATAATCACTTATAACATACCGTCCTAATTTTGTCAAAACACAACAAGTCGGCTCTATCCCTATTCATTGAGGACGAAGCAATCTTCCGAAAAGCAAATGACTCGCCATTTAAGCATCATACCCTGGGCCGGCAAACCGGAAAGAAAATACGGTTATTAGTCCAAGGATCAGTAAGGTCAGTCCGCTGATGAGCAGCCCGTAACGGACGCTGGCTGGCCGGTACGACAGCCGTATTTGTTCTTCCCCCGGCGAAACCGGTATCCCCAAGAAGGTCAAATCAGCCCGCAACACGGGCACCGTCTTGCCGCCAGAGTGCGCCTGCCAGCCAGGCAGCCAGTTTTGGCTGACCACCAGCAATCCTCCGTGTGGACTGTCCACCGAGATGGTGTACTCCGTGGGCGAAAGGCGGCGCATGGACACCTTGTTTTCCCCGGCGGGGGCCATTGTGCTCGGGGAAGCACTGTGCCGAAGCACCTCTTCCGCTTCTGGCGGCAGGACAGCGCTGCCGTCTAAGTCGAAATCGGGTTTAGCTAAGAGCGAGAATGCGGCACGGTCGCCGGCAAAATAGACTTCGTGAGCGATCCACGCCGGCGGATAGGCGGCTTTCAACTTGAACAGATAGGTCGCCCCGTGCGGGCGTTGGGGGTAGAAACCTAAGCGCAGGGCGGGCACGCCGATATCCGGGTCGCTGGAAAGAACATGCCGCACACCAGTGAGCCGCCACACTTTCTTCCGGTTGAGTTTGTCCAGGATCAGACCATAATTACGCAGGTAGAGCGGGCTGGCACCGGTGATTTCTTCCACATAAGCTGTCATCCCGTAATCCAAAGGCACGCGGTACTGGTTATACGCCCGCTCGGCGATGTCGGGGTGTGCTTTTCGATCCTCACGGATGGATTGTTGTAATTTAACAATCTCCGGCCAGATGGCGGCTTGCTCCCAGGGACACGCTTTGTCCAAATTGGTGCCGATATTGGCCGAGAAGAGATCTGCTATGATCAACAGCGTCAGCAGGAAGAGCTGCATTGACCTCTTAAGATGGCTCCAGAGCAAGGCGAAGAGCAGCAACGCAACGACCAACACGCGGGCGATGACTGTTGCATAATGCCCGTCGGACGCACTTCCGCCGAGGGCGTGCGGCCAACGATAGATGAATGTAAAAAGCAGCACGCCGGCCACAACCATCGCCAGGAAAATGCTCACGACCCGGCGCCGGAGCCGGCGCTGCATTTCGTTCAGGAAGAGCGCACCGTAGGCGGCCAGCATGGCGAACCCGAACGTGACCAAATACGCGGCACGTTCCTGGTCGCGGAAGAGTTTACCGCCGGGGAAATAGCGGTAAACCCACGGGTAGAAAAAGGCATTCCCGCCATAAGAATGCAACAGCGCAATGAGAGCCAAGAATGTCCAGAAGAGAACGAAGCGGCGCAGCAGCAACACACCGGACGCGACAGAAGTGTCGGCCCGGCTTGGGCAGCGCAGCACGCTCGCAATGGCAATCAGCAGAAGACCGATGGCCGGGATGCTCACGTAAAGCGGCGAAAAAAGGCTCACCACGTTCGGCACCAGGATTTGCCAGGTGTCTCGCATCGGGAAGCCGTGGCGCAGGAAGTTGTAATCCACACTGGCCCGGGCGCTGTACACGGTAAATTCCAGGCTCGGCCAGAGCTGGGCGGCGCTGAGGCCAACCGTCGCCGCGTAGAAAAGGACGACGCGGCTGAATAACGCGCGCCAGCGCGGCCGCTGGCCGGCCGGGAAAAGCGCGTTGCGGCTCCACAGGAGGAGGACGATCCAGGCCGCCACCGCGTAGCTCATGAACCAGTATGTCTGCGGGTGCCCGGCCAGGAACGCGACGCTGTAGGCAACTGCAGCGCCGAGCCAGTAGCCGATTCGCGCCGGCCGGCGCACCGCCCGCAGCAACAGCCACAAAATGAGCGGCAGCCAGATTGCCGTGCGCAGGATGGCTAATTGCAGCGGCGGGTAGCCAGTCAAATAGCCGGAGAAAGTGAAGACAACGCCGGCCAAAAACGCCGCTCGCCAGTTTTTCAGCAAGTCGTATGCCAGCAAATAGGTGAAAAACCCGGCTAAGACGAAATGGGAGATCGCCTCGACTTCCAGCAGGTAGAATCGCAGCCAGCCGGTCCAAACCGACGCCGAGAGGAGCAGCCAGAAATCCTGGACGGGATAGAACACAGCCGCTTGCGGGTCGGCTAAAAAAGGATGTCCGGCATGAACGAACGGATTCCAAACCGGCAAGCGGCCGTGCAGCAATTCGTGGTGCAAAAAAGAGGCGGACGTGAAAAAATGTTCGCTGAAATCCCCCGGTGGGAACGTCCGCCGCATGGACAGAATCGGACTGAAAAAGAGCGCAACCAGGAACGCATAGCTGGCAAACGCCGCGAGATGTTTATGTTGGCGGAGCCATTTTTCGGTCTGCACGAACATGATGCACTCCCAGGATCGCAATCAATGCTCTCTCAGCCCAAGAGTTCACGCAGCGCCGAGAGCAGCAAGACGACGTTTTCCCGCCTGCTGCTGAAGCCCATTAGCCCGATGCGCCACACTTTTCCTTTCAGGGGGCCAAATCCGCCGGCAATTTCAATATTGTACTCGGCCAACAGTTTCTGCCGGATAGCCACTTCGTCCAACCCGGCGGGCAATTGCGGCGTGGTCAAGGTGGGTAGCCGGTAGGCGCTTTCCACCAACGGCGGCAAACCTAACGCTTCCAGGCCGGCCCAGAGCATTTCCGCGTGCGCACGGTGCCGGGCAAAGCGGTTCTCCAGCCCCTCCTCGGCGATGATGCGCAGCGCCTCCCGCAGCGCGTAGTTCATGCTGATGGGCGCTGTGTGGTGGTAGGTGCGTTCGTCCCCCCAATATTTTTCCACCAGCGTCAAGTCGAGATACCAGTTGGCGACTTTCGTCTTGCGCTGATGCAGCACTTCCTGCGCCCGGGGCCCGACGGTGAGAGGCGAGAGCCCCGGCGGGCAAGAAAGCGCTTTTTGCGTGCCGCTGTAAGCCACGTCCACGCCCCAGGCGTCGATCTGCACCGGCACACCGCCCAAAGAGGTGACCGTGTCCAACACCAGGAGGGCTCCGTGTTTGTGTGCCGCTTCAGCAATGGCCCCGATCTCCGGTTGCAACGCCCCGGTGGAGGTCTCGGCGTGGACCACTCCCAGGAGTTTATACCGGCGTTGCGCCAGTGCTTCCTCAATCTCGGCCGGCGTGAACACTTCGCCCCAGGGACGATCAATGCGGTGTACTTCGGCGCCATAGCGGCCAGCCATATCACACAGCCTTTCGCCGAAATAGCCGTTCACGGCGATAAGTACAGCATCCCCCGGCTCGATGAAATTCGCCATGGACGCTTCCATCGCCGCACTGCCGGTCCCCGAAACAGGAAAGGTTACATCGTTTCCCGTTTGGAACACATAGCGCAAAAGTTCCTGCACTTCTTTCATAATGGTGATGAATTCCGGATCTAAGTGGCCAATGAGCGGGGTTGCCATGGCGCGCAACACGCGCGACGGCACCATACTGGGCCCGGGGCCTAGCAAAATCCGGGGGGATGTGTTGAGATCGGTAAATTTCTTGCTGTCCATTGTTGCCTCCCTTTGAGAATAGCCGACGCAGAGCCGCTGAGACGCGGAGCGTCAAAAAGCCTATTACCGTGTTCCAGGCGGGTCCGTGACCCGCCGTTTTAGAGCCAAGGCCGCCGCATCACGGATGCGGCTTGAGCATCAGGTACATTTAACTTATTTGCCTCTAATCATCATCGCGGTTGAAACAGCACCGGCAAAGAAGTTCAACTTCTCTCAGAAGTTGAACTTCTCCGTCCCGTCAGCCGCTTCGCAGCTAACACGCAAACCCCATTTACCGGTCTGCCGGCTACCGCCTTCACCTCCCGCTTTCTACAACTGTCCAGAGTCCGTCCAGTCCTCCAGCAGGGCTTGATAGGCCGGATCTTGGTAACGCGCCAGGCTGAACGCTGGTGCGTAGTCCGGCAGGGTTACGCCGGCGATATGGGCTGCCAGCAATTCTCCCGCCGCGGAGGACGCCATGATGCCATAACCGGAAAGCGCCCCAATGAGGTAGCTTCCCGCCACCGGCAGCGGCCCGATGAGTGGACGGTTCTCCCGCGTTTTCACGTAATAGCCGCCATCCAGCAGCGGTTTGGGCATTCTGCCGAAATAGGCGCGCAGTTGTGGCAACATGGTCGCCAGCCCGCGCAGCGCAATTTCCGCGTACAGCGGATCCAGCGGCGGATTCGGTACCGGCTCGGTTCGGCGCTCGTGATAATCCCACAGGATGAGAATGGTCGTGCTGCCGGGACCGCCTTCCGGTCGGGTGTGCACACCGGCGGGAAACAGTTCCAGCAGCCTACGGTCCGCATCACTCTCAGCAAAAAGCGCCCGCTCAGCCTCGTTCCAGGGCAAATATTGCGTGTCGTTCCAAATTAACAGTGGTGCGCCTCTTGGCACAATTTCCAGCCGGTCTTTGATCATCACTTTCATGTGCAATTCGGCAAATACCGGGATATCCACACCCAACAGGGTGCCGGTACGCCACAAAAAAGGGCCCGCCGCATTAACAAAAATATTCGTGAAAATCGTCTTTTCACCGCCGGGATATGCCACATGCACAACTTGTACGCATCCGCCAACCGTTTCCACCGCCACCACTTTGCCGCTGAGGAAACGCACTCCTTGCTCTTTCGCTCTTTCCAACATGAACATACCCAACTGCTGGGCACTGAGCCAGCCAGCTCGACGCACATGCAGCACAGCGATGGTCTCCGGCGACAGATAGGGAAACTGAGCGCGAATCAACGCCTGATCTAAAATGAGATCCGCCCCATCCGGTTCGCCGGCGAAGCCTGCAGGTTGCGGCGGAATGTAAGGGCCTACGTCCTGCTGGCCATTGTGGATACGCAATTGCCCCGCACCCAACGTGGCCGGCTCCGCCGCTGCAGTGCGAAAGTCGTCCAAATGCTCGCGGTCGGCGGTGGCGAAAAGATAACCACGACGATTCAGGTGAAAGACATTGCCGCTTTCACCGGCCAATGTTTCCATAATGTCAATGCTGCGGTTCATCAAACTGACCATGGCGGTACCGGGGCCGGGCCACCAGTTGCGGTAACACTCGGTGGACTTGTCGCTGGTGAAAGTCAACGGCGAACGTTCATCCACAAGCAGCACACTACGGATACCTTGCCAGACGGATAAATGATAGGCGGTGGCGATGCCGGCTATGCCGGCCCCGCAAATAACAACATCAGCACTATTCGGAGCCATAATATCCTGTCTTTGCCGAGAATCGCAAGGCAGCGCTGCCTTGCCCCACACATTTTACATACCTTGGCCAGTTTAGCAAAAGTTACGACTTCAGCAGAATTGATAATTCCAGGTAGCTTTTGCGTCTATAGGTCGCGGATGACAAAAAAGCGGCGCACACCTTGCCGGAATGCGCCGCTCCTGGAATTGAAGGTCATATCGCACCGCTCAGAAACGCAAAAAAGCACCGATTTCTCCATTAATTTTCAATTTCCTTGCCGGCTCGCCGTTTATAATCTCTACCTCACTCCCCATCTCTCTGGCACGGCGCTCGATGGCGGTAGCTAAATGCACCAACCGCATTTCTTTGCCGCAAACAGGGCATTCCTGCGCTGCAAGTGCCACCCAGCCACACTGCGGACAGACCCACACTTCTCCGTCTAAATCATAGTCAATGAGCACTAAACTGGAACGGCCTTCCTGAATAGCCTCCAGCGTTTTTTCCAAACCCATCACAACCTGAAAACCTGTTTCCCCTTGCTGCAGCAGTTTATCGACCAGTACGGTTCTCTCTTGCAGCTCGAATACTTGCCATGCCGACAAGACTTTTTCCTGAATCTCCCCTTTGCCGGCCGTCGAAGGAAGTGTTCTTTCACTAATAACCGCATCACGCAAAGCTGGGGGCATCTCATCCTTTAAAATAGCACGATTCTCCGTTTGGCCGGCAATGGTCCAACGCTGGATGTCATATTCCGTGGCCAATTGGGCCATCTGTTGAACGACTGAATCCATAAAACGCCGCTGAACTGCCTGCGCCCGGCCCTGTAAATCGTCATCACGATCGCCGGAGGCGACGACGCCACCGCCACCCCGAAAAGAAGTGGTCTCATGGCGAGATGGTTCTTCCGCCATCCTATTGTTCAGTTCTGCTGTCGACAGTTCTTCTATAACGTACGGATCGCCGGCGAAGAAACGCGCTTTCTCCTGATCAGCAATGACCAGGCCGTAACGATGACGCCGGGCCAAATAACGACGCAACGGCACCGTCAGCGGCTGCCCCCACCAAATTCTATTGCGAGGCGCTTCCGGCATTTCGAAAACCTGCCATAAACCCGCTCCTGAGAAAATAACCACGCCTTTCGAACTCGGCCTAAAAGAATCAACAAATTCCTGCAGACGAGCTGCCTGATCACGCCAGAAACGTTTCTCGCCATTCACAATAGAATCGGCCAAGTTTTTTAATTGGTCAGCCAACCAAATTTGATAAGCACGCCGACCACCTTGATTAGCAGGCTTAGCCGGATTAACATCCAAATAGACGGACAATACATTCGCATCATGGTAATCCAAAACTGACCGCAAAGCAACTGTTTCCATCATGAATATCCTCCTTTGAACAACAGGTTTAGTGAGAAGTTAACATCGATAGCAGGTACAGCCATATCACACGCGAGGAAAATCAAATCAGAAGGCAGCAACAATTTGAAGCCATCGCCCAGCAAAAACATTACGTACCAATCCTCCTCGATCAAGCAGTACGTAGCGAACAGCATCGTGTCCCTGCTACTATTTACGCGGTAGCCCGCGAATGAGGCTGGTTTGGGAGACTTGCGCCAGGAAACCTCATTGTGTTGGAGCCCAACTATATCATTTACAAGTATAGCAAAAAGAGGCATTTCGCGCAATCGCTTTAATCTTTACCGTCTTTGAAAATAAGACCTCTCCCTTGGCTTACCGCCCAAAGGGGCAGCAAGCCTTCCCCTCCCCGATACGGGGATGGGGAAAAGCTAAGCCTCGTGCAGCGATTAGAAATCGCTACTACAACTGCAAAACCTGCCTGCGCAGGTTGCATGCTAATCACCGTAGGGCGATTTTTCAGACGTTGCCGCGACTTTTAGTCGCTTGGCCGAGTTATCCCCTGGCCCCGAAGGTTGGGGGGCGATTTTTCAGCCGCCGTGGTGTGCCTCTGAAAATAAGCTTCTCTGGAGGGTAGCCGAAGGCAATGCCTTCGGCTACCCTCTCCTCCGAAAAACGGAAAAATATCCGAGAATCAAGCGACGGAGAACAGCGTCGACTCACTCTATTGGTGTAAGAACACGGTTTGGGTAGGGTAAGCGAATTCGATGCCTTCTGCGGCGAAACAACGGAACGTCTCTAAATTGATGGCTTGCTGAATATCCATATACAACTTGTAATCCGCGATGGTCACGTAATACACAATTTCGAAGTCCAAAGAGGAACCACTAAAGGTCTTGAAATGGGCCCGATCGAAGCGAGCAATTTTCTGCTTGGAAATGATTTCTTCCAACATCGTTGGAATCTTCTTTAGTTTTTCATATGGCGTATCGTAAGTTACCCCTACAGCAAAGACAACTCGCCGTTCTTTCATCAATTTGTAATTGCGGATGCGGCTTTGGAGCAAATCGGCGTTAGAGAAAACGATCTGCTCGCCGGACAGAGAGCGTACACGGGTTGTTTTAAGGCCAATGTGTTCAATAGTACCGGAGAAATCATCGACAACGATGAAATCGCCGATCACGAAAGGTCTGTCGAAAAGAATGGACAGCGAGGCAAACAAGTCGGTAAGAATGTTTTGTAGCGCCAAGCTAATGGCCAGCGCGCCAATGCCTAAACCAGTCACCAGCGCAGTGATCTTCACGTTTAGGTTGTCCAAAGCGACTAAAATGACGATAGACCAGACGGCGAGCTTGGTAATGAAACTGATGGTGCTGGCCATAGTCACGGCTGTGCCGTCATCGGATTTTTCTTCTTGATAATGCGCAGCCCACAAGGTCACTACGGCGGCGATCCAAAGCCCAACCTGGAACAGCAGAGCCAAGAAGACCACTTTAGTGACGACAGCACGTGCAGAAGAGGATAACGCCACCGTATAGCTGCCAACATAAAAGCCAACAATAACCAATAACCAGTGTTGCGTGCTGCGAATCAATGCCACAAAGAGATCATCGTAATAGTTGGCAGTGCGCTCAGCAAACCGCCCCAAATGGTGAATACTCCATCGCTTCAACAAGATCAAACCGAGCGAGATCAACAGCCCAACGAACAGGGCTATACCCCACGCCTGTAAAGGATTCCCGAAATAGACTCTGTGCCAAATACTCAAGATGTATCTCCTACGCTCACGTACCTGCCGTGTCTATTTCTCCGGTTTCCACCGAAGCCAAGAGCTGGTAAGGCGAAAATTGTCCCATCAGGCTTTTAGGAATGCGCCCGCGCATGATAATACCATTCGCGTTGTGTTCTTCCCGCTCTACTTGCCCCAGCCGGTGAAATAAAGAAGCCAAATCCCCCCGTCGAAAGGGCAATTGGATCCGGATTTCCACCATCAGAGCCATTAACAACGACTCCAGCCGAGCAAGAAAGTCATCAATGCCCTGGCCCATGCGGGCCGAAATAAAGATGCCATCGGGAAAAAGGTCTCGTAATTTTCGCAACTTGGCGGGCGGGATCAAGTCCACTTTATTGAGAAGCAACATGGACAATTTCTGGTTGGCGCCTAATTCGGTCAAAGTTTGGGTAACAGTCAGGTAATGTTGCCAGGCGACGGCATCAGCGGCGTCAACTACTTTCACCACAACGTCGGCATCCTGGATTTCTTCCAGCGTAGCGCGAAAAGCAGCGACCAACTGGGTGGGCAGTTTTTGGATAAAGCCAACGGTATCAGAGAAAAGCACCTCTTGTCCTTTGAAAAGCGTGCGCCGGCGCGTGGTGGGGTCCAGCGTAGCGAAAAGTTGATCCTGCACCAGGACATCGGCATCAGTCAGCCGGTTGAGGAGCGTGGATTTGCCGGCATTGGTGTAGCCGACCAGAGCAACCACCGGCAGTGGGACAGCTTGTCGCCGCTGTCGGTAGCGGCGACGATGGGCGCGTACATCCTCCAACTGGCGACGCAGCGTAGCCATACGCCGGCCAATCTCGCGCCGGTCGACCTCCAATTGGGTCTCGCCGGGGCCACGTAAACCCACGCCGGCCGCCCCACCCCGGGCAGCACCGCCGCCAGCCTGCCGGGCCAAATGGGTCCAGGCCCGCGTCAGCCTGGGCAGACGGTATTCGTATTGTGCCAACTCAACTTGTAAAGCACCCTCCTTAGTATGGGCATGACGCGCGAAAATATCCAAAATCAGGGCGGTACGGTCCAACAACTTCACATCTTCGCCTAAAACATGCTCCAGTTCACGCTGCTGGCGAGGCGAAAGCTCGCTGTCGAAAATGACGACCGTCGCATCCAAAGCTGCAACCGCTGTTTTCAGTTCGTCCACTTTGCCGCGCCCAATAAGCGTAGCGGGATTAGGACGGCGGATGTGCTGGCTGATCTCGCCTATTACCTCCACGCCGGCCGTTTCGGCCAAGCGCGCCAACTCTGCCAGGGATTGTTCCAGGGTCAGTAGCATCTCTTGGCCCTGAATCGCGGTGCCGACGAGAAGTGCCCGCTCTTTTTGTTCGCTTGTATGGTAACTTCTCATAGAAATATAACAACCAATCCGTTAATGCCTATACGAAAGAAACTGCCACCGACATATTTCTTCGTGCGATGGCGCTAAAAGCGAAAATCCCGTCGTAATTACTTCGACAATGTTAGATCACCCATGAAACACCCTTGTGGTATGAGCCCAACCGACTGTGAACAGGTCAGGCTCATACTATGGAAGCCGGTGTGGTCTCCTCAAGGCGAGCTCCACCGGAGCATCTACACGATTAGCAGGTTAGCCCACAGCCTCCGGCGGGCCAGGTTAACCATGCATATGACATTGGTCAAACAATGCAGCCCCCCACCTCATCAGACAACTACAAATCGCTGCAGAGCAGCTTGGCAGACATTGTCCTAATCCATAGTCACTGAGCTGAGTAACCCGCTAATCACATTTCTTCCTTCAGAGCGCAAGCGTACGCAAGCGGCGCATAGCTTCCCGAATACGATCTGTGTCCATACCCACAGAAATGCGGATATAGCCTTCACCATGGGCGCCAAAAGCACTTCCCGGTGTAACAGATACGTTCAGGTCCAAAAGCAATTTGTCGGCGAATTCTTGCGACGTGTAGCCTGCCGGCACCTCAGCCCAAATGTACAATGAAGCTTGCGGCGTGCGCGCTTTAATGCCTATCTCGGACAATGTCTCCAGAATAATATCGCGTCGTTCCTGATAAATCCCATTCCGCTCCTCTAACCAGGACTGATCGCCGGTCAAAGCTACTGTCGCCGCGTCCTGAATCGGCCGGAAAATGCCAGAATCGATGTTCGACTTGATTTTCAACAAAGATTGCACCACATCTTGCCGGCCTACGATCATCCCGACACGCCAGCCGGCCATGTTATGCGATTTGGAAAGTGAGTTGAATTCGACACCTACTTCTTTGGCACCCGGCGTGGCTAAGAAACTGGGCGCTTTGTAACCATCATAGCCCACGTCGCAATAAGGTGCGTCATGACAAACCAGGATGTCGTAACGACGGGCAAAAGCCACCAATTTCTCGAAAAACACGGCATCGGCGATTGCCCCGGTGGGATTATTAGGATAGTCCAACCATATCATTTTGGCCCGTTGCGCAACCTCTACGGGAATAGCATCTAAGTCGGGCAAAAAATCGTTCTCCGCCAACAACGGCATGTAATAGACCTCGCCTTGTGCCAAAAACGTGCCCATGCGATAAGTCGGATAACCGGGATCCGACACCAACACCAAATCACCCGGATTGATGAACGCCAGAGCTATGTTCGCCAATCCCTCTTTGGAACCAATGAGCGGCAAAATCTCCGTCTGCCAATCCAGTTCCACACCGAAACGAGACTGATAATAGGCTGCGATGGCCTGCCGAAATGTCGGTACGCCCACATAACCAGCATAACCGTGATGATGCGGATCGGCCGCCGAACGGTTCAATGCATCGATAATAAACGGTGCTGGTGGTAAATCCGGACTGCCAATATCCAAACGGACAATGTCCCGGCCTTCTGCCATCAATTTGCGTAAGCGAGCGCCCAGACGTGCAAAAATGTAGGGCGGTAAATTCGCTAAGCGATCTGCTTCTTGCATAATTCTCCCCCTTTTTTATGATACGATTGAGAACAATCGCCTGCCTAAAGTTACCACAACCTTCACAAATTTGCACAAGTTGACTGCCCTGAATATAGGTGCATGATGGGCAATCCTTGACGAGATAATGCGACAGAACATTGCCAACTCGTTGCAAACTCTGCGGTGAAACTTTGTCGGCCGTATCAGCGAACGTGTGCCCATACAGGTAATCGAAGTCAATCAGATCTACTGCCGGGATGTTCCGTTGGCGAAAGGGGATATGATCATCCAAAATGGTATATTTCTGTTGCGGCACGAACCACTGCCGATAACCAAGCTGATCGGCCAACCGCCAAAAACAGTGCGAAAGGGTTACATCCGAGTTGCCGTCCCAATAAATCTGCTGATTAGCATTCCCGATCATATCCACGATGATCACTGCGCCGGGCAACGATTGCATCTGCTGGGCAAAATGTGCTGCGCCGACAGACCAGGGCCAGCCATCGATTTCACCACGATCTTCCGCGTCGAAAAAAACAAATTGCAGCGGAGCGTGGGACGGGCCGGCGGGCGGAAAAGCACGCGCTACCTCGAGCAGAACACGGCCACGCCGCTGGCGCCGTCGTTAGCGCCTAAAATAGGCCGATGCCCAAAAGCATCCAGAGACTCCACTTCACGACAAATCATCTCCGCTGCGGTTGCGGAAAACGAGGCGCAAAGGTGTTCCATGAAACGGATGCAGCGCTCGAATGCTATTTTCCAAATAGCGTTTGTACGAGAAATGAACAATCTCTCTGTTGTTGACAAAAAAGACGAAAGTAGGCGGATCGACGTCCGCCTGGGTGACATAGTAAAAACGCAATTGTTTACCAGCCCGCACTGGTTGCGGATGCCGGGCGACAGCTTGCTCCAGCATGTGATTTAGTGCAGAGGTTGGAATGCGAAAAAAACGCTCGCTGTATACTTGATGTGCTATTTCCAAAACCTGGCCTACCCGCTGCTTAGTCAAAGCGGAGATGAAAATCAGCGGCACGTAATCGATGAATCGGAAAGCCTCCCGCAGGCGCTGGCGATAGACATCCATGGTATAGCTGTCTTTTTCCACCAGGTCCCATTTGTTAACAACAATGAAAATGCTGCGCGAAGATTCCAGCGCGTAGCCGGCAATGTGGGCGTCCTGCTCCGTGTTGCCTTCCTCCGCGTCGACCAGCAACGCTACCACATCGCTGCGCTCAATGGCCCGCAAAGCGCGCAGGACGCTATAGCGCTCCACGCCGCGATCGATATGTCCCCGGCGCCGAATGCCAGCCGTATCCACCAAGGTCACCGACTCGCCGTGCCACTTCACCTGCGAGTCAACAGCATCCCGCGTCGTGCCGGGAATAACACTGACGATAGCCCGGTCTCGGCCTAATAAAGCGTTCAGCAACGACGATTTACCCACATTAGGCCGACCAACCAACGCCAAGCGCAGGCCAGGCTCCTCCGGTTCGGCCGGTATCTGCTCAAATCCGGCCACGATAGCATCCAACAAATCGCCGGTGCCGATGCCGTGTAGCGCCGAAACAGCAAAAACCTCCCCCACACCCAAGTTGTAAAACTCGAAGGCCGTCAAACGGCGCTCCTCGTTATCCGCTTTGTTAGCAGCCACCAACAACGGCTTTTGTGACTGGCGCAGCCACTCAGCAATTGTTTCATCGGCCGGTGTGATGCCGCTTTTGGCGTCCGTCACAAAAACAATGACGTCGGCCTCCGCCAACGCTTCTGTCACCTGAACACGGATTTCGCGCAGGAATCCTTTGGAGCTCACGGCTAATGGCGTTTGGACAGAGCGCTGCTCTTCCCGGCGACCGGAAGGCAATTCCACGCCTCCGGTGTCCACGACAAGAAAAGAAACACCGCTCCATTCACAGTCGCCGTACAGCCGATCCCGCGTCGTGCCGGGAACGTCCTCTACGATGGCTTTTCGCTGTTCGACTAAGCGATTAAAAAGCGTCGATTTCCCTACATTGGGGCGACCGATTAGAGCAACAATTGGCTTACGCATCAATGACTCATACTTTCTCTGAACTCAGGGCGATGTCGGAGTGACCGTTAGCGTAGGCGTGATCGTAACCGTCCCGGTAATGGGCAGCGTGGCAGCAGCCGTCGGCGAAGGGGTCACCGTCGGCAACAACGAAATGACTTCCACATTGACCTCCGTCGGCACCACCGATTGAACCGTCACGCCTTGCGGGACCACAACCACTGGCTTTATCGTATAAACGCCGGGGGCAGTGATATTAGAAAAATCAACCACCACCGACACCTCCGCCGCCCCCAACTTACTCAATTTCGGTAAAGGTCCAGATAGCACAATGGTAATCGGATTCAGCGGTGTGCGCAAAGCCAGGCCTTCGTTCAATCCTTGTACTTGCGGCACGCGTTCTATCGTCTTACCACCTTCAATGGGCAAAATCTTCACTTCGACTTTCACACTCTTGCTATTGACCACAGAAACATTGCGTGGCAACACTAAGGCTAGTCGTTCCACGATATTTTTGTCGGCGCCAGTCAGATCCAAAATCGCTGTTTCTACGTAGCCGGGCAGAGATTTCAAAGCGGCCGGACTGCCTTTCAAGGTCACCACTGCCGGTTCCACGGACACATTTTGCAACCAATAGCCAGCAGCCGGCTTACCCCGCGTTTGCACCACGACGGGCAAATCCAAATAACCGGGTTTCTGCTCCACCGGGACCATCACATTCACCAGGCGCGGTTCAGAAGTGACATCGAACACAGTTTGATTGTTGGCATCCCAGGCATCCACCAATGTTTTGCGGGAAAAGGTCTGCTTGGCGTTGCTCACGTAAAGCTGTGCGACCACTTTTGTGACCTGCTTTACCTGGCTTTCCGGCCCGGAGACGGTCACAGTCATGGGCTTAATAGTCGCCCGTTCCGGATAAACCGAGTAACCGGCGGGCGGCTGGTCAGCCATCACAACCTCCACCGGCATAGTTTTGTGCACTAAACGCTCCAAGTGAATTGTAACCCGTTCCGGCTTTTGCGAGACGATATCCACAGAAGGCGATTTCAGAACTTGCACAGACAAGTCGTGAATGCCAGGCTGGAGGCCGGCCAGTTCAACCTTGGCGGAAAAACTGCTGCCGGTCAATCCTCCCACAACACTGCGCGGGCCACGAATAGAAAGCTCAAGATTTTCCGGCGGCGTGCCCAGAATAACCAGTCCCGGCGGCAAGTCCACATATTGAATCGAAACCGTATCGGCCAAATGCTGGGTAATCAGTGGATCTTGCTGCTGAATGGCAATAACCCAGACCACCAGTGCCAGGAAGAGCGCTAAAAGAAAAGAGCTCCAATCTTTGCGTAGAGAAACAAAGAATCGGCGCAGAATCAAAACGCTCCATTTAATCATGCGCCACCTCGCTTCCCCTACCTGCCTCCTGGCCAAAGAAAGCGTAAAGCGCTTTACGCAAGCGCCCCTCTTCCAAACGACGTGTGATATGACCATTGCGCGCCACAGAAACAATGCCGGTTTCTTCGGAAACGATGATCACAAAAGCATCACTTTGTTCCGAAACGCCAATCCCGGCGCGATGGCGAGTGCCCAAGCGGGAATCCAGCGTACTTTGCGACAACGGCAGCACACAACCGGCAGCAACAATTCGCTTCTGGCGAATAATCACTGCGCCGTCGTGCAGAGCTGAATTGGGATAGAATAGCGACATAATTAGCTCACGAGAGACCGTAGCATCCAGTGAAGTACCGGTCTCGATATATTCCTCCAAACCGGTAACCCCTTCAATGACAATCAAAGCACCAAAACGCTGTTTTGCCAGCGTGAAGGTGGCCGAGACCAGTTCCTCCACCAACTGAGCCGTTTGCGAGGGGGGCAGTTCTCGGCCGAATAACGGCGCAGACTGCCCCAATCTGCCTAAGGCACGACGCAATTCCGGCTGGAATATTACCGGCACAGCGACTAAGAATGCGGGTAGCGAGACTTGTACTAACCACCGGAAAGCTATTAGATCAAAAGCATTCGTCAACACCACGATGAGCAAAATGAGTAACAGCAATCCGCGCAAAAGTTGCACCGCCTGCGTGCCCTGAAACAGCCGCAAAACAGCGTAAAAAGTCAGCGTGACCAGTAAGATATCCAGGAAACTAATAATATTTAGGCGATGCGCCAAAAAAAGAATGTCCTGCACCAGTTACCCCAGTAATTCTGCCAAAATGGCCTTCTGCCCATGCAAACGGTTGTGCGCCTGCGGGAAGAGTAGCGAATGCGGTCCATCAGCCACGGCGTCGGTAATCTCTTCGCCACGATGGGCCGGCAAACAGTGCAACACGACGACATCCGGATTGCCGCTAGCTTCCACCAACGATTCATTCACCTGATAAGGCGGAAAAACTTGTTTGCGTGTTTGTTGTTCCTCTTCTTGCCCCATGCTAGTCCACACATCGGTGTAGATCGCGTCAGCGCCGGCGACAGCCCGCTGCGGGTCCGGCTCCAGATTCACTTTGCTGCCCATACGCCGGGCTTGGGCTAATGCCTCGGCAACCACATCCGGCCGCACTTCGTAACCCGGAGGCGAAGAAATAGTCACATCCATGCCCACCTTGCTACAACCGTAGAGCAAAGAATGGGCCACATTATTGCCATCCCCCACGTAAACCAAGTGTTTACCCCGCAGGTCGGCCCAGTGCCAATGTTCGTACAGCGTGAACAAATCGCTGAACACCTGGCAAGGATGATTAAAATCAGAAAGGCCGTTAATGATAGGTATGGAAGCATATTTGGATAGCTCGAGCAAATGCTGATGATCGAAAACCCGGGCCATCACGCCATCTACGTAACCAGAGATAACGCGTGCCACGTCGGCTACGCTTTCTCGCTCTCCCAAACGGATTTCCTGCGGCGAAAGATAGAACGCGTAGCCGCCTAATTGGGTCATGCCCATTTCAAAAGAGACACGTGTGCGCAAAGATGGTTTCTGGAAAAGCAACGCTAAGCTCTTTCCCGCCAAAATAGGCTGATTACCGCCGGCCCGCCACGCCTCCTTCAACGCTTTCGCCCGCTCCAACCAGGACCAGAATTGATCCGTTGATAAATCGGCAATGCTCAAAAAATCCGCCACGTTTTTCATCCCGTACCTCCTCACAACAAAGTTACAGCCAGCAAAGATAATAGCCAAACAAAATGTCGTCGGCCGGCGCCACACTGTTTGTGGTTCAACCAGAGCAATTCACCGCCCAGTAACGCTAACAGCAACGCCGTCGGCCAGAAGCCAGAGACAGATAGCCAGGTGATCGGACCGGCCACGGCTAATAACGTCCAGAAGTCTGACTGCCAGCCTGTTCCATTCGACAAAGCCATACCTGCGCCAAGAAGCATCCCGGCAAAAGCAATTTCCCTCCACCCCACCGTTTGCCCAGCGCCGCTGAATGGAGCCAAGAAGGGTAAGAGTAACAGTAACAGCGCCGCCAAAAAGCGCGGCGTACTTTGTCGCCAAGTGCGCCACCACCAGCCGAGAAAAATCAGCAACAGCCCCCCACCCCACAACCGCCACACCGGCAGGGGAAAAGTCCAAAGCAGCAAAACAGCTGCCGTCAGCCACAATATACCTCGGCTCCAGGCATGCGCCGGCCAAAGGGGGAAATCTCCGCCGCCGGATATCCAGACCCAAGGCGCACCGGGCCGGGCATAAGGCCAACGCTTCAGTTCGCCAGTTGGCGGAACGGCCTTTTTCGTTCCGTAAACGGTCCAGTTTCGCCAGAAAGCAGCCAGCCAAAAACCGAAGAGCAGGAAAAGCGCCAACCATGACCAATTTAGCAAAGCGGGTAGCCGGATCTGACGTCGCTGCAAGAGCATCAACACACCGAATAGAAATGCCGAAGTGGAGGAAACACCCCACCAGCGCGTTTGCCAACGCAGGTCGAACGCCACCGCTGCACCCAATGCTGGCACTGCGCTTTCTTTGCTTTCTGCGATCATGCTCTTCCCTTCCCCATTTCGCGCTCTGCCAAAGATCGGGCTAAGCAGAACGCGAGGCAACGCTACCGCAGTTATTATAACACGGAGAGGGACAGGATGGCGAAAAGAGAAGGAATTCATCAGGCGCCGGCAACCATCACAATGACGATGAGCCTGTCACTAATCCACGTAAAAATGACGCTTTACCAACAAATTGAATACAGATAACGCAGACTGACACCGGTTTTCTCTGCCTTTCCCTTGTTAATCTACAGGTATCTGCGTGCAATCTGGGTGATCAGTGTTCGATGCGACCTACCGAAGAACGAACGTATGACGCGCTCAGGCCGCCACGCGGATGACAGCATTGCCCTTCACCTTGCCTTCACGCACGGCAATGAGCGCTTGCGGCACCTGCGAAAAGGGATAGGTTTCAATGTTCATGGCGAGGTCAGTTGCGGACGCAATCTTGACAAACGCCTCCCCGTCCTGCCGGGTCACATGCGCCAGGCTGGTGATGGAACGCTCCCCCCAAATCAGGTTGAAATCGTTAATAACAATCGGTGTCATGGTCACCGGGCCCAAAACCAGCCGACCGTTGCGATCCATCTGGCGTAAAGCAAAAGGAACTAAATCGCCCACCGGCGGGAAAATAATACCACCATCTAATTGCACCGGCATCTGTTCGTCGTAGCCGCCGACCCATTCGGCGTCCAGTTCACGGGCAGCGTTCTTGTTCTTCTCGCTGCGGGTCACTACATAGACCGCAATGCCCAAAGCGTGCGCCACTTGTAACACATACGTCGCTGTAGGACCAAAGCCGTAGAGGCCTAAACGATCTCCTTTCTGTAAGCCGGTCAGGCGAAAAGCGCGATATCCGGCCACGCCGGGGCACATCCACGGTGCCATCTCCACAAACGAGCGCTCCTCCGGCAGGTGCAGTGCAAACGCGGCATTAACAATGGCATATTCCGCATAGCCACCATCGGCGTCCCAGCCGGTGAAATGCGCCTCTGGACAGAGATTCTCTTTGCCCGCCCGGCAGAATTTACAGTGGCCGCAAGCGCTGTGCAGCCAGGTTACGCCGGCCCGCTGGCCGAGTCGAAAACGGTCCACCCCGGCACCAATCTCGTCCACAATTCCAACTATTTCGTGACCCAATACCAACGGCGATTTGTGTAATGGCAAATCGCCCTCGGCAATATGGACATCCGTACGACAAACGCCGCACGCCTGCACTCTAATGCGGATCCCCCCCGGTCCAGGATGCGGATCGGGCCACTCCACCAGACGCAGCGGCCGTTGGGAAACCGGTGCCTGTTTTTCCAAGATCCACGCTTTCATGATAAACCTCCGTTATCACACCACTTGCAAACTGTCGTAATAACTGGCCACCATTTCTTGTTGGTGTGCCCGCCAATGCCGCAGCGCCGCCGGCAAATGCGCCAAGATATCCCCGGCCAACATGCCATCTTCGCCCAGGTCGCGAGCAGCCAAATCGCCGGCCAATCCGTGCACAAAGACCCCCATGCGCACTGCTTCATCCCAGGCGAAGCCGCTACAGAACATAGCCGCAATGCTGCCAGTGAGTACGTCGCCGCTGCCGGCCGTGGCCATGCCGGAGTTACCACTCAAATTGATGAAGACGCGGCCGTCCGGGTAGCCGATCAAGGAGTGCGCCCCTTTGAGGACGATGTGCGCGTTCCAGTCGGCCACCGCCTTCTGCAACACGTCTACCCGCTGGGCTTGTATCTCAGCGACGGAAAGCTGGGTCAGCCGAGCCATTTCGCCGGGATGCGGCGTCAAGACGGTTGGCGCCCGACGAGCGCGCACCATTCCCGGCAGGCCAGCAATGGCCGTCAACCCATCGCCATCAATGAGCAGCGGTTTCTCCACCTGCGCCACCAAAGCACGGGCCAGTTGCTGCGTTTCCTCGTCCAAGGAAAGCCCTGGGCCCAGCACAACCATATTCACATCCCGGCTGGCAGCCAGCAAGCCATCCAGGCCAGACAAAGCAAGGCTGCCACTGCCGGTTTCAGCCTGCGGCAAGAAGACAATCTCGCTCCCTTTGTTGGCAATGAACGGGGCAATGGAACGCGGCGTGGCCAAATAGGAGAGGCCACCACCCGCTTTCAAGAACGAAAGAGCAGCGAAATAGGGCGCCCCCACGTAGCGCGCCGCGCCGGCAACGAAGAGAACCTTGCCATAACTGCCTTTATGGGCATCCCGAGGCCGAATCGGCAACGGCGCAGGCAGGCTCAGTGCCACTTGCAAAGCGTCGTCCTGGTAAAGTTCCGGCGGGAAGGAAATATGGGTCACCGTCAGCCGACCACCTAACGCAAAGCCGGGATAGAGCATACTGCCAATCTTAGGCAACCCGAAAGTAATGGTGTGATCAGCCTGCACCGCCACGCCCATCACGCGGCCGGTATCACCGTTCACCCCAGAAGGAATATCGATGCTAAACACTGCTTTACCACTATCGTTAACACGCTGGA
The DNA here is from genome assembly GCA_015486845.1 of Anaerolineae bacterium. Classification (GTDB taxonomy): domain Bacteria; phylum Chloroflexota; class Anaerolineae; order JAADDB01; family JAADDB01; genus WFQU01. Next base: position 8,002 of record WFQU01000010.1, on the reverse strand, counting down.
TAACCTGACGATAAATACCACCTACCTCCCGGCTGAGGCCGGTGCCGAAAATAGCATCTACTACTGCATCCGCTTCGCGCAACGCCAAATCAATTTGGCCAAGGTTCTCCTCGGTCACTCGCACGAATTCGATAGGCATCCGCGCCACCATTTTGTAATGTGTTCCCACCACTTCATCGAATTTCTCCGGACGCCCCAAACAAAATATCTGCACCAACCCACCGCTGGAGTAGAGCTTCCTGGCAACCACCATGCCGTCACCGCCATTATGACCGCTGCCGCAGAAAACGACAAACCGCTTTCCTTTAACCCCCAATGCTCGCAAAATTACGTAATAAGCTGCTTCACCAGCGTTTTCCATCAAGATCGGCGCCGGAATCCCATAACGCTCGACCGCTTGATGATCCAGATTACGCATTTCTGCTACATGAGAAACCTTCATTTTCACCACTCCTTCCCGGAAAATAGCTCTGAAAACAGTAGACACAGAGACATAAGATCGCAGAACGTCTCAAAAATCATCGGATTACTTAGCGGAAAAAGGGCCATACTGTCGCTGCGCTCGCCATGACAAGAGCAGTTATCCCCCAGTCATACTATAATACCGATGGCAATCGCGTGTCAACGTCCAGCAACTGGAAATCGCCGCGATCATTGCGAAACCTGCCTGCGCAGCTTGAATGCCAATCGCCGCAGGACGAATTCCAGACGTTATCATGACTCATAGTCGTTGGGCCGCATAATGACCATTGCAGCAAGAAAGCCAGACACGGGTCAATGTTTCAGCAACGGCAAGTAAACAAAATGATCGGGGATAAATTGCCGGCAAGCTAACAAGCGCACATTATCCACGAAAAAGCTGGTGATAGCACTGCTTTCATTAGTCTGGCCCGTAAATTGCAAGCGCACACGCTGCCCGGCGTATTGGGTGATATCCATCGTCGTCTGTTGCCACACATTCAGCGGATTTTGGTCATTTTGCCAGGCCAGTTGGGCCAGCCGGGTCAGATCTGTAGCGCGCAGAAGGTCTGCTTCCAGAATGTGTTGCGGCGCCCGGCCGCGGGGAAGCTGCGAATTGACATACCAGTCATACTGCAATACGAGCCGGGTTCCGTTACGGCCAACTGGCAGATTCAAGTCTTGGTACAAGCAGTCATTAGCATTGTAATAGCCGCCAAACCAAGCGCCGTAAGCGCTGGGCGGCTTGGCAGCCACCGGCGAGATTAGCGAAGAACTGCTTTGCCAGGGTGTGGCTTGGCCGGACTCGAAATCGCCATTTTTCAGAAGATCGTGGCAAACCGTTATCGGAGGGTGCGTCGGGCCGGGTGTTGGCGTCAGCGTAACCGTGGGCGTCCAGGTGGGAATCGGCGTAGCAGTGGCGGTGGCGGTCGCCGTGGGCGAAGGGGTCGGCGTAGGCGTGTAAGCTGAAGTGGGCTGCCAGGAAACGGTGTAGGTTTCATAGCCGCAGCTATTCTGCGTCACCATAGCCTCATCGACGACAGCAAGATAATGCAACAAGCCGTATTCCGCCGGATCGATATGGATGCTGCCCCGCCCGTTTACCATGGGTAGAGCAGTCACACGCACCAAGCCGTGACCATCCGTCGCCACGAGCAACGGCCGGTAATTGTGTTGCGGCTGCGGGTTGGGGAATGTGATGGTCAATGACATCGCTTTTTGGCTGGTGGAACGTAGTTGCCAGTAATCGACGCCGTAGGGCTGAACGCCGTTGGTTGGGGAACGGCTCCCCGCCGTGCCATCGTAAGTGATAATTCCTTCTTGTTTGACCACGATATCACTGCCTTGAAACGAAAATGGTGCGTCTCGATAGCAATATGGCTGTCCAGCTGGACATTTATTTTCCAATAGCGCGGCTACGGTGAACGCCGCATAAGCATTCCCTAAACTGTACCCGCCATCAGCCAAAGAAGCAGCGATAGCCGCCAATCCGTCTAACTGCACAGCGTGCTCCCAAATGCCCCGCACCGTTACGTTGCCACCGTATTGCTCCGAGAGGTAACGAATGAAAATCCAATCGCCATAAACATGGTTGTTTTGGCTTGAATAATAAGGCAAGCAATGCTCCGGCCTCATGTACCAGGCGCTCAAATAACGCCAGTTATCGTGAATTAGGGGATAAACCTCGCTTTCCATCCAGACGGCGACCGATTCGTAAAGCCAGATTTCTGGCTCGGAGCTATCGTAACCGTATTGAATAGCATGGTTGAATTCGTGGGCAATGGTGACTTTCAGGTCCAACAAAGGCGTGCCGTCAAATCCGGCATAATCATTGTCTAAGACCAGGAAACTATACGCAGCCGCCGTCTCGACAGTCGGGGTGTGCGGATTATCCCCGACAGGCTGCGAAGCCTGAGTATAACCATAATAGGGAATATTGCGCAAGTAAATATCGTAGCGCTGGTCACCGCCTTCGCCGCGATCGGCCGGCGGTTGAGCCCATTCCAAGGTAACAATTTCTGTTTGCCAAACGAATTCGGCAATGGAAGCTGCCTCGGCCACATAATCCGGCACGCCATCGCCGTTATCGTCCCGGACTGGCACCGCGTCTTGGCCAGAGCGGGTATAATGGATGAGAAAATGCGTTGTTTGGTATTGCTCTTCCGGCCCGCTAAGAATAGGACGCTGCTGCTTCCCGCTATATGTCGGTGCCAGGCCTAATTGCGTCAGCGCTTTGCGCGTGCCCGGCCGCAACTGCATCCATTTTTGCCGGAGAATAATGAAAAACGGAGTACCATCCAGCCCAGGGGCACGGCCCTGGTAACGCGCCGGCAATTTCTCCGGCGCAACGAGGGTAAAGCCGTAATAAAGCAGCCATTGATCCAAATCTAGTTTGCCGGCTTGGTAATCTTGTTGCAGCAACACATCAGCGCTAGCCGGTGCCAGAGAAGGTATTATTGCTTGTCCCTGAATGCTGCCTCCGGACAGCCAGAGCAACAAACTAACGCCCAGGCCCAGTCCTGCTATTATATAGATCCATCGTCGTATCATGTTAACTCCTACCATGCCAATAACTTATCAACGCGATCCAATCATCTACCCGCGAATCAATCTCAACAGAGAGCGTCTCTACATTGTGGCAGTCCACAGCGGCCTTATGACGATTCGGGGCAATGCTGTGGTTCCCCGGCCGGTGTCCTTAGCGCCATCGTAAACCGCCATCAATCCGATTTGGCAAAGGGGGACTTTATTTACTATGATAGCACAGCAAAGCAGATAAGGATGGACACCAACCAAGAAAGCAACTGAATAACAAAAACGCAACAGGGGAAACAAAAATATGGACAACAAAGCATTATTACAGCAATTGCCGAGAGAAACCTTAGAAGCAATGTTGGCTGACTTCGCTAAGAACTGGTTGGCCCATGACGGGCTCTGGTTTTTAGCAGCGGAAGCCAAATTCGACATGGCCGTTGCTATGGAATTAGACACCGCAGCCTGGGAGAAGTTCACCGTTATCGAGGCCAAACGACTGATGCGGCGTCACCATATCGCCCCAGGCGGCGGAGTACCCGCTTTAGCCAAAGCGCTACAATTGCGCATGTACGCGTTTCTCAACGATTACCGGTTAGAGGTTGTAGATAATCACACGTTGCGTTTTTTTAATATCACTTGCCGCGTACAGCACGCTCGGCAGCGAGACGGTCGACCCTTGTTCCCGTGCAAGTCGGTGGGTATTGCCGAGTACACAAATTTCGCTAAAACCATCGATCCTCGTTTTACCACCCATGTCATCGCTTGCCCGCCGGACGATACAGAGCGGGATTTCATGTGTGGTTGGGAATTCACGTTGATAGAGAAAAATTAACACGTTAGTCGCCGCCGAAGCTCCTTTCAGCGGCGTTTCAACGGCTAACAACACCGCGCTGCTTCACGACGCCGTAGGAGCGCATAACAGCGACGTCGCAGGAGCAAACAATTATGTGCCCTACTTGCTATCCTCACCCGGTTTTTGACACGAGAAAACGGGTACATTATACTATCTCTTTGTGTGTCGTAAAAGCAGAGCCAGAACAACAACAAATGGGCATGGCAACGGCGCAGTCAATCTCTTCCTGGGGAGGAATTCTTACATGAATAAACGCGACAACCAGTTCTTCATCCTTATCATTGTCCTCTTTGCCTTATCCTTGTGGATTGTTGTACCCATCAAACATCCCATGGTCTTAGGGCGAGACTTAGAACTCAAAAAAGGTTTGGACTTACAAGGTGGTGTGCAGGTATTATTGGAAGCAGACGCACCGCCGGGAGAAACAATCACTTTAGAAAATATGCGAAATACTAAGACCATCATTGACAATCGAGTCAACGGCATGGGCGTTACAGAACCAGTAGTCCAATTGGAAGGAAGCAGCCGCATTGTCGTAGAGTTGCCCGGCGTCAAAAACGTCCAAGACGCCATCTCCACGTTGAAAGGCACTGGCCAGTTAGAATTCGTCGAAATAGGAGATAGCCAACCGCCCGTTTCTGAGGGACAATATATCCGTACATCTCGGGGCGACCCACACCCTATGGCGGGTGTGCCGGCAGACGCATTGCCCGGCAAAGATGCCCCGGTATACAAAACGATTTTGACCGGCAAATCCTTAAAATCAGCAAAGGTCTCATTCGAGCCGACAACCGGCAAGCCGCAAATCTCCTTTACGTTGGGCAAAGATGGCGCCAAAATATTCGCTAAGTACACAGCTTCCCACGTGGGCAAAATCCTGGCCATTACTTTGGACAAAAAAGTATTATCCGCTCCTCGCATCAACAGCGCCATCCCAGACGGACAAGGGGTGATTACCGGCAATTTTACCGCTGCCTCCGCACGAAGTTTGGCAGTTCAAATGAGTTATGGCGCATTACCGGTTCCTTTGAAAGTCGTCAACACTCGTATTGTTGGTCCCAGCTTGGGGCAACAAGCTGTGCGTAACAGCTTGAACGCAGGGTTAATCGGCCTTTTGATCGTGTTCCTCTTTATGTTGCTCTATTATCGTCTGCCTGGCTTGCTAGCAGACGTGGCATTGATTCTATACGTGCTATTGAACCTATCTATATATAAATTGGTGCCAATCACGTTGACGCTGCCCGGTATTGCCGGTTTTCTCTTATCAACAGGTATCGCAGTCGACGCTAATATCCTAATTTTCGAGCGCATGAAAGAAGAGATCCGGCGCGGCAAGCCTTTGCGGGTGGCCATTGAAGCCGGATTTAGCCGTGCCTGGACATCAATTCGCGACTCGAACCTTTCTACTTTGATTTCAGTGCTCATTTTGTTCCAATTCGGGCGGACATTCGGCGCCAGCACGGTCAAGGGTTTTGCCATCAACCTTGGCCTTGGTGTCATTCTCAGTATGTTCACGGCCGTCAGCGTCACACGCGTGCTCGTGCACATGGCTTTTACACATTTAAGCGAAGATGCTAAATACAACCATTGGATCTTGGATGTGATGACGCCAGAGAACATCAAAGCGCGCTTGAGCGTTCTTTTCAATATTGTGGGCAAGCGCTGGTATTACTTCGGCCTTTCATCGTTAGTCATTGTCCCCGGTATTATTGCCATGATCTATCTAACAATAACGACCGGAACGCCCATTAAACCGGCTATTGACTTCACCGGCGGTTCGCTTTGGGAAATCAAAATGGGACAAGTCGTGCAACCGGATGACATCCGCCAATTATTCAGTCAGCACGGACTCAATGACGTCGTCGTGCAAACGGCCGGCAACAAAGATGTGTTAATTCGTTTCCGCAATGTCGATGATAAGCAAAAGGCAGCTTTAACAAAAGCACTCGAAGCGAAATATCCGCAGATGCAGGAAGTTGAATTTCGGTCTGTCGGCCCGGCCGTGGGACACGAAGTCACCCAAGCCGCTGTTTTGGCGGTTATTATCGCTTCGTTAGCCATTTTAGCATTCATCGTGTTCGCATTCCGGAATGTACCTAATCCTATTCGTTACGGAACCAGCGCCATCATAGCCATGATCCATGATATTTTAGTTACCATTGGCGTTTTCTCGATTATCAGCATCTTTCTGGGGTGGCGGGCTAACGCGCTTTTCTTAACGGCATTGTTGACGATTATTGGCTTCTCAGTACAGGACACGATTGTAGTTTTCGACCGCATTCGTGAAAACACCCCCAAATATCGCGGCGAAGACTTCCCAACTATCGCCAATCGCAGCTTGTTAGAAACAGTACACCGCTCGTTAGCAACACAGCTCAACGCGTTCTTCATTGTCAGCGCTATTTTCTTGTTCGGCGGCGAGTCCATTCATGAGTTCATCACCGTAATGATGGTTGGCCTCATTAGCGGAACCTATTCTTCTATTTTCAATGCTGTGCCGATTCTGGTAGCCTGGGAACAAGGCGACTTGAAACGCATTTTTGGACGCAAAAAAAAGGCAGCTGCCGCCTAATCTTATATTTCGCAAGAATGATGAGGAAGCCAAGGGTGGTTTCACACCCGGCTTCCTCAATTTTGCGATGCAGAAGACAAGATAATGCAGGGTTTATTCTATGACGGCCAACAGATAGCATGGCTTGCCAACTTACCTCGGCCCCAACGTGCCGTGGGCGAAGTTTTGGTGTCCGTCCATTTAGCTGGCATTTGTGGCACCGATTTAGAAATATTAGCCGGCTATGCGAATTTCCAAGGCATTCCCGGCCACGAGTTTGTCGGCCACGTGGTGGAAGCAGATGACCGGCAGTGGCTGGGAAAACGCGTGGTCGGTGAGATCAATATCGGTTGCGGAACGTGCCGCTTTTGCCGAATGGGGCTTCCAACGCATTGCGAACACCGCCGGGTAATCGGCATCCGGGATCACGACGGTGCTTTTGCCGAATATGTCGCTGTGCCAGAAGTAAATCTACACGAAGTACCAACCCACATCCCGGATCAACAAGCAGTCTTCACCGAGCCATTGGCTGCGGCCTTTCGCATTCTAGAACAAGTACACATCGAGCCAACAATGCGGGTTGCTGTTTTAGGCGTCGGTAAACTGGGCACGCTGGTAACGCAAGCCGTAGCGACAACTGGGGCGGAAGTCTTTGCGTTAACCCGGCATCCTAAGCGTGTCCGCTTTCTGGCCAAACGCGGCATCCATCTGTTAGCGCCAGACGCTGCCGAGGAAAAGGCATTCGACATCGTGGTGGAAGTAACCGGCTCGCCGGACGGCCTGACCCGAGCGCTACAAATAACCAGACCCATGGGAACTGTCGTGCTCAAGAGCAGCACCCATGACGCAGCGCCACTGAACTTGACCCCGGCTGTCGTCAACGAAATTCGGATTATAGGTTCCCGCTGCGGTCCTTTCCGGCGTTCTTTGCAGGCACTATCGGCTCACGAGGTAAGCGTGGAACCGCTCATCGATGGCCTGTATCCTTTGCGTCAGGGCGTGATGGCATTGAACAAAGCAGCCCAGCCCGGCGTCATGAAAGTTCTCCTGCAAGTTCAACATTAAGCCTCAACATCAGGGGATTCGGCATAGGCCTGCCTGTGCGGGCACGCAGACAGGCGCACCACAGCGGCTGAAAATGCCCCCTATCCCCCCCCTTGGAGGGAGAACAACACACCCCCAGAATTGGGGGCCGGGGGGCCATTTTCAGGGCAAGCTTGAAAAGTAATGCTACGGAGATAGGAATGATGTTAGTTGATGACGGCTGACAATCTATTTTATTTTCTCTCTTGGGGGCCAGCCTCCAAGCCCCTATTGGGGGCGTTTCACCATCCAGCCCCCCTGAAAAAGGTTCTCGGCTGCGCCGTGGCTGGTTTCTTTTGGGCTATCACTTTCTACCGCCACGCTGCTATCCGCCGCCATTCTGTTGGCAAACAGTTCTGACATATCGTTGGCGGCTTGAATTCGGACCAGTTTGATGCTATGCGATAGTGTGAACCAGGCCCGAGAACAGAAATTATTCGTATTGCCGGTGCGACCGGCTGGCCTAAGCAGCGACCAATGACCTGTTTAACTCGTTTTACCACCTTTGCCGGGGGAACGCT
>WFQU01000009.1 GCA_015486845.1 Anaerolineae bacterium | reverse complement strand
CCCAATATCCTTTTCTTGTCAATACGCGTCCGCCTGATCGAGGAGGTGCGTGAAATCACAGAACAACGGTTGCAGGATTACAACCTGGCGCGCCCCCATGAAGCCTTGAATGGCTTGACCCCTTGTCAATTTGCTGTCCAGGTGACTTGATTTCTCTTTCCAACTGGTACTAAAGAGGGGTACTGGACAAACCCTTTTGCATTCTCAATTTGCGCTAATCAGCAAGACAATGTACAATTTACCTCGTGAAAGTCCGCTAAAAGGCGCCGCCGACACGGTTAGAACGGCGCTGAGCACGACAAAAAGCGTCATTTCATGCCTCTGGAAGACCTCAAACGCCATTTCCGGTACCAATACTTAGATGTCAGGTGCGGGCTCAACCCCCGTCGTCCCCGTATGGATCGAGGAAAAGGCCGGGAAGACTACTTTTCCGGCCTTTTTGCGCGCCAAGTGGGATGATTTCCCCGAAAACAGGTTCTCTTTGCCCCGCCGGGGGGTTACAGGAGCGGATCGCGGGTTCGATGCTCCAGGTACATGCAAGTTAGCGAGGTAGCGGCGGCCGCCGTCGGACTATCGTCCGAAGTGTCACTGAAGGGCTATAGTATAATAGAAAAATATGATTGAAGGCACCGTGGCAGAGAAGAAACAGATGACAGTCCGTCTTGGATTGTCCCAAAGCGTGATATCGGATATAATTATTTTTGTTATGTGCTTGGTCGGCCAAGAACAGGAGCGATAATCATGGATAAAACTTATCAATATGAAACAACGGTTCAGGAAAACGGTGTCATTCGTATTCCTAAGATGACAACGTTGGCGCGTCATCGTGTCGAGGTGGTAATCAGGCCATTAGAGCCCGAAAGGACGAAATCGCTACAGGTGGCGAAAGCGTTTCTAGAAAAATGGAGTGGTATTCTCGAAGGTCACGACCCGGATGAATTGAAGTCTCAATATATGCAGGAAAAATATGGATAAAATCCTGGTTGATACCAACATCATTCTGGATGTCGCTCTTAAACGCCAACCGTTTTTTGAGCAATCAAGCCGGCTATTCTTGACTGCAGTGGAAAAGGGCATTTCTTTGTATGTGACAGCTACGACGATCACAGACCTGTATTACATCATTCGAAAAGCAAAAGGACATTCTGTTGCCTTGATGTTCATTGGAAATTTGCTGAGCTTTATAGAAGTCGCCGGAGTGAATAGGGATGTAATCGTGGAGGCGTTAGAATCGGGAATAACGGATTTTGAGGATGCTGTTCAGATTAGTGCAGCCCGCAACAGCTCTATTCGCATGCTTGTGACTCGAAACATCAAGGACTTTGAGGGTGCTCCGCTGAAAGTCTCTACGCCTGCAATAGTGCTACAAGAATTGTCTGAAATAGATTGAGATTGATCGCTCTATCTGACTGGAAGGAAGCGGCCGTCTCGGATAGTGCAAACATTGTCAAGTCCTACAATGTGTTTACGACGAGATTATACATTGTCCCCTGAATAACACCGCGAGACAAGGCTGCTGTGGCTCAACATCAGTGAAGGCTTTTACTTCTCCGGGTTTACGTCCAACCGGGGGCTTCATCCCATTGGCATGATGTTACATGAGCGGGCATCTTTTCTTAATTGAAGCGAAACAACCCTTTCGCATTCTCAACTTGTGCGAAACAGCAGGGCAGTGTAAAATCAACCTTATGAAGGTCCACTGAAAGGCGCTACTGACGTAGCGAAAGCGCCGTTGTGCACGACAAAAAGCATCATTTCACGCCTCTAGAAGCCCTCAAACGCCATTTCCGGTGCCAGAATTTAGATGTCAGGTGAGGGCTCAACCTCTGTCGTCCCCGTATGGAACTAAGAAAAGGCTGGGAAGGCTACTTTCCCGGCCTTTTTGCGTATCAGGTGGGATGATTCCCCCGAAAACAGGCTCTTTTTTGTCCAGCCGAGTCCTTCCTGGGTAGATCGCGGGTTCGATGCTCCGGGTGCATTCAAGCTCGCGGTGTAGTGGCAGCAGATATAGCTCCCCGAACCGGGCAGGCCATGCCGGTCAACATGGTTTTCGTGTGAGATGCTATAGCCATACCTCATAACGCCGCATTTTGTTTGCTATTTCCGGTGTGAGAGTGATAGCGTAGCGACTGTTTGCTAATTCACTGTGAACCAAGACAGTGTGAAATCCCGGGCTGCTTCAAATTGCGGTTAACGACAATTAGATTTGCCCATGGCACGGTGGCAGAAGTGGAAAGGGATGAGGTGGAGTCTGGCGACCAGTGATGCCCTGGCTGCTTTGTAGCTGATGATATTGAATCGGGATTGAGATGGGCACTGGTCTAATCGCTAGCTCCCGTCCCTAGTCGTCACGCAGCACAAGGCTTTTTCGCACTAACAATAAACCTGGTGAATTGCTATGTCTATTGTTTTGGTATACAATAGTCACTGAAAAGGTGACTATGATGACAGCAACCACCAAGACACTGGGGGCGCAGGGAGCTCGGCTCCTCACTGGTCTCAGTGAAACAGGAAAGAATGTATTCACTGTCGAGGACGCTCGGCGGGCGATGGGCGACGGCGACAAGAGCGTGCGTCAGCTGCTCTATCGTCTGGAGAAACGAGGGTGGATACAGCGACTGGAGCGTGGAAAGTACCTCATTCTTCCCCTGTCGGCGGGAATGGAAGGAATGTACACTGCCCACGAGTTCCTCATTGCCAGCCGTTTGGTTTCCCCCTACGCTATTGCTTTTGGCACTGCGTTGCGGCACTACGGCTACAGCGATCGCTTGAGTCGCACCGTTTATGTGGCGACCACCCGCAGGAAGAGACCTCTGGTTCTGCATGGCTTGACCTACCGCTTCGTGAGCATCACGCAGGCGCGCTTCTTCGGCATAACCCAGATACCGCTGGAAGGGAAGCGGATTCACATTACCGACCGTGAGAAGACTATCGTGGATTGCCTGACACATCCTGCCTATGCAGGTGGTGTCGTTGAGGCCGCCAAGGGGCTCTGGTTTGGAAGCGAAGAGATGGACCTGAATCGTCTGGCGGATTATGCGGAGCGCAATGGGAGCAAAGCGGCGATGCAAAGGCTGGGGTTCTGGCTGGAGCAACTGGGGATGGGCGACGAGAGACTGCTGGCGCGAGTAGAGGCTGGACGCAGTCAGAGCTATGTGCGGTTAGAAGTGCCGGGGCCTGCCCAGAGCGATCGCAACCACCGGTGGCGCATTATCGTCAACATCAACCCGGATACGCTGTTAGAATGGAAGGAGCACTGATGCTGACCCGTGATGCCCTGGCGCGAATAGCTCGCAGGCACGGCGTGGGCCTGGGGCAGGTCGAGCACGACTATGTGGTAGTCTGTG
>WFQU01000008.1 GCA_015486845.1 Anaerolineae bacterium | reverse complement strand
GCCGACCTCGATTCTCCATTGAATCCCTCCTTGCCATAGATATCTCCCCTGAAAAATAGAACGCTGATTAACGCTGATTTGCGCTGATCTTTTTCTGTTGTGCCCGGCGATTAATATCGCTGCTACGATTGCAAAACCTGCCTGCTCAGGCTATCTTTCAATCGCCGTAAGGCGATTTTGCAGATGTTGCCCGCGACTTCCAATTGAACGCTGATACCGCTGATGTACGCTGATTTGCGCTGATCTTTTCCTGTTGTGCCCGGCGATTAATATCGCTGCTACGATTGCAAAACCTGCCTGCTCAGGCTATCTTTCAATCGCCGTAGGGCGATTTTGCAGATGTTGCCCGCGACTTCCAGTCGCCGGGCCTAAAATTGCAGCAACCCGGGCGGATCATTATCCGCCCCTACGCACCAACAACCATCCATTCGACACAATGCTTGAGCCCCCTTCAGGGGGCGCCTCATCATGATGTAGCACGGAGCTTTGCGCTCAGCGCATGGTCAGCGCCATGACTGCCTTCTGCGCGTGCAACCTATTCTCCGCTTCATCGAACACCACCGAGTGCGGGCCGTCCAGCACCGCATCGGTCACCTCGACATTCCGGTCCGCAGGCAAACAATGCATGAAAATGGCATCCTCTTTCGCCAAACCCATCCGCCTTTCATCCGTGATCCAGTCTTTGTACTGGTCGCCGATGCGGGCGCTCTCGGCATCGTCCGTCGTCGTAAGCAAAGCCCCCCACCCTTTCGGATAGACCACATCGGCATCTTTGAAGCCGGCGTCCATGTCGTCCATGAATTCCAGGCTACCGTGCGCTTTGCGGGTATTCTCTTTAGCCTGTTCGATAATGCCCGGCATCAATTTGTACTCCGGCGGATGCACCAGCCGCACGTTCATGCCGAAACGGGTCATCAGCAGGATCAGTGACTGCGGAATGCTGATCGGTTTCTGGTAGCTGGACGCGTACGCCCAGGAGACGGCAATGGTCTTGCCCCGGGGATCGCCTTTCTTCTCGATGATAGTCATCAAATCGGCCAAAATCTGGAACGGGTGGTAAATGTCGCACTGCATGTTGAACACCGGCGAACGGCTGGCGTCCGCCACAGCGTTGATGTACTTGTTCCCGATGCCCCAATCTACATTGCGGATCGCCAGGCCGTCGAAATAGCGGCCCAGAATCTCGCCGATTTCCGTGGCGGTATCGCCGTGGCTGATCTGGGTGGTGCGAGATTCGATGAATGCCGCGTGGCCGCCCAATTGGTCAATGCCGGCTTCGAAACTGGACCGTGTGCGGGTGCTGCTGTAGAAAAAGAGCATGCCCAGCACTTTGTCACGCAGATACGCGTGGGATTCTCCCAACACCCGTTTTCGTTTCAGGTCGAACGCCACGTTGAGCGCCGTCTCGATTTCTTCTTTGCTCCAATCCTGGGTCGTGATCATGTCACGGCCGCGCAAATCTGTTTGCATGGTGATGCCTCCCTTCAAAAATAAGACCTTTCCCTTGAAAATAGAACGCTGATTAACGCTGATACACGCTGATCTTAATTTTCATTAAGAAGTTCAACTTCTTGAAGAAGTTGAACTTCTTATCGACGGCGTTCTCCGCCCGAGCGCACGGGGGGCAAATCCCCGTGCTACGTCGCCAAGCCCCCCCCTGAAAGGGGGATAGTGTTGTGAGATCCGTTGCCGATTATTTCTCCCCGGAAAAGCAATGACGCAGAGACGCAGAGACGCCGAGGCGCAAAGCGTCAATAAGCTTAGCTTTGTCATGGCGAGGAGCGTTAGCGACAAAGCAATCTCCCTCATTGTCATGGCGATTGCCACGGCCCTGCCGGGCCTCGCCATGACAACAACTGAATTCTTTCTCAGCTTCGGTAACTTTTATTCTTTGAGCATCGCCGGCAGCAAGGCATAAAACTCCGTTGCCTTCACCACCTCGTCCAGCGGCACCGAGTCCACCGGAGAATGTGCGGTTTTCTCGTCGCCAGGGCCAAAGCCGATGGAAGGAATGCCCGCTTTGCCCATCCAGTAAATGCCGTTAGTGCTGAAATCCCACTTGCCGGCCGGCTCATTCCCCAAACCGATGATCGTCCGGGTGGCCACGCCCGCCTTGACCAGCGGGTGCGCTTCGTCCAGCGCCCAGGCCGGGAAGTATTTCTCCACCGGGAAAACGAAGCCGGTGTAGCTGGGCGTGTCGTAGAACAAAATGGAGACTTGCACATCGCCGGCCTCACGATTCTTGGGCGGAATCTGCGCTTCCACCTGGGCCACCGCTTCTTCTTTGCTCTCGCCGAACGTGAGCCGGCGATCAATCCAAATGGTTGCCTCGTCCGGCACAGCGTTGATAGACGGCGTTTGCACTTCCATGTCGGAAACAGTAATCGTCCCTTTGCCCAAGAAATCGTCCACGTGCAAATTGGCGTCCAAATCGCGGATGCCGGCGATCACCGGCAGCATTTTGTAGATGGCGTTGTCGCCCAACCAGTTGGAAGCAGCGTGAATGCTACGCCCTTTGGCCACGACTTTCATCTCGACCCGTCCTTTGTGACCGCGGTAAACCTTCATCGTGGTTGGCTCGCCGATGACCACGAAATCCGGCCGGATGCCTTCAACTTCGACCAATGCGTTGGGGGCAATCCCGTCACACCATTCTTCCATGTTGCCGAAATAGTAAGCGGTGAAGCCGTCCAGGAAGCCCATATCCTGGGCCAACGCTAAGCCATAAACCATCCCCGGCGTGCTCCCTTTTTCGTCACCGGCGCCGCGGGCGTAAAGCACGCCGTCTTCCACTTTACCCTGGAACGGATCCCACTCCCACGCTTCCGGGTCGCCGATATCAACGGTGTCCACGTGGCTGTCGTAAAGGAGAATTTTGTCCCCATCGCCGATTTTGCCCAGGATATTGCCCATTCGATCAAACCAGACCTCATCGAAGCCTAATTTGCGCATTTCGGCCCCGATCCGCTCGCCAACTTCCTTCAACTGGCTGTTGATGCTAGGAATGGCCACGATTTCGCGCAAAAACCGGATAATATCGTCCCTTTGCGCCGCAACTTTTTCCTGAACCTCAGCAACTTGTTTTTCACTGACTGTCATTTTACACCTCGTCACAAATTAATGTTCCGGCTGCAACCCAGCCGGTTCGTTGATACCGAGATTGAAATCAGACCGCCCGGCGCACTAATTGAAACGAAACCAGGTTGCCGACGAAATAGTAGCGGCCGTAGCCAACCGGCTCTTCGCCGTCGGCAAAAAGCTGTTGTTCCACGAAAAGCAACGGCGCTTTCACCGGCACAGCCAACCGCTCTGCTAACGACGCATCGGCCGCCAGGGCAAAAAGGTGTGCGTGGGCGTAGCGCGGCGGGTTGGCAAGCGTGCCCCAGAGCTGACCCATCTGGAATGCGTTCTGTCGGAGCGGTGTCAAGTCTTCCGGCAGAAACGCTTGCGGGATGACATCGACGGTGTAAGCCACCAGCTTCCCCGCGGCGCGGCAGGTGCGCTCCACCACCAGCAACGGCTCCCCTTCCGGAAGATGTAGCCGGCGCGCCGCTTTGGGCAACGCGGGCTCAATCTTCGCCTGCGACCAATCCGTTTCAGGGGTCAGCCCGTTGCGCCGCAACAGCTCATCCACGCTGAGAAGCGTTTCCAGGCCGGGCAGGAGCCGGTAAGAGGAGAAGAGGACGAATGTGCCGCGGCCGCGCACTCGTTTCACCCGGCCGTCCGCTTCGAACGCTCGCAGCGCTTCCCGCAACGTGGAACGGGAAATGCCCAATTGTTGCGCCAGCAACGGCTCTGGCGGGAGCTTGTCCCCTACCTGGTAGGCGCCCCGCACCAACAGTGCGTCCAACGCGTCCTGCGCCTGCACGTAAAGCGGTCGACGGTCTGTCCGAATCTTAATATCTGAGTGGCCTTTTTCCACGATTTCTCCAGCGAAGATGAAAACAACGCCTCGCCATGCGTCTCACGTAGCTTTGTCTGACATCAGACATTATAACGCAAGGGGACGGAATGGGCAAATTGGCAACATGATTCCGCAACGAAAAGATATCCACCAACGGGCGCATAGGGGCGAAACATCTTTCGCCAGGCTTCCCACAGCCCCGTTTACGGGGCTTACCAAAATGTAGCCCGGGTCTTTAGGCCCGGGTGTGCCTACGGACAAGACCCTTCCCCCAAGCGTCACTGCGCTCCGCTACGCCCCCTCCCCGCGCCGGCGCAGGCCGGCGTTCGGCCATAGGCCCTGCGCGGCGTGATTTCCAGTCACTGGGCTATCTGCCGCTCTCAACAATCCCCATGCCCATTCCCGTAGCATTACTTTGCCTAAGGTGCTGTCTGGTCAAAAGATAATATCGCCTCCTTTTTCTTTTCCGAGGGCGCTGCCCTCGAGCTCCTGGCAGGGGAACCCCTACGGTTCCCCTCCATCCCTTCCGAAAAAGGATCATTCGTCTCACTTCTTCGTTGTCGCTCCATAGTGATGGCCGTTGTCAACCTGTTTCCGGTGGTGAATGGGATGGTCACGGCGTGTCGTGCACCGTGAGCCGGCAATTGCCAGAAAAACAGACAACCACGCGCCGGCGTAGGGGCGAAACATCTTTCGCCCGGCTTCCCACAGCCCCGTTTACGGGGCTTACCAAAATGTAGCCCGGGTCTTTAGGCCCGGGCGTGCCTACGGACAAGACCCTTCCCCCAAGCGTCACGGCGCTCCGCTACGCCCCCTCCCCGCGCCGGCGCAGGCCGGCGTTCGGCCATAGGCCCTGCGCGGCGTGATTTCCAGTCGCCTAAATGCCACACACAACCCGGCGCTGCGCCACAGACGCCGCGGCTGTCAGCTCACGGCAAACAACTCCCGGCTGTCTTTCCCCCCGGGCATGCCGGCGGACAAGAAAAGTTTCCCGAACTAGTTGCGCAGCGCACGATTTTATGTGCACAGCATTCCTGTTGCAGGCAAACGCGTCTTAGAGTACAATAAACCATAAGCTCTGCGGTCAACGTAAAGCCGAGCATCATAGACAGTTGGATAAGTTACCGGAGAGACAGCGGGGATAACTGCCAGGTTATCCATAAGAGTGGTTAAACGAATGGGAATACAATTCCAGTGGGATACCAGGAAAGCAGCGAGAAACGTAACAAGACATCGCATCACTTTCATGGAAGCCACCACAGTATTCAAAGACTCTCTTGCTCTCATCTTCGACGACGAAGATCACTCGCAAGAGGAATACCGAGAAATCATCATCGGCCACTCGAGCCGGCACAGGATTCTTGTTGTGGCATTTACGGAACGAGGTGATACAATTCGAATTATTAGTGCCCGAAAAGCTGACCGGGAAGAACGTGAGGACTATGAAAACGCTAAACGATAAGGCCGTGCAAAAAACGGATGAATTGCGTGAACACTACAGCTTTGACTACAGCAAAGCCAAACCTAATCGCTTTGCAAACCGCTTTGGCGAAGGAGCTACTGTCATTGTGCTTGACCCGGATGTGGCAGCGGTGTTTACAACTTCGGAGGAGGCTAATCAAGCATTACGCCGCTTGATAACCACGTCAGGAGATACAGCAAAGAAAACGGGACAATTGGAGAAGGTCAAAGACAGCGTATGACCTGCCTCGGCGCGGAATAATGCCAAAGTCCTGATGCATAGGGGCGAAACATCTTTCGCCAGGCTTCCCACAGCCCCGTTTACGGGGCTTACCAAAATGTAGCCCGGGTCTTTAGGCCCGGGCATGCCTACGGACAAGACCCTTCCCCCAAGCGTCACCGCGCTCCGCTACGCCCCTCCCCGCGCCGGCGCAGGCCGGCGTTCGGCCATAGGCCCCGGCAGCGACCAAAATCGCCAACGGCGGCGTCAACAGCAAAAGCAACAGCCCCAGTCCTAAAATGCTCAACGAATCGCCGCTCTGCCGCGCGCCGGCGGCCGAATGAATATTCGGCCCTACAATACAACCATGGTTCCCCTCAAGGGGCTTCTTGATAAGGTCGTTTCCCGCATCATCGCCCGGCACATCGCGCCGGCTATCATTACGAGTGCAGCGAAACAACGTCCAACGACAATACGCCAGCCAATAGCACATCAGAGCACAAATTAACATTTACCCTCGTAAGAGCTTTTCCGCTCTGGATTGCACGAACTTTTCTCTTCGTGCTACAATGAGAACCGATAATCAAACATATCGCGTCGTGCCAGTTTTGTCAATAACGGCGCCCACTTAGATTGGATTTATTGAGATTGAAAAAACGCACATACGTTGCTTTTGACTTAGAAACGACCGGCTTGAAGCCGGAAAAAGACACTATCACCGAATTCGGTGGCGTCCGTTTCCGTTCTGACGGTACGATTGTCGAGAAATTTTCCACGTTAGTGAACCCCCAACGAGAGCTTTCTTTCGACATCCAACAATTGACAGGCATCAATCCTGAAGAGCTGCGACGAGCCCCTACTTGGAAAAAAGTCAAACGCCAGGTAGAAGCATTTATTGGCGATGCGGATATGGTGGGCCACAATGTGGCTTTCGACCTCTCATTTTTGCAGGCTAACGCCGTTTATCCCACTGGTGAAGCACTGGACACATTTCATTTAGCGACCATTTTACTACCGACGGCGCCACAATACAGTTTAGGAGCACTTTGCCAACAGTTGGATGTGCCTTTGAACAATGCACACCGGGCGCTATTTGATGCATTGGCCACGGCGCAGCTCTTTCTGGCCCTAGTCCGAGTAGGAACGCAATTGCCGCTGCCTGTAATCGCGGCAATCAACGATCTGGCCAAAGGCCAATCTTGGCGTTACCGGACACTCTTCTTGGAAATAGAGGACGAACGAACGGCCGGCGGCGCCTTGCCACAGGACGAATATGTCGATTTCTGGCCTTACGTAGAGCAACACGCGCCGGCAATTCAGCGCGGTCGCGCGCTGCGCAGAGCGTTGAGGGAAGATACGACAGTCCACACCGAGGAAGCAGATTACTCCGACGAGGAAACATCCTCGGAAGACAGGTTACAGTACATGCCGGTAGACAGCACTGGAATAGCCGCTTATTTGGGCACCGAGAGCCCTTTGCAGGAGCTGTTGCCGAACTACGAACAGCGAGAACCGCAAATCGAGATGGCCCGGCAAGTAACGGAAGCGTTCAACGAAGGCGAACATCTCTTGGTAGAAGCAGGCACCGGCACCGGAAAGTCGTTAGCCTATCTTTTGCCGGCTGTTTCCTTTGCGATGACCAACCACACTCGGATCGTCGTCTCCACCGCCACAATAAATTTGCAGGATCAGTTATTCCGCAAAGATATACCCACATTACAGCAGTTGTTACCTTTCCCGTTTCGCGTGGCCTTGATGAAAGGACGCAGCAATTATATTTGCCCGCGCCGGTTCGAGGCGATGCGCCATCGAGAGAATTTAAGCGAAGAAGAAATAAATTTCCTCGCCCGGCTTATGGTGTGGCTGCCTAACACGGAAGCTGGCGATGTCAACGAGCAAAGCTTGAACCGCTACGCCGATCAATTCAACCTTTGGCACCAAGTGTGCAGCGATCCAACCGCGTGCACACCCCGCCACTGTGCTGCGGAAGGAGATCACTGTTTCTTCCGCTGGGCAAAACAAGCCGCCGCCGCTTCCGATTTGTTAGTTGTGAACCACGCTCTTCTTCTAGCGGATATGAACACGGACAACAGGGTGCTGCCATCGTACAAACATTTAATCGTGGACGAAGCACATCAGTTGGAAGCGGTACTCACCAACCAAATTGGCTTTTCATTGACGCAAGGGCGTTTGGCCAGTCGTCTACGTTCACTCTACCGCACGGAAAGCGGCCACACGCCGCTGCTAAAACGGTTGTTGCGCTCAGCACCGGCCCCGGCCGTCGGAGCGAAGTTGGCCGGCGCTTTAGGGGCTGCCGCCGACGCAGCGCAAGCGCGTTTGCCGCGCACGGAGGATGCATTGCACACAGCGTGGCAAATATTAGCAGAATTCTTCACCGAGCAGCATTCTCGCAAAACCAATGACAAATATGTCATGCGCTTACGGTTAACTGAGGCGATCCGCAAACAACCGCTCTGGAGCGATGTCGAAATAGAGTGGGAAGCAGCGCTGAAAGCGTTAGAATTAGTGGGCAAAGATATAGCTGCTATACGTTCCGCCCTGTTGGAAAACGAGGATGCACTACCGCCGGGCGCGTTGGAAGTGAGCTACGATCTGGGCGCCTTCCTCACAGATTTGCGCTCAGCCGTAGAAAACATCCAGGGCACAATACTCAAGCCGGATGTGGCGATGGTCTATTGGTTAGAACGCCAGCCGGGGCGCAACTATTTAGTCATGCGCTCGGCACCGCTGCATGTGGGCACACTGATGGAAAAATTTGTCTGGCAAAAAATGCGCACCGTGGTGTTGACTTCAGCCACGCTACGGGTCGCCGGCAGTTTCGACTACTTGCGAGACCGATTACACATCTACGACGCCCGCGAGCTGGCAGTAGGCTCGCCTTTCAATTACCGACAATCGACATTAGTTTACACACCAACGGATATTCCGACGCCCAATGCGCCCCGTTACCAACCCACTGTGGAAAGAGCACTCCTGGAATTGAGCAGGGCGACAGAAGGCCGTTTGCTGGCACTCTTCACATCGTACAATCAGTTACACAAAACTGTCCGCGCCATTGGCCCCACGCTCATGGGGGAAGGATTCACCATTTTACAGCAAGGCGTTGGTTCCCGCACGCACCTTCTGGAGGCCTTCCGCAACACAGGGCGGGCCATCCTCTTCGGCACGCGTTCTTTTTGGGAAGGGGTCGATGTGGTAGGCGAAGCACTAAGCTGTTTGGTCATTGTGCGCCTGCCCTTCGACGTGCCGAATGATCCGCTTGTGGCCGCCCGCGGGGAACAATACGACGATGCATTCCTCGATTTCCAGGTACCAAACGCTATTTTGCGCTTCCGGCAGGGCTTCGGTCGGCTGATTCGCAGCAAAAGCGATCGCGGCATCGTGGTAATCTTAGATAATCGCGTGCAGAGCCGCCATTATGGCCGCCTATTCTTAGAATCGTTGCCGGACTGCGAAATACGACAAGCGCCATTAGCGCAACTACCGCCTCTAGCAGCGCGTTGGATTTCGGCCGCCCCCAAAAAACATGACACCGACTAATCGCCGTAGCATTACTTTGCCTATGGGCGAGATCTGGCCGAAAGATAATCTCGCCGCCTTTTTCTTCTTCGAGGGCGCTGCCCTCGAGCTCCTGGCAGGGGCACCGTACGGTTCCCCTCCAACCCTTCCGAAATGCGTTCCCCCGGCTAAGATGGTAAAACGAATTAAATAGGTCGCTGGCCGTTGCTTAGGCCAGCCGGTTGCACCGGCAATACGAATAATTTCTGTTCTCGGGCCTGGTTCACACGAGTCAATAGCACCAAACTGGTTCAAACTCGAGCCACTAACGATATGTCAGAACTAGTTGCCGACAGGATGGCGGCGGATAGCAGCGCGACAGTAGAAAGTGATAGCCCACAACAAACCGGCCACGGCGCAGCCAAGAACCTTTTTCAGGGGCTCTGAGGGGTGAAACGCCCCCAGTGGTATGCCCCTCTTTTTGGGTACTGGGGCTTGGGGGCTGGCCTCTAAGAAAGAAAACAAGAAAGATTGTCAGCCATCATCAACTAACCCCATTCCTATCAGTGTAGCATGACCCTCTCAAGCCTGCCCTGAAAATCGCCCCCCGGCCCCCAATTCTGGGGGTGTGTTGCCCCCCCAAGGTTGGGGGATAGGGAGCGTTTTCAGCCGCTGTGGTGCGCCACCAACCCATTTGGCCACCCTTTTTCATCGAGGTGATACATCATATCCCCTCTCCAGGAAACCGGTGTAATCACCACAATTATTGCTTCTCTTCCCCTGTCAAACTCTTTGTAGATGGCCTATCGTATGTTACAACGGTTTGCATCGGCTGCTGCTGGTTTGGATCATGGGAAGCGGCCCTTTCTTCCACAGGCCTATTGCCCTGGGAAGTGAAGAGCGTGGGCTTCCACCAAGCCCATTCTGTGCATTGGTTACACGGAAAAACATCATCCAAATCATTATCGAGATGTCGGCGGCGAAGTTCTTGCATGCGCGGGCCATTCCAGTTCTTCATCACCCGTACTTTGCCGTCTTCGTCAATGACACTGCCCAGGGGAAAACGAGAGTTGAAATCGCGATCACACATGGCTAAGCTGCCATCCCAATAAATGTGGACGTGATACCAAAGATTCGGGCAAGCAAAACGCTTAGCTGGCAGTTCTATTTCGTCGGCCCGCAGATCGTTAATTTCCTCTACCTGGCCCGCCCAGGAATCGAACGCCTTAACATGAATACGATCAACGCCGGGGATGCTCCAGGCTTTCACGAATTCATCGATCTCATTGACGGTCTGTTGCAATTGGATGATCTGCAAGTTAGTGTATGTCTTATAACCGCCAGTCACTTTTTTCTCAATGAAATGCCGAATATTTTGGTTCGTACGCTCGTAATCAGCATTGACCCGCACTGCTTCGTAAGTTTCCGGGCGCATGCCATCTAAACTAAGATAAATGGCACCAAGGCCAGCATCCAATAAACCACGTGTTTTGTCCTCGGTCAAGAGTGTGGCATTGGTACTTATTTCGGAGCGCAACCCCTTTTCGCTGCAATACGCCACCATGTCAATAATGCGTTTGTGCAACAACGGTTCGCCCCAAATATGCAGCGTTGTGGCTTTGACATAGGGTGCCATCTCGTCGACAATTTGTTTGAAAATATCGAAATCCATGAATCCTTTGGGCCGGGTGACTTCCCCGCGCCCGGTAGGACACATGATGCACTTTAAGTTGCAGATATTCGTCGATTCGATGTACATCCGGTCCGGCGGCGGCACGAATTTCGTTTGCCCGCTACTGTATGCCAAATATTTAATCGGAGCCAACATTTGTCGTTCATAATAGCGTAACCGGCGCTGTACCTTTTGCACAATAGATCGCTTTGGCTGGTGGTTATTTATGTCCATAGCTCTGCTTCTCCACGCTCCTTATTGCGTTTGAATTTGCCAAATAGCCCCAAAGTCGTCAAACTGTGCCCCAAAGAGCGTACCATATCGTTACGGCTGACCTTCCAAAGCGTATCGCCCAGTTCTTTTCCAAAAGAACGCTCGTAAAGTCGCTGTGCTTTGGCCTCCAAAAACCGGTGGCGGGCCTTGACGGCATATTGGCTCAATTTTTCGTCGCTAACCTCCGAGACATTCAAAAACGGAGCAATGTCACTCAGGTAGCTGGTGTAATAATACGTCTTCGTGAAGTCGGCAGTATACTTCAGTTCCGGCCGTTTGCGCAATAAGTCATCCCACATGCGTGTGCCGGGGAAAGGCGTCGCAATGGAAAACATCGCTTCATTCAGCGGCAAACTGGCCGCGAATTCGATGGTCTGCTGGATAGTCTCTTCCGTGTCACCAGGCAGGCCGATAATGAAATAACCTTTGCTGGCAATGCCGGCTTGATCCGTCCAGTGTACCGCCTGAACCACTTGCTCCAGCTTGATATTCTTAGATGTGCGTTTCAATACTTCCGGATTGCCGGACTCAATGCCGTAATGAATTTGCCGGCAGCCGTTTTTGTACAGCCGCTTCAACAATTCCGGCGTGACACGATCAACCCGGGCCAAACAACGGAAACGGATATCCAAATTCTCCGCCTCAAATTTATCCAACAATTTGTTTAGGCTGCGCACGTCAATCGTAAACAGGTCGTCAATAAAATAGAAATTACGCACCCCGTAGCGCTCAATGACCCCCTTGATCTCCGCGACGATGTTCTCCGGGCTACGACGCCGGTACGTACGCCCCACGATGCCCTTGAAACAGAAAGAGCAGTTGTAAGGGCAGCCCCGGCTGGAAAGCAGGGTAATCATCCGCTCACCGTTGGGCGCATAGAGTGGATACTTCTCCAATTCGAAAAGATCCCGGGCCGGAAAAGGTAAACTGTCTAAATTCCGGATCAGCGGCCTTCGGCCATTAGGCACAACTTGGCCGGCCGCGTCCTTGAACCACAACCCTTTAATGTCGGCCCAGTTGTGTAGACCAGATACGTAAGCGCGTAGAAAATCTCGAAACACGCCCTCTCCCTCGGCAAAAACCAGAAAATCGATGTTTGGATCTGCCAAAGTGACCTCCGGCATGGTGGTCGCATGTGGCCCACCGATGACCGTCGTGACGCCCAGTTCTTCCTTGACCGCAGCCGCAATTTGTTCAATGCTGTGGTGAGAAGTTGTCATTGAAGTAAAAGCCACCATATCTGGCTTCCAAGCGGCAATCTGTTGGATTTCTTCGTCTAACGGTTGTTCTGGGTAAAGACCAAAATCGAAAATAGCTGTTTCGTGCCCTTCTTGGCGGGCAATAGCCGCAATATAGGCAATACCTAAAGGGGGATAGCTATTGACCATCTGATTCCATTGTGGGCTAACAAATGCAATGCGCATGCTTTTTCCTTCTTTTTCAATTGGTGCCAGCCAGCGTTGAAACAAGCCAACCTTTCATGTTCGAATCGTATTAACAACCGGACAGCAGTGCTATTGAGCGGCCCAACCAAGCCGTACAACTCAAAGTGTTCACTGCAGGCTGCCAAGTCTGCCAAAGCAGACTATTTGGAGCCACCGCAGGGCGGCCCGACAAAAGTTATCACGGATTCTAACCGCTTGATGCGTAAATATTTTCACGCCCTTGTAAACCGTGACACAGTGTAACTATTATAGGCACGGAAGCTCTATCGTGTCAAATTTGTATGATAAACCTAATAACAATCATGATAAACACACAGTTCCTTCTCATAAAGGAAAACCGCGGGCGATATTAATCAAATCACGAAGCATGGCCGAGGCACTGGGCGTTGGCGTGCGTTCATCGATTTTAGCATAAACGGTCTCGAATAAATCCGTCTGCACTTCGAAGCCCATTTCCCAGCCATTGACCGAAGCTAAAAAACTATTTCGAGCCAACCAGTGGGGACTGACAGAAAGCGTGTATTGTTCTTCGTGCAATGTGATGCTGGCAATAAGTTTAATAATTAAATTACTGGTGCGGGCAGCGATAACCTGGCCCAAATCAATACCTATAATGCCTTCCGTCTCCACATCGGCTAAAGTCACATGTAATCCCATGGCGGCATTGGCGATAATGACCAGTTTTGCTGCCGCGTCCTGACCATTGACATCGTACAAAGGATCACTTTCGGCAATACCTTTTTCTTGCGCCTCTTTCAGTGCGTCAATGAACGGATTGGTGCTCTCGGCTAAACGGGTCAAGACATAATTACTGGTGCTGTTTAGAATGCTGCGGAAAGTTGTAATGCGGGCTCCCACTAACTCGCGCCGCAGAATGCCAACGACGGGCAGCCCACCGCCAACGGTGCCGCTGAACGCCAAACGACTATGATTCGCTTGCGCCAAAGCGTGCAAAGCATGATACGCCAAAGCAATGGGTCCTTTATCGGCCGAAACAACATGTTTCCCGTCTCGCAAGGCCTGCCGGATAAGGGAGAGCCCGGGTTCACCAGTGCGATAATTGCTAGGCGCTGCGTCGAGGAAGTAATCTGCAGCACTGGCTTGCACCATCTCTTGCGATGAGACACTAATGCAGCCAGGACAAGTAGCAGCGCTGCGTCCGGCCTGTTTGTGTGCTAAGAGTACCTCCGGAGCAATCCCATCACGATTAATAGAGGCGCCACGACTATCGGCAATGGCAACGATTCTTATCCGCAAACCATATCGTTGCTGCAACCGCTCCTCGCTGGCTTGCACTATACGTAAGAAGTTCTTGCCGATATTGCCTAATCCTAACAGAGCGACACGCAGTTCTTGGCTCATGAGGTTTCCTTTATAGGTTATCTTAAATCCCTGACCATAGCAATTTCGTCACATTGGTGGAACTTAGGACAATAAATACACTCGCTCCACACTTTTGGCGAAAGACTCCAACGCTCAACGGTGTGAAAATGAAGCCGCCGAAATAAATTAGGACGCAACGTTAGAGCGATGACTTGTTCAACACCCAGGCGTCGGGCTCTTTCTACCAATGTCATGACTATTTTACTGCCAATTCTCTTTCCGGCAAAACGCTCGTCCACGGCTAAAGAGCGGATCTCCACCATCTGCGGGGTGAGGAAAGCAAGGGCGGCACAGCCAGCGAATTGACCATCGCTTTCAGCCACGACAAAGTAATCCAGTGCGGCGACAATAGCGTTTTCCGAACGGGCCAACATCAGATTTTGGGCTGCGTAACGGTTGATCAGTGCAGCTATAGCGGAAACATCAGCGAATTCAGCTGGACGAATGACCACATGATTACTCGCCATTACCGGCTCCCCGCTACAATTCGGCCAAGACTGCGGCCAGACGATCCACCGCTGCGTCGATTTCGTCCCGGCTGATGACCAGAGGCGGCACAAAACGCACGACCTTTTTGCCGGCGCTCACCAAGAGCAACCCGTGACGATAGCCAATCTGCACGACATCAGCGGCGGGAATATCCAGATCAATGCCTAACATAAGTCCGCGGCCGCGCACGCTTGTGATGTGTTGCGCCTTCATTTGCTGCAATTTAGCCGCGAAATATCGACCCTTAGCGCTGACTTCTTGTAGAAAATGCGGTTCGGACACCCGGCGCAGAATTGCTTCGGCAACGCTGGTCACAAAGACACCGCCGGCGAAGGTACTGGCGTGATCACCCGGTGCGATAGTTTTAGCCACGCGCTCGTTAAGCAAAATAGCACCGATGGGCAGCCCGCCGGCCAACGGTTTCGCCGCCGTGAGCATGTCCGGCACGACGTCATAGCCCTGATACGCCCACAAATGGCCGGTGCGTCCCATCCCGCATTGCACTTCATCAAAAATAAGTAGTGCGTTGTGCCGGTCGCACAGGGTGCGCAAACCGGCCAAGAAAGCCGGATCTGCGGGATGAATGCCACCCTCGCCTTGCACCGGTTCCACGATGACTGCAGCCACATGGTCATCGATGGCCTGGGCGGAAGAATCCAGGTCATTGAACTTGGCAAAGCGCACACCGGGCATGAGTGGAAGGAATGGCACCTGGTAAGCTTCCCGCGGCGTTGCAGCTAAAGAACCAAACAAACGCCCATGAAAAGCACCGCTGAAAGCCACAATGTCTGTCTTTCCAGCGCCGAAACGGGTGCGGGCAAATTTACGGGCGAATTTGAACGCACCTTCGTTGGCTTCGGCACCAGAATTAGCGTAATGCACCCGGTCGGCAAAGCTGGTTTCCACCAACAGTTTGGCCAAGCGAGCATGCGGCGCGGTGTGGTATAAATTGGAAACGTGAATGAGGCCGGTGGCGGCTTTTTGCATGACACGCACTATTTCCGGATCATTATAACCCAACGCGTTGACGGCGATGCCGGCGACCATGTCCAAATAGGCATTGCCGTCGCTGTCGTAAAGCCAACACCCCTCCCCTTTTTCCAGAACGAAATTCGGACGGTGGTAAACCTGCAAGACGTAATTGTGTTCCCAGCACATAACTTCTTCTTTGTTCATTTTCCTACTCCCTTTAAAATAGAACGCTGATCAAAAAATATATTATTCTGGCAAAACGAAAACCCCTGTTATCAGACCCGGTTTACGCTATTGACGATCATCAAACGCAGACTAACTCATGTCGACGACGATAAGTACAACATCAATACTGGCAGGATGGCGGCGGACAGCAGCGCGGCGGTAGAAAGTGATAGTCTAAAACAATCCGGCCACGACGCAGCCAAGAATCTTTGGCAGGAGGTCTGGGGGGTGAAACGCCCCCAGCGGGGGTTTGGGGGCTGGCCCCCAAAAAGGATAATAAAGAACATTGTCAGCCGTCATCAACTAACGCCATTCCTATTTCAGAAGTTCAACTTCTGCGCGCAGCTGAACTTCTGCCCCTGGCAAATCTGTACGTCTCCTTGCCTGTTCACGCTCAGCCCATCTCTTGACCACTTTGGATAACGCCGTCTGTGATCAATGTCCCTCGATCAATCATGATACCTTTGCTGTTAGCAATCATTGCTTGAGCCACGCCGTTTTGCACCGCAATTACAGCAGAACGCACTTTAGGGATCATACCACCGCTTATTTCCCCCGTTTGTATCCAATCTTCGATTTGGTCAACCGTCGCGGAGGGCAGAAATTTACCATCAATGCACAGCCCCGGCACATTGGTGAGAAAGGTCACCCGGGCCGCACCCAAAGCGACAGCAATCGCTCGCGCCGCATGATCCGCATTGACATTGTAACTGTGCCCGGCCGGCCCCATGGAAACGGGGGAAACGACTGGCGTAAGACCAGCAGCCAGCAATTGCAGCAAAAGCGTTGGCGCCACAGCTACAATTTCACCGACCCAGCCCAGGTCACTCTCGTCATGGCGCATTTTACGCACAGTGATGAGTTGGTTATCCACACCACTGAGCCCTATAGCTGGAACATCCACTTGCAGCAGTCGGGCAACAATCCGTTTGTTCACTAACCCGGAAAGCACCGCTTCCACAATCTCGATGCTGATATCATCCGTGACCCGCAATCCTTCCACGTAACGAGAGCGCAAGCCGAACTGAACTTGCCACGCTTGCACCTTTTTACCACCGCCGTGCACGATAACTACATCACGGCCAATCTGTTGCCATTGCCGGACAATCTGTCCCAAGCCGGCCATGAACGGTGGATCATCCAATTCATTGCCGCCCACTTTGAGGACGTGAATAGGTCGTTTCATGTTCATGTCTCCATAAAAAGCTGATATCGGCTAAAGTAGCCCGGCCGTTTCCGGCAATCCGAAAGCGATGTTCATGTTCTGTACTGCCTGTCCCGAAGCACCTTTGAGCAGGTTATCGATGCTAGCCGTGAGAACAAGTTGGCCGGGGCGCACGGTAGAGATGCCAAGGGCGCAACGGTTGCTGCCCACAGTATGGTGCAGTGTGGCCGGCTCTTCCGGCGGCAAAAGTTGGATGAACGGTTCCCCCGCGTAGGTCTCAGCGTATAGCGACCGCACCCGGGCACTATCCCAATCAAGCGGCACGGTCACGTAGATGGTGGAAAGAATTCCCCGACTCACCGGCAATAAATGCGGTACGAACGTCACCTGCCGCGGCCGGCCGGGGGCGATATCGTCCAGCAACTGCTCCACTTCGGCAATATGTCGGTGCCGGTAGCCCACGCTGTACGGTTTGAGGTTCCCGTTAACGGTGACAAAATGATTGCTTGCCTGGGGCGTGCGCCCCGCGCCGGAGACGCCGCTCTTACTATCAACGATGATCTGTTCACCGAGCAAAGCCATTTTCGCCAACGGGTAAAGCGCTAAATTGATGCTGGTGGGGTAACAACCAGGATTGGCAATGAGTTTCGCTTCCTTGATGTGCTGCCGATAGATTTCCGGCAAGCCATACACCGCCTCGGCTAAAAGCGTCTGCTGATGCTGTGGGGTAGCATACCATTTCTGGTACACCGCAGGGTCGTGCAGTCGAAAATCAGCGCTGAGATCAATGGCCACCGGGCCAGCGGCACGCACCCATGCGACTTTATCTTGCGAAGCGGCGTGGGGCAGGCAGAGAAAAACGACATCAGCAGTAGCCAAATCGACTTGTTCTGCTGCTATCAACCGATCCTGGTATGGCGTTGGGTAAATGGCGCTGAGTTTCTGGCCGGCGAAACTTTTTGATGTCAACCAGACTATTTCGGCAGCAGGGTGACGGCGTACGATCTGAACTAATTCGTAGCCAGTATATCCTGTTGCGCCCATGATGCCTACTTTTAATGTCATAATTCCCCTCTCTTGAAGATAAGACCTCTCCTCTGAAAATAAAATGGGACGCAGATCAACGCAGGCTGCGCACGCAGATAAAAAACCAGATCAAAAAAACTTGTTTCGTTACGGCGTCACGACCACAGTCCCTTTTAGAAGTTCAACTTCTGCGAGAAGTTGAACTTCTAATCGACAGCGT
>WFQU01000007.1 GCA_015486845.1 Anaerolineae bacterium | reverse complement strand
ACGATGACATTGCCGTTGACGACGACCTGGGCCGGCGTTCCGCTGACCGTTACGACGATAGCCAGCGATCAGAGCGGCGTAACACTGCTATCGTTGCTTTTAGACGGCGATCCGGTGACTATGACGCAGAAATCGGTATTGACGTTCACTTTTTCTTTGCCCGCGGGCGAACACAGCTTACAGGCTGTCGCTTTTGACGATAACCAGAATTGTGGCCGGGGCACGCCTCGGCGGTTATTCGGCCGGGAGTACGTTCAAATGCCGTGGCACAATTTCTTGCCGGTCGCCGCGAAAACGAAAGCATAGGCAGAATCCGCTTTGGCAAGCCGCCGTAGGGCGGCTGCGCAGCTATTGCGGCGGTTTCAATCGCTGAGCTTGAACTTATAGGCCGGGAAAGCAGGTCATGATATTTTGACAATTGGGTCATCCCCCACTATAATATCTTGCTCGTGGGCGGCGCCTCCGTGGTGCACACCTGCGCTTTTGTCGGAGAAATGGCTTCGACTAGCACAGTAGCCGCCGGTACTAAGTCCCGAGGGGCGGGCGCGGCGAAGGAGGATATAGTTTTATGTATGCAGTGATTGCAACAGGCGGAAAGCAATATCGTGTCGGTGTCGGCGATACCCTCATGGTGGAAAAGTTGCCTGATTCTGTTGGAGAGACAGTTGTTTTAGATCAGGTACTCATGGTCGCCGGTGAAGATGGCGTGAAAATTGGCCGGCCGACAGTTGATGGGGCAACGGTTACCGCTGAAGTCGTAGGCGCAAGTAGAACACGTAAGGTCTTGGTCTATAAGTACCGACCCAAGCAACGTTATCGTCGCAAAAAAGGCCATCGTCAACAAGTAACCACTTTGAAAATAACAGCAATCAACGGATAAACCTCGCGGGGAGGAGAGATTACTATGGCTCATAAAAAAGGCGGTGGTTCCAGCCGCAACGGGCGCGATTCTCAATCGCAGCGTTTAGGTGTGAAACGTTACGGTGGCGAGAAAGTGGGCGCCGGTACAATTATCGTGCGTCAGCGTGGCACCAAGTTTCTGCCGGGGCAGAATGTCGGCATGGGCAAAGACTACACGATCTTTGCCAAGATTAATGGTTACGTGAAATTCGAGCACCAGACTCGCGACAAAAAACGCATTTCGGTTTATCCGGAAACCGCGGGGGGGAATTGAGGATTTAGATCATGCGAAAAGATATTCACCCAAAATATTACGAAAATGCGCAGGTAATTTGCGCTTGTGGCAATACCTGGACGACCGGTTCTACACAGCCAGTTATTCATACGGATGTCTGTTCGGCTTGCCATCCGTTTTTCACCGGTGAGCAACGTATCGTGGATACAGCAGGACAGGTGGATCGCTTCTTGAAGCGCTTGGAGCAGAAGGAAGCGCGGGCAGCGCGTTTGCGTGCCGAACGTGAAAAACGAGAGGCAGAAGCCGAAGCCGAGCGGATTGCTCGCCGTCGGGGCGAAAAGTAGGCGGATTTTTGTAACAACATGGTAACTTGTGGGGCAGGGTTTATCTCTGCCCTTTCTTTATGTCCAGGAGGTTATAATGTATCCCTCTTCTCACAGCGGTTGGGTCGAAGTGATCTGCGGCAGCATGTTCAGCGGCAAGACGGAGGAACTGATTCGGCGTTTACGCCGGGCAACGTTTGCCAAGCAGAAAGTGCAGACGTTCAAGCCAGCCATTGATGACCGATACGCGACCAATGCCGTTACCTCTCACAACGGGGAACAGTTTCACGCCCAGCCGGTACAGTGCGCCACAGAGATACTGGACTTGGTCGAACCGGATACGCGGGTGGTCGCCATCGACGAAGCACAGTTTTTCGACGAGGCGATGGTGCAAGTGGCCGAACAGTTGGCCAATGATGGCAAGCGGGTGATTTGCGCCGGCCTGGACATGGATTTCCGCGGTGAGCCTTTCGGCCCCATGCCGGAACTGATGGCCCGGGCCGAACTGGTGGACAAGCTTCACGCTATTTGTGTGGTTTGTGGCAATGAAGCCAGTCGCACGCAGCGGCTGATTAACGGTCGACCGGCTAACTATCATGATCCGGTCATTCTGGTTGGCGCTTCTGAGGTGTACGAAGCGCGTTGCAGGACCTGTCACCAGGTGCCGGGACGTTGAATTTTCCGTACGGCGGTTGAAACTACAATAATATCTGCTAAGCTGACCTGTGGGGCCCGCTGTTACGAATTCGCATCATCCGTTTTGTTGACCACGTGATGAATAGTACCATGAATCTTGAGTCGAGGGCTCAGCGGATAATGGCGGAACAGTGATAAGAACGGAAGGATAATGATTGATGGCCGCAGAAACGAGCAAGGATGTTCGGCAACTTGTTTTGTACGAGATCTACGTGCGTAACCATGGTCCCCACGGCACTTTCGCCGACGTGGAAGCGGACTTGCCGCGTATACGCGCCATAGGTGTGGATTTCATCTGGTTCATGCCGATCCATCCCATCGGGCAAATGCATCGGAAAGGTCGGCTGGGCTGTCCCTATGCTATTGCCGATTACTGGGCGGTGAACCCCGAATACGGCAGCCGGGAGGATTTCGAACATTTGATCCAAAAGGCACACGCGTTGGGCCTCAAAGTGATGATCGACGTGGTGTACAACCACACCGCGCACGACTCGTTGCTGGTTCGCCAGCACCCGGAGTGGTTCCATCAGGACGCAGAGGGCCAGCCAATTTCCACTGTCCCGGCGTGGAGCGATGTCATCGATTTGAAACATCCCCAGCCGGCCCTGACCGATTATCTCGTGGAGACGCTGCAGATGTGGGCCGCTTTGGGCGTGGACGGCTTTCGCTGCGACGTCGCATCGTTGCTGCCGCTGGGCTTCTGGCTGCGCGCCCGCCAGGCCGTGGCGGAAGTCAAGCCGGGGGTCGTCTGGTTAGCGGAATCGGTGCACACCGGCTGGGTCAGCGAGCGGCGTCAGGCCGGACTACCCACGTTGAGCGATGGCGAGCTTTATCGCGCTTTCGACATACTGTACGATTACGACATCTGGCCCATCTGGCAAGCCGCGGTGACCGGCGAGCAGCCGGTGGTGCGTTACCTGGAAATGGTGCGTTTTCAGGACGGGATCTATCCAGCTAATTACGTGAAAATGCGCTGTGTCGAAAATCACGATCAGCCGCGCATCATGGCCTTAGCCCCGAGCCGGGCGCAAGCGTTAGCGTGGACTGCCTGGCAAGCTTTCAACAAAGGCGCGCTGCTCTTTTACGCCGGCCAGGAAGCCGGCGCCACCCACCGGCCTTCGTTGTTCGACGTGGATAAAATCGACTGGGACGGCTATCCACTGCAACCTTTTCTCACCCGCTTGGCCCGGCTGAAAAAGCAGACAGCGCTGCATGACGGTACATTCACGATTCTATCGGCCGCGCCGGCCGTGCAAGCGGTTTGGTGGCAACCCCAAGGCGGCCTCTACGGTATCTTCAATGTCGAAGCGAACAGCGGGATGACTGCTGTCACGCTGCCAGACGGTGTTTATCACGACTTGCTGTCTGACGAAGAAGTCACCGTAAAAGCCGGGCAAATGCGATTGCCGGCCGCTGCCTCCATTCTCGCTTTTCAGGAGGCGTTGCCCCGGCCACATCCCTTTTTCGCTCCCCTTTTGGATACATCTCTCGAGGCGTAACGGCTATCTTCACGATATCTTCACAAAACTATCGTATCATTCAACGCGGGGGTTGTTTGCTCCGGTTTGGGGCAATAGAATCACGCTAAACGCGTTTGGGGAAAGGTGCGAGAATGCGTAAGAAATGGTGGTTGTACATCGTCATAATCGTTGTCATTGTCGTGGGCGGCTTTTGGGGCTGGAACCAGCTGCACGGTGAACGTGCAACGGCGCCCGGCAACAACACAGCGACTGCGCTGGCTCAAGAGACAGTCGTTGTCAAAAGGAACAGTTTGCAAGTCACTGTAGACGGCTCTGGCAGCATCGAACCGAGTCGTAGTAGTTCGCTTTCGTTTGCCGCGTCAGGAACGGTAGCGGCTGTTTTGGTTGCGGCTGGCCAACAGGTCAAGGTCGGCCAACCACTGGCCAAGCTGGATACAACGGCTCTGGTGTTGCAAGTCAAGCAGGCGGAAGCCAGCTTGCAAGCGGCGCAAGCGCAACTGGACGACTTGCAAAATTCCCCCACGCCGGCACAATTGGCCGCTGCCGAAGCATCCTATCAAAGCGCACTGTCGCAGTATGAGAAGCTGAAAGATTCCCCTTCGGCGGAGAGCATTACCATCGCTAAAGTCCAGTTGGAAAAAGCCAAAGTCGCTCTGGACAAAGCGCAGTCTGACTACGACAAAGTTGCTTACCGGCCCAATATAAGCCAATTGCCCCAATCGTTCAACCTGCAAAGCGCCACCTGGGACTATCAAAAAGCTTTGGCGCAGTATAAACAAGCTACCGAAGGCCCTTCCTCGGCAGAATTGGCCGCGGCCAAGAGCAATGTGACAAAAGCCGAGGCGCAGCTAAACGATGTGAAAGCAGGACCTTCCGCGGCGGAAATTGCTTCCAAAGAAGCGGCGCTGACGCAAGCGCAGGTGAAATTAGACCAGGCTCGTGAGAATATGGCCGATGCCACGCTGGTGGCGCCGTTTGCTGGCACTGTTGTCCAGGTTGACATCCAACCGGGGGATAAAGTGGGCGCGAACAAAAGCGTTATGCAGTTGTACGATCTCGATCCGCTGGAAGTGCAAGTTTATTTGGATGAGACAGATGTGGCGCAGGTCGCTTCGGGGCAAGAGGCATCGGTCTCTGTGGATGCTTTCCCCGATACAACGTTCAAGGGCAAAGTGGCGGCCATTGACTGGGTAGCTCATGTCCAATCGGGGGTAGTGCTGTATCCGGTGACCATTGACCTGGAACAGACGGCGGTGCCGTTACGTCCGGGCATGACCGCCGATGCTGAAATCATGGTCACCAACAAACAGGATGCTTTGGTTGTCCCGTTGAAAGCGGTGCACACTTTTGGCAACCGTTCCTTCGTTTTTCGCAAATTACAGCCGGGTGAGTCCGTTTCATCGTTCCCGAGGAGGGGGGCGGCCGGAGGACAGAGCGGAACTGCGGCAGATGCAAACGCCCGGGCGACGCGTCGCACCGAACGCGGCGCTACAGGCGCTACGCGGTCATTGACAGATCAGACTCCGTCAGCAGCCGGCGGGCAAACGGGTAACACGCTGTTCCAGCAGTTGCGTGAAGCCGGTTTTGCGCCGGTGCCGGTGAAGCTCGGCGTGCTGACCAGTACACAAGCCGAAATTCTCAGCGGGCTCAAAGAGGGTGATGTGGTGAGCACGGCGTCCCTTTCCACTCCCACCGGTAGCAATGGCAATCAGAGTAGTCGAGATAAAAATGGATCGTTTGCGCCGTTTGGATTCTTTGGCAGGGGGCGTTGAGGTGATCGAGCTCAAGGACATTGCTAAGACCTACCAGATGGGCGAAGTCCAGGTGCACGCCCTGCGCGGGGTTACGCTGGCTATTGCAGCCGGGGAGTGGGTCTCTGTCATGGGGCCGTCCGGTTCCGGCAAATCGACGCTCATGCACATTATTGGCTGTCTTGATAAGCCCACGGCCGGCAGCTACCGGCTGAACGGCGTCGAAGTGGGGACCATGAGCGCCGGTCAACTGGCGGTCGTGCGCAACCACCAAATTGGTTTTGTCTTCCAGGCTTTCAACCTTTTGCCGCGCACCAGCGCCCTGAAGCAAGTGATGTTACCGCTGCGCTACAGCCGGGATGGGGCTAGGATACCATTGGCCGAGCGACGCAGTCGGGCGATGAGAGCGTTGGAGGCGGTGGGCCTGGCCGACCGCGCCAAACACCGGCCTGCGGAGCTATCCGGCGGGCAACAACAGCGGGTCGCTATCGCCCGGGCGCTGGTCACCAATCCGCAGATTATCATGGCCGATGAGCCGACCGGCAACTTAGATTCGCATTCTGGTGAGGAAGTCATGGAAATTTTGCGGACCTTGCATCGGGAGAAACGGATCACGTTGATCATCGTGACCCACGACGAACAAATTAGCGCCGAAGCGCAGCGTATCATCCATTTGCACGATGGTTTGGTGGTCGGCGACACGAGCCAGGCACAGTTAGAGCGTCCAGGAGGAAGCGGAGCATGACGACATTATTGGCAGATTGGCTGGAGATTGTGCTGGACGCCGTGAACAGCTTGATCGTCAACAAAATGCGCTCGGCGCTGACCATGTTAGGCGTCATCATCGGCGTGGCGGCGGTGATTTCCCTGCTTTCCATCGGTGCCGGGGCACAGGCTTCCATAACCCAGCGGATTACCAGCGCCGGCACTAATTTGATCACGATTTACCCCGGTGCACCCAGAGAACGCGGTGTGCGCGGGGCGCCGGGCAGCAGCCAAACTTTGACTTACGACGATGCACAAGCCTTGGCCAATAAATCGGCGGTGCCCGACGCACAGTTTGTGGCGCCGGAATACAGCAGGTTTGGGCAAATTATCTTTGGCAGCCAAAACACGAATGCCAGCGTTGCCGGTATTACCGCAGCCTACCAACAGGTCTTCAACTTGAAAGTGCAGCAGGGCTCATTCATTACTGAGGAAGCGGTCAAAAGGCGAGCCAAGGTGGCTGTTTTGGGCTATCAAGTGGCGCAGGATTTGTTTAGTGATTCAAACCCGGTCGGCCAAAAAATCAAATTTTCTGCCGGTGGGCGTAAAGCAACCTTGACGGTGGTGGGCGTCCTCCAAGAAGCTGGTGGCTCCATTTTTGGAAGTGCGGACGATTCTGTTTTCGTGCCTATCTCCACAGCCCAAATGAAGCTTTTTAGAGGACGCAACCCGCAGGGAAAGTTAATCGTGACCAGTGTCGTTTTGAAAGCGCCAACAGAAACGCAAGTGGATGCGATGCAAAGTGAGGTGGAGACACTACTCAAGGCGCGCCATAATTTGAGCCCGGCGGACACGGAAGATTTCCGCATCCGCAATCAGGCCGATCTGTTAGCTACAGCCAGTGGTGTGGCCGAGACCATGACGCTCTTCTTGGGGGCCATCGCAGCTATCTCTTTGCTGGTGGGTGGTATCGGCATTATGAATATCATGTTGGTGTCGGTCACGGAACGCACCCGGGAAATCGGCTTGCGCAAAGCGGTGGGCGCCCGCAAAGGCGATATTTTGGTGCAGTTTTTGATGGAAGCGGTGGTTTTGAGCGCTCTCGGCGGCTTGATCGGCATTCTATTGGGCGTCGCCATCGCCAGGCTCATGGACACGACCGGGGTGATGACGGCTGTGGTGACGACATCATCCATTTTGTTGGCCGTGGGGTTCTCGTTGGCCATTGGCATTTTCTTTGGCATCTATCCTGCCAACAAAGCTTCCGGATTGAGTCCCATTGAAGCACTACGCTACGAGTAATGGTTTTGCTGCCACAGGGTGCAGTTTGTTCGGCGCGGCTCAACCGCCGGCGCAAAGCGCCGGGCATCTCGTGCTGGCCAGCAAAACAGGAATTTGATCAGCCCCCCGGTTCGTGCTACACTTGTAATGAGCAACTGCACGAGCACTGAACCACGGAGGGGCGATTATGCCGGGTGAAGCACAACAAGATATCCCTGTTCGCTTATGGTCGATAGATGAACCGCCGTCCCAGACAGAGATCGACGCCGTTTTGATGACGGTGGACGCACTGCCGGGAAAATTAGAGCGCAAAGACATTGTTTTCATCCTTAAAGGTTCCCGCCGGGGCCGGACGCTATTCAACCAGTGGTATCGCTTGGAAAGCTACGCGGCGCTCCGCCACCTGCAGGATGATATGATTGTGCGCATTGTTGATTATTGTATCCAAGAAGGCTGGCTGCAGTTAGCTTACGGGTCAAAAGATAAGCTGCTGGCTTATTTTGACGCCAAAGGATGGGAACGTATTAAGCAAATTTGGGCGCAGCGGGTGCAGGATTGGCTGCAGTACTGGGCGGAACACGGTGTGCCGGAAGAGGCCTGGACGAGGCTGCAACGGATTCATTCCCAAATCAAGACGATGGTCATTGATAATCTGCGGGAACAGGGAAATGACAATTTGGTGCCGGTGCTGCGGCAGTGGGCCGAGAACGAACAGGTGGACGAGATCCGGCAGGCGCTGGTCAATCTTGTGGGCGGCAACGTCACTCCCGCGGAATAAACCAGCCCGCTTTGACAAACCGCTTTTTTATCGGTAAGATGAACCCGAATAATTGGTGAAATAGAGGCCCGGCCGGCAGAATGTTCGTTTGCACTGGATCATTAACCGCCAGCCCGATACGACGGGGAGAGGCAGTACCGTGGTTTGTTTCCATATAAGGCGCACATACATGATAACGATGACGGTGGTCAATTTTGCTTACTCGTATCCCCGGGGCGGAAGACGCCCCGCGCTAAGCTTATCCCGCGCCGCCGGTTAACGAAAGTATTTTTTCTAATGATGAATGATCCCAGCGTGGCGTGGCCACGCTTTTTTTGTTGGCTGCTGACACCGATGGGGAACATTATTTGCAACGAGCAGAGGAAGAGACCACGAGGAAAAGGAGAGAACGATGGCTGCAGACATCAAACAAATGAACATTGACGAACAGGTTGCTTACCTGATGCAGGGATGCGATTACGGCGACGCCGAAACAAAACGCAACATGGAAAAAGAGCTGCGAGCACGGCTGATCGAGTCGGCCGAGACGGGCAAGCCGCTGCGCGTGTATTTGGGTGTCGACCCGCGCACCACCGATTTGCACTTGGGACACACGGTGCCCATGCGCAAATTACGCCAATTCCAGGAACTGGGCCACACCTGCACGTTCCTCATCGGCTCGTTTACCAGCACCATTGGCGATCCCAGCGACAAAGACAAAACGAGGCCGCAACTGACCTTGGAAGAAGTGATGGCCAACGCCAAGACCTACACGGAGCAAGCTTTCAAGATTCTCGATCCGGAGAAAACAGAAATCCGTTATAATCACACCTGGCTGGCGCCGTTGACTTTCGGTGAGCTTATCAAATTGGCTGCTAATTTTACTGTTCAGCAATTCCTGGCCCGGGATACGTTTGCTAAACGCTACAGCAAAGGCGATCCCATCTGGTTGCACGAATTTTTCTACGCGCTGATGCAGGGCTACGACGCGGTGGCGCTGGAAACAGATGTCCAGGTGGGCGGCACGGACCAGATTTTTAACATTATGACCGCCGGCCGCAAGCTGCAACAAGCGTTGGGGCAGAAGCCGCAAGTGGCGGTGATTGTGCCGCTTTTGCCGGGAACGGATGGCGAGATCAAGATGTCCAAGAGCCTGGGCAACCACATTGCCATCAATCTGGCGCCGGCCGACATGTACGGCAAAGTAATGAGCCTGCCGGATGACGTCATGCCGCTTTATTTCAAGCTGGTCACCCGCTATTTGCCGGATCAGATTGCCGCCATCGAGCAGGCGCTGGCCGCGGGCAGCCGCCACCCCCGGGATATCAAGATGGAACTGGCGCGGGAGATCGTGGCGATTTTCCACGGCGATGAGGCCGCACGAGAAGCCGAAGCGCAATTCAAGCGGGTTTTCCAGCAACGACAGCTGCCCACCGAGATGCCGGAGCGAGTCTTGGCCGAGGCCATGCCGGTGGTCGATCTCATCGTGGCGGCCGGCTTCGCTAAAAGCAAAAGCGAAGCCCGGCGGCTCGTCAAACAAGGCGGCGTGTCGCTGAACGATCAGCCTGTTCGAGAGATAGGCCGGGAAATTGCCCCTGCGGAAACGCCGGCCGTGCTCAAAGTCGGCAAACGCAAGTTCTTGCGGCTACTGCCGGCCTAAGTCCCTTGACGTCATCTTTAGAAGTTCAACTTGTCCGACAAGTTGAACTTCTAATTGTTCCAGGCGGAGGAACCCATGTGCTCAGACTAATACCGAACAAACGCCGCCCATGGCTACAACGGGTGGCGGCCATAGGCGTAATGATGGCTGTGGCGGTGACTTTTCTTTTAAGCGGTTGCCAGGCAGAGAAAGTAGCTGTCTCTAAAGCCGCCGCTATACCGCACACTCACACGAGCGAGCGACAAACTTTTTTGCCATTTGTGATTCGTGCTACGTCAGGGTGCGCCGCCATCCCCGGCGTCGAGTATCGCAGCCTGCCCGTGTTCGTCAACCCCTGGATACCGCCGCCGGCGGATGCGGCTACGGATCCTGGCTACAACTTGGCGTTGTTGGGCTACGACGTTGCCGATGCGCCCAAAGAACTGGTTCGGTATAACGGCGCTTCTGACCCCACGCCACCGCCTCAGCTTTACACGCTTTTTGGCGACGAACGCACGCCAACTTTCGTCCAGGTCTACAGGTTGCATCACTCGGACGGCGCACCCATCACGACCTTCCCGGTGACTATGGCCGATCTGGAGGTCACCCCCGGCGAGGTCGTTCGGGCGCCGGATGGCGGCTATGACATTCAATACGGTTACGACGCACTGGTAGTTTACGCCGATGAGGAGCAGGTTACGCTCAATTATACTCGGCACGACAACCTGGAAGGCTACACGGTGTACGTGGACGGGCTTTGTGTGGCGCCAACTTTGCTGTCGCTTTATCGCCAACTGGACGAGGCGGGGCGAAGCGAATTGCCGGCGCTCAAGGGGGGCGATCCCGTGGGCCGGGCGCGCGGACAGGCCATCAGGGTCGTCATCCGCGATACCGGCAGCGCCATGGACCCGCGCGCCTGCCAGGATTGGTGGATCGGCCGCTGTCCCTGATGGAGCTACTCTTGCTGCGCGCAGCTTATGAGTTCTGGCTTGCCCAGGCTAAACTTTGGGCGCGGATGACGCAGATAGCGTTGATGTTCGCTGATCCTTTCTGATTTATCTACGTGAAATCAGTGTTTATTTTTGTTCCAGCTTGTTTGGCTTGGGAGGCACTTATTCATGAACAAAGATGGTTGGCTTTCGGCCAGCGAGATCGGCAATTGGGCTTACTGTCATCGCGCTTGGTGGCTGCGCTATGTGCGTGGCGAAACGCCGGCTAACGAGGCTGCTTTTCAGC
The DNA here is from genome assembly GCA_015486845.1 of Anaerolineae bacterium. GTDB lineage: Bacteria > Chloroflexota > Anaerolineae > JAADDB01 > JAADDB01 > WFQU01. Next base: position 16,357 of record WFQU01000007.1, on the reverse strand, counting down.
GCGGTATCAAGGAACATGAACAGCACGCAAATTCGGTGCGCCGGGGGGAGCGCTATCAACAGGCAGCGAGGGTAGTGTTGTTCATTGCTTTGTTGCTCTTGTTGATACTGGTCTGGTCCATGGCCCGGGGAGGCGTACTGTGAACGCCGTTTGGCTGATTACCGGCGTGATCCTGTCGCTCTTGCTGGCCGGATTCCTGTCACGGCAGGCCAAACGGATTCGGGGTGCGAGTGGTTTGCCATCCGGAGAGGTCGTTTATGCGGACACTGCATCCTGGCAAAAAGTGCATCACCCGTTGCGTAGCCGGCGCTACCGGCTCTCCGGCAAGCCGGATTACCTGATTCACCATGACAACATGTTCATTCCGGTGGAAGTGAAAACAAGTCATTTGCCGGCGAATGGACGACCGTATGCGAGCCATCGCTTACAATTGTTAGCTTATTGCTTGTTAGTGGAAGAAAGGATGGGGCAAACACCGCCGTATGGCATTATTCATTATGTCGGCGAGCCCGGCGGCGATGTGCGTGTGCTATTCGACGAGGCGGCCAGATCGCAACTACTGGCGACCATGGACGCCATGCGCGCCGCGGCTGGTCGGGACGATGTCCCCCGCAGCCACAACAATCCCCGTCGCTGCCGGCAATGCGGGTTGCGGCATGTCTGCGGTCAATCGCTGGCGTGAACCCCAGCGTTCTCCGCCGGCGCGTAGTTTGGGGTGACTAAAGTCACGCCGACGCAAAAGGACGAGAAGTTCAACTTCTCGAAGAAGTTGAACTTCTGTTGACTAATTACAAGCTGCAACCCGCTTATTTCGTCACGATGTACGGTTTTAGCTTCGCGAAGGTTTTATCGCCGATGCCCCGCACCCGCTTGATATCCTCGATTTTGCTGTACGGCCGGGCGGCGATGATGCGTTGCGCCATGGCCGGCCCCACGCCGGGCAGCTTTGCTAACTCCGCGGCGCTGGCGTGATTAATATCGACTTTGCCGCCGGAAATGGTGCCTGGCGTCATCTCCGTAATGGTTACGTTGCCGGTTTCTGCTTCCAGGGTAATAGTGGGCGGGCAAACATCGTCCACGCTGGGCACGTATAGTTGCTGTCCGTCGTGCAATGGGGCGGCCAAGTTCAAATGGCGCAAGTCCGCGTTGTTGGTAGGACCGCCGGCTGCTTTCAATAGAGCATCGGCACGGCTCCCCGGCGGCAGGCGGTAGACCGCCGGATTGCGCACGGCACCACTGGCATAAACATGCATGGGGCCGGGCGTAGCGGAAGGGCGCGGCGTCACGGTCGGCGCGGCCGTCGCAATGATTAGTGGCGGTGTATCGGCGGGTGGTTGGTACAAGTGCATCACACCGGCACCCAGCAGCATGCCGATGATGAAAGCGATAGCAAGCCAGAGAAACTTCGCCTTTTCCCCGCTGGCAGGCGAATCAGAAGGAGAATTTTCTGGCATCAGTTCACCTTGACTTAAGTGTGAGCGGCTAATTGCGATAAAGTCTGCAATATCTCTGGCAGATCAGAAATACGATCCATGTTTGTAAAAATGTTGATAATTTCGCGCCCTTCGTGCAGCACTCGGTATTGATGGCCTTTCTTTTCGATGCGCTGGCTGTGTGGTAGCTGTGTGTCCCGAGTAATTTGCAGTCGTAGCCGGCCGCCTTTGTCCACATACAATTGCCACACGCCGGCCACATTGCTCCGCCGGGCTGAAACCTCGTCACGAATAGATACATCCCAGCCAGCATCTGTCAAGATGCGGCCGATTTCCGATAGATCGAATAGTGTGTCCGACATTTTAATCCTTCCTAACCTGAACAAACCAGAACTAAAAAGCTCAACGCAAGGGCGCAGAGACGCAAAAAGACGGAAATGGCGGATCTATCTTGCCTCCCATAGCAACTGATCAGCCTACCTCGTCTGGCGATTGGAAATTGCTGCTACCATTGCGAAACCTGCCTGGGTAAGGCAATTTTGCAGACGTTGCTGTGCGTTATAGTCGTTGGGCTGAGTTGTTTTCTCACTTGTTTACGACTTTGATCTGGCTGGCGTCGTCTACAATAACTTCCGGCCAGCCGCGATAAATCTTGATGAGGCCGGTCACCTCGATGGTCTTGCCTTTGAAGAACTTGGCTGGTTCTTCTGGAAATTGGCTATACGTCCGCGGGAAGAACACGACCTTGAAATTCGTATCCTGATCGTTATCGCCCATGAGCCAGGTTACAGCATCGGTCCTGTAAATTGCCTGCACCGTCAGCCGGACTGGCACATCGTCTCGATACAGATACTTCATGGCGTCATGGTAATCGACATAGCCCTGGGCCGGAATGGCCAGGCCGTTCTTGGGAATAGCTTCTTCCCGGCCTTTATCCCAATCGGCTAAAAACTGTTTCTGCATCTGTTTGATGATGGCCGGTTCGTACAGCGCGATGCCCAATTCCCGGTTGTTATCCAGAGAATTGCTGGTCAGGTTCTCGGAGCCGACGAACGCCATTTTTCCGTCCACAACGAACACTTTCGCGTGGACATACGGCGAATCGATGTAGCGCACCTGACAGCCCGCTTCCCGTAACTGTTTGCGGCCGGGCTCGTCATAATCGCTCTCGATGGGGAAATGCGGGCTGGTGATGACCCGCACGTCAACGCCGTTCTTGCACGCTTTGCTCAACGCGAACAGCACATCCGGGTCTGAGGAGTTTTGCTCTTCCAACCAAATGGACTTTTTGGCCTGTCGGAAGAAAGCAAGCAACCGGGGCCGGGCGTTATCAGGAGACCAAACTAATACACTATTGCTCAAATCGACTGGCTTCCTGATCCAATCCCCTTCGAAAACGCGACCAATTTCGTGGATGACAGCCGGGTTCGTGGTGCGCAAAATGTACTCCCGGTTGGCGGTCATCATGGAGGTCGTCAAGTTGCCGGTCATAATATACGCCACTTTGTCGTCCACGACGATACTTTTTTCGTGCAGATAGCGCACATATTTCGGCGACCATTTCACTTTGACGCCGGCCGCCATCATTTCGTTGCCTACGTCGATGTTGCGAGAGCTGCCGCCATAGGGATTGTCTTCGATCATGAGCCTAACAGAGACACCTTGCTTCACTAATGCTTTCATGGCATTCATGACATCTTCGTCGGTCAGATTGTAAACGACGATGCGTACACTTTTCTTGGCACTGTGCAACGCGTCTAAAATGGGTTGTTTGCCGGCTGCTGGTTCGATGTATAAAGTGTATTCGTTAGCGGGGTGCAGTGTTGATAATGGCGTTCGCGGCTTCCACCAGAAAAGAACAGCAGCTAAAACAATTAACAAGAGTAAAAACGGCCAAAACCACAAATTGAACTTACGTTTCATCTTCAAAAATATCTCTCCCTGAGAAAGATTTGGCGCCCGGCCAGCGCCGTGTTTTAGCGGGTCTCCCCTGAAAATAAATTGGGACGCAGATAAACACAGGCTGCGCACGCAGATAAAAAGCAATGGTCAAAAAATGATCCCGAAGATGTCGTCGCTAAAAAAGTGCGGCACTTTCCCCAGTACTGGCGTCGAGGCTTTAGCCGGTGTCGCCGAACGCCGACGCAGGTCGGCGTCGTCGCGACCACGTAGGTCGGCGCTTGGCCGCAGGCCTAATCGGCGCAACTTCAGCGCTCCACGATTAGTGCTCCATCAACGTCCGCTTGTATTTTCGCTAACGGCGAACGGCTACCGGCTATCGGCCGACTTTCATCCGCTGTGGTGTGCCTGTTTGCACAGGCAGGCCATAGGCTCATGATATCTCCCTGGCAAGCTGTAAAGCGATATCGACGACTTCTCGGGGTGTGTAGCCGACGCGGATCACTGTTTCCCGGCGCTCGTCTAAGTAGCCGTCGGCAAGCAGCGGCACGATTCGATCGGCCCAGCCGCCGCTACCGGCCATGATCACCACAGGACGATGGGCGTCATGGGCGATGGTTACTTCTTGTAGCGTGCCATTACCACCACCAATCATGATCACAGCGTTCCCGCTGTTAACGACGACGTGATTCCGCAAGAAACCGATGCCTCCGGCCAACGCGTAGGTGAGGTACGAGTTGGCTTGGGCACGCTCGCCGGGCAGGATGCCGATGCTGACGCCGCCGGCTGCGGCGACACCTTGGGCGGCAGCTTCCATCACGCCACCCAGTCCGCCACAGACCATGACCGCGCCGGCTTCTGCGAGCAGCCGCCCCACCTCCCGGGCTAAATTGACGGTATTTTCCGGCAAAGGCGGATCGCCCGGCCGTTGGCCTTTACCGATAACCGAAACATAAATCGGTTGTCGGGTGGTCATTCTTTTTTAGAATCTTCTTTGGAGCCTAAAATATGATTAAAAGTTTGCATCATATCCAACGGTACTGGAAAGACAATGGTCGAACCCTGGTTAGAAGATATTTCCGTTAGCGTTTGCAGATAGCGCAATTGCATAGCGCCCGATTCCGTGGCCAGCGTTTTGGCTGCCTGGGCCAAGCGTTGCGATGCCTGAAATTCGCCTTCGGCGTGAATGACTTTGGCCCGTTTTTCGCGCTCTGCTTCCGCCTGGCGCGCCATCGCTTTCTGCATGGACGCCGGTAATTCGACATCTTTGACTTCTACGCTCGATACTTTGATGCCCCACGGTTCTGTTGCTTCATCAATGATCTGTGCTAACTGCTGGTTTATTTTCTCTCGGTGAGCCAGCAACTCATCTAACTCCGACTGGCCGATCACATTACGCAAAGTGGTTTGCGCAATCTGTAAAGTGGCCCAACGGAAATTGGCTATTTTGACAATGGCAGAAGAAGGATCAATGATGCTAAAATAGGCTACAGCGTTGACTTTGACGGTTACATTGTCCCGTGTTATAACTTCTTGGGCGGGAATGTCTAAGGTCACGACGCGCAAATCTACTTTGACCATGCGGTCCACGATGGGAATAATGAGGAACAAGCCTGGCCCTTTGGGCCCTACTAACCTGCCTAAGCGGAAAATCACGCCCCGTTCGTATTCCTGGACAATCTTGATGGCCGAAGTAAGAATCGCGATGACGACGATGATGATAAATAGAGAGCTGGTTAGAAAGCCGATTGCATCTGCCATAGTGTATCTCCTTTTGTGATGCGTGAAGGACGTTATAGCCCTTCCGGCTAACGTCCGTTTTGGTTGTGACAAGATTTGCTGTTTGTTAATCTTGCCCAGCCAGCAATATTATACACTAAAATTTGTTTTGGGAACAAAACCTTGCCTTGTGAGGCAACCTGTGGATGCACACAGGCCATTGCCGGCGCGACTTTCAGTCGCCATGAGATGCCCGGCGCTCGCGCCGGCGGCCGAATAAGCGTTCGGCCCTATCAGTCTCCTTCAGGAGGCTTTTCTGTAATGTAGTACGGGAATTCGCTCCCCGTGTACTCCGGTGGGCGAGAAGTCTGCCGAGCGAACCGGCTAATAGCTGTGTTTAACCATCCGCAAGCAGTTGTCACCGCGTGCTGTCACATAGCGATGCATCTCATCCGTGAGCCGCTCCATCAGGATCAGGCCGTAACTGCCGGGCTGCTGAGGGCGACCGGCGAATGCTTCCCCTTGATCACAAACGACGAGGCTTATTTTTTCGCTGTCAATGGTTAAGGTGATGTCAATGGGTTGGCTCGGCTGATCGCGATAGGCATGCCGGACCACGTTGGCCAATGCTTCACCCAACGCCGTTTCCATCTCACGGATGGCACTGTCGTCGCAGTGAGCATCCCGGACGTGCGCAGTGAACCAGCGCCGGGCTTCCGCGATCTGAGGCAAATCGCTCCTGATCAATAGCTTCTCTTCCGCAACCGACATCAATTTCCTCGCTCAAGGAGTCACCTGCACGTGGATTTCCTGCGCAACGGACCAGTTCCCCGCTTTGTCCAAAGCCAAGACGGCTAAAGTGTGCTTGCCGGCCTCGGCAACCCAGCCAATTTGGTAAGGCGCGTGCGTAGCGCTGCCTAAATCATGACTATCCACCCGAAAACGCACTTGGTCTATGCCGTTGGGATCGGAAACAGTTGCCGTGAGCATGACTTTGCCCGCTTTGAAACTGTCGCCGTCGTGGGGGGACTGCCATGCCACCGTAGGCGGCGTGTGATCGACAATGACGGGCACACTAGTTGTAGCCACTGGCGTGTTGCTATCGGTGGAGAACACGGCCAAGCGCAATTGGTAGTCGCCGTCCGGCCAAGATGAGGGATCAACCTGTGCCAGGGCGCCATGAATAACGCGCTGATTTACGCGCCCCAAAACGGTCCAGCCGTTAGCGGGACGTTGTGCCACGCTAACAGTATAGTGATCAAAAGGAAAAGCGTTCACACGGCCGTACACGTCAAAAGTAGTGTTTAACAGCGCATTGGCCTCCGGGCTATCGATAATCGCCTCGGCTGAAGCCGGCTTGGCGGTGGGCGTGGAAGTCGGCAGCGCTGTCGGTGTGGCGGTGGGCAGCGGTTTCAGCGCCACCGTCGGCGTCGCAGTCGGGGAGGGCGTCGATGTTACCGTTGCGGTGGCCGTCGGTGTGGCGGTGGGCGTCACGGTGACCGTGGGCGTTTCCAGCAAGTGGTTCAATTGGACGTGTATTTTAGTGTCGTATTCGTTGCCTGCTTTGTCCCGTGCCACTAACCGCAGCGTGTAAGGGCCGTTGGACAGCATTCGGGTGTCCCAAATGCCCAAAACACCATTGTGAATTGGGTGCTGGAAGGGCCCGGCAATGTGGCCGTAAGCGCCGGGATTATCCGAAACGCCGTATTCCAGGCGGTAGGACGCGAAATAAGGAACGTCCATGGACCCGCTCAGCGTCACTAACCCGCTGACTTCCGACCCTTCGGCCGGCGCCGTCAGCGCGAGCTTCGGCGTGAAACAACCTTTGCTGATCTCCGTGGGCAGTTTTTTCGCAATATGCACATTGTGGCTGTGTAACCAAGTGATGAACGGCGCCGGTTTGGCGGCGGGCGTGTTTTCCGGGTCGTGGTCGAGTAGCCATTGTTCGAACGGCGCTGGGGCCAACAGCATCGTTTTACTCTCTTTCAGCGAATCCGGGCAGTCAGGGCCGGCCAACTGGCCGCTCACTTTGTCCAAAGTGACTTTGTGATACCAGCTTTCTTTTGGCGATGGGGGTAGCCGATCAACGGCGAACCATTCCAACCGGCTTTCCGGACAACTGTTCCCTGCCTCGATACCGCTGGGCGGACAGACCGGCTTCTGCACGACCAATGGGGCACCGTTCTTCCCCACCGGGACGGCAAAATCCTCCGTGGGCTTGTTGCCTAAAGCGGTCAACATGACGTCACGCCAGATAGGGCCGGCGCCTGTGACGCCGGAAATATGTTTCATGGTAGAATAATCAGCGTTGCCGACCCAAACGCCAACGACGAGATTGGGTGTGTAGCCTAAAGTCCAGTTGTCCCGAAAGTCATTCGTTGTGCCGGTTTTGGCCGCGGCCGGGTGATCTGGTCCCAAGTAGAGGGGATTGTGGACGCCGAAGGCGGGCAGCCGGGCTTTGTTGTCGCTGAGGATAGACGTGATTAAATAGACGTACTGTGGATCGACCACGCGGCGGGGTGGCACAGCCATATTCCGACGGCCCAACCAGCTCACGGTCGGCTTCTCCCCTTGTTTCGTGCAAGCTGGATTGGTGGGGTGCTGGCTGTAGACTTTGAGCAAGCGGCCGCTTTGGTCGCGGATGCACTCTATGGCGATGGGTTGTCGGTAAATGCCGTCGTTGGCCAACACCGAAAACGCACCGACCATTTGGGTCAGGGGCACTTCGCCGCCGCCCAGCGTCAGGGAAAGACCGTAGTCTGGGCGAGTCAGTGTTGTGATGCCCATTTTCTTGGCCAGGCGCAGGAACGCGGGGATGCCGATGTGTTGCAGCGCTTTCACTGCCGGAATGTTATACGAATTGGCCAAGGCGGCGCGAGCGGTCACGATGCCGTGTTCTTTGCGATCGTAATCTACCGGCACGTAAGGCGGTTTTCCTTGGCCGTCCGGGAATTCGGTTTTGACATCCAAAATTGGCGTGGCCGGCGTCCAGTAATCCTTTTTTAGGGCGAAATTAGCTAAATAGGTGATGGGCTTGATGGAAGAGCCGGGCTGCCGGGGCACCAGTGCCATGTTGATCTGGCCGTCGATATCGGCGTTGCGGTAATCCACGCTGCCTAACATGACTAGGATTTCGCCGGTTTTGGGCTGCAAGACCACCACCGCGGCGTTGTTCACGTTGTGGCCGGCCAATTTGGCAATCCGCTCCTGGGCGATTTTCTGCACTTTTTTCTGCAAATCCAGGTCTAAAGTGGTATAAATTTGCAAACCGCCGCGGTCCAACAATTCTGGGCCGATATCCGGATCTTTTTCTAATAGCTGGCGCACGTAGAGTACGAAATGTGGTGCCTGGAAATCATATTTCGGTTGCACATACGTGATTTTCTCGGTTGCCGCCGCAGTCGCCTCCTTTTGTGTCAAGTAGCCGTGCCGAACCATCAAATTCAACACGGTTTCTTGGCGTGCTTTGGCGCGCCGTGGATTGGTGTAAGGATCGTAATACGAAGGTGCTTGCGGCAGGCCGGCCAGCAAAGCTGCTTCTGCCAGTGTCAAGTCCGCCGCCTTTTTGCCAAAATAGGTCTCGGCGGCGGATTCGATGCCGTAAGCGTGGTTGCCGTAATAAATTTGGTTCAGATATATTTCCAGGATCGTCTCTTTTTTGTAGCGCCGATTGATTTCGATGGCCAAGACGATTTCTTTGAGTTTCCGTTGCCAGGTGCGCTCCGGCGAGAGGAGCACATTTTTCACCAATTGCTGGGTGATGGTGCTACCGCCGCTGACGAAACGCTGGTTGTGGGCGGCCTGCCAGAACACGCGCGCGATGCCCATGGGGTCAAAGCCGGGATGTTGGTAGAAATTGGCATCCTCGGTGGCGATGGTGGCGGCAATGAGGTAAGGCGAAATTGCTTTGAGCGGCACGATCTCTCGCCGGCCTAAGTTTGGGTCGAACGTCTCGCTGAGCACTTGGCCGTGGCGGTCGTAGATCCTGCCGCTGACGAAGCTTGCTGCCACTTTTTGCATCAATTTATCTGGCTTGGGCAATTCGCGTGTCAAATTGCCATAAGCCAGCGCCGCGCCGCCTAGAATAAGCAGCAGCACGGCTAAGGTCACTAAAAATCCGACGAGAAAACTACTGATCCAAATGAGCGTTCTGTTTCGTTCCATTGATCTATCCCGGGGGGAATAATTTATCGCATCCTGACGTGAATTTCTGTCTCCTTGGACGTTCTCATCACGAGAACTGTTCCTGTTTTACCATAATCACGTCATCTGCGCCATTGGGCGGAACGAACAGCGCGAGGCGCTTGCTTCCCCGGCGGTGACAAACCTATGCCGCGACTCGGGAAAGCAAGCAGAAGGTCGAATTGTTAGCGGCCCAGCATCGGAATTTTGATGCCGTGTTCCCGAGCGAATTGGATCGCGGCTGGATAACCCGCATCGGCGTGGCGCACGACGCCCAGCCCCGGGTCCGTGGTCAGTACCCGTTGCAGTCGCTTGGCGGCTTCCGGCGTGCCGTCGGCGAGGATCACCATGCCGGCGTGCAAGCTGTAGCCCATGCCTACGCCGCCGCCGTGGTGGAAGCTGATCCAAGTCGCGCCGCCCACGGCGTTGAGCAGCGCATTCAGCACTGGCCAATCGGCGATGGCGTCGGAGCCGTCCTGCATTGCTTCTGTTTCCCGGTTGGGTGAGGCCACGGAACCGGCGTCCAAATGATCACGGCCGATGACGATGGGCGCTTTGACTTCGCCGCGGGCCACTGCTTCGTTGAATGCTAACCCCGCTTTCGCCCGGTCGCCGTAGCCTAACCAGCAGATACGGGAGGGCAAGCCTTGCCACGCGACCCGTTTCTCCGCCATTTTGATCCAGCGCACCAAATGCTCGTCCTCCGGGAAGAGGTCCATGATGATCCGGTCGGTGACGTAGATGTCCTCGGGATCGCCGGAGAGTGCCACCCAGCGGAACGGCCCTTTCCCCTCGCAGAAAAGGGGCCGGATGTAGGCCGGCACGAAGCCGGGATAGGCGAAAGCATCCTTCACGCCCATGTCGTATGCTTCCTGGCGCAGGTTGTTGCCGTAATCGAACGCTACTGCGCCCCGTTTCTGCATGGCCAAAATGGCTTGAACGTGCTTCACCATGGAGGCTTTCGCCATCTGGATGTAATGATCCCGGTCGGTATGGCGCAACGTCTCCGCTTCGACGGCGCTGATACCGCTGGGCACGTACATCTCCGGATCATGGGCTGGTGTTTGGTCGGTGACTATATCCGGTGTGACGCCGCGCCGCACCAATTCCGGGTAGACGTCCGCCGCGTTGCCGATGAGACCGATGGACCAGCCGTCCCCCTTAGCCTGGCGCTCGGACACTTTGCGCAGTGCTTCGTCCAAATCGGTCACCACTTCGTCTACGTAACGCGTTTCCAACCGCCGCTGCGCCCGGCGCGGATCGACCTCCACGATGAGGCCCACACCGTCGTTCATGGCGATGGCCAACGGCTGGGCGCCGCCCATTTCGCCGAGGCCGGCAGTGAGGACGAATTTTCCTTTCAGACTGGGCCACCCCTCTTTGCTGGCCGCCGCACCCAAGGTCTCGTACGTGCCCTGGAGGATGCCCTGGGTGCCGATGTAAATCCAGGAACCGGCGGTCATCTGGCCATACATGATCAGCCCTTTCTTCTCCAATGCGTCAAAAACCTCCCAGGTGGCCCATTTCGGCACCAGGTTGGAGTTGGCGATGAGAACGCGCGGGGCATCCGGGTGGGTCTTGAAAACCGCCACCGGCTTGCCGGACTGGATCAGCAGCGTTTCGTTGTTTTCCAGTTCCTCCAGCGTGCGCAGGATCGCGTCGAAAGCTTCCCAATTACGGGCTGCTTTCCCCCGGCCACCGTAAACGATCAAATGCTCCGGATCGCCGGCCACTTCCGGGTCTAAATTGTGTTGGATCATCCGGTAAGCAGCTTCTTGCTGCCATCCTTTGCAGTGTAGCGTTGTGCCTCGGGGCGGATGAACGACCCTCGGGCCAGAAATTTTACCTGACATGATCAATCTCCTTTCTCATCTGCCGGGAAAATCGCGGCATGGTTATTGAGTGATGAAATCGAGCACAAGACGGTTGAATATTTCCGGCGCGTCGACGATGACAGCGTGCCCGGCGCCGGGGATGATTTCCTGTTTCGCGTTGGGAATGCGCTCCACCAACACTTTCTGGCTCCCCGGATCGACAGTGCTGTCCTCGCCGCCGGTGATGACCAGGGTGGGGGGGGAGAGTGTGCCGAGGCGATCCTCCACATTGAAACGGGCCAAAGCCCGCATGGTGGCCCGGTAAGCTTTGGGATTGGCCTGGGAAACCTGGCGGATCAGATCGGCTCGGGATGACTCCTGTTCCGGCTTGGGAAACATGTGTCTGGCCACAGCTCGTGCCTGGGCGGGCATGCCCAAGGTGTGCACCATGAACATGCGCAGGCCGAAATAGAGATAGCCGCTGATCCCTTTCGGTTGCAGCCGGGCAAATGTATTTACCAGAACCAGTTTGCGTACCAGTTCGGGGTGGTCTATCGCTAATTGCAGGGCAACGGTACCGCCCAACGAGATGCCGATCACATGCGCCGGCGCGATATCCAGTTGTTGCAGCAAAGCGGCCATGTCTCCGGCAAAGGTGGTGATGCGTCCGGCGCCGCCGGGGTAGGAAGATTGGCCGAAGCCGCGTAAATCCGGCGCGATGGGGCGCAGGCCGGCTTTGATCAGCGCCGAGAACTGCAAAGACCACGATTCCCCGGTGACGCCGAGGCCATGCAAGAGCAGCACCACCTGCGTCCCGTGCGGGTTCGGGTCCGAGTAGTGGATTTTCACGTTGGTAGAAAGGTTCAGATCAGGCATTCGTCACACTCCTTTGTGTTACGAAAAACGAGTTTGCCGCGGACAATAAGCTACGTCGTAGGATGATTCCCGAAGATAATGATACATCACTCCAGCTTTGTTGGCAAGGCATACCTCGCCGACAGGACTTTTGGAGTGTGCTGCCGGGCGGCTTGGCAAATGTAGCGGCGGTTTCAATTGCGGGGCTGAGAACCGGGTTGCCCATCATTGAACGCAGCATATTTTGCACGTGGCTATACAAATTTGGTATAATCTTTGTGAAATTTCGGGCAAACAGATTAACTTGGGTACTAAAAAGGAGAAAGACGATGGATTTCGCGTTCACCGAAGAGCACGATATGGTGCGTAAAATGGTGCATGATTTTGCTGCTAAAGAGATTCGTCCTGTTATCAATGAATACGACAGCAATCATAAATATCCCCGTTTCCTATTACCCCGCATGGCAGAATTAGGTATTTTAGGCATTTGCATCCCCGTGCGTTATGGCGGTGCCGGTATGGACTACATTTCTTTGGGCATTGTGTCCGAGGAATTAGAATGGGCTGATGCATCCGTTCGAGAAACTATTGCCGTGCATTTGGCGTTGAACAGCTTAGCCTTGTTGCAGTGGGCCAGCGAGGAGCAAAAACAACGCTTTTTGGTGCCGTTGGCCACCGGCGAGAAAATTGGTTGTTACGGTCTCACTGAGCCGGCAGCGGGTTCTGATGTGGCTGGCCTGCGTTCTACCGCTCGTAAAGATGGTGATGACTACATCCTGAATGGCGAGAAGATGTGGATTACCTTAGCCGATGTGGCCGATTATTTGCTGGTTTTCGCAAAAACTGATCCGAGCCAGCGCCACCGGGGCATTTCCGCTTTCATGCTGGAACGAGGCATGGAAGGACTCACTACCGGCACGATTGAGGATAAAATGGGTGTGCACGCCAGCAACACAGGCTGGATTGCCATGGACGATGTACGGGTTCCCAAAGAAAACCTCATCGGGCAGGAGGGGGAAGGGTTCAAAATCGCCATGAGTGCTTTGGATGACGCCCGCTACACGGTGGCGGCCGGCGCTGCTGGGACGATTAGGGCCGTCATGGAAGCAGCCGTCCATTACGCTAACGAGCGGGAAGCGTTTGGTCAGAAGATCGGTCAGTTTCAATTGGTGCAACAGTTGATAGCTAAAATGGCGCTGAATTACGACATTGCCGGTTTGCTCTGGCAACGCGTCGGTTGGCTGAAGAACCAAGGCATTCGCAATACCAAAGAAACCTCCATGGCTAAATGGTTTGCTACTGAGGCCGCGTTTGCGGCATCTTCTGACGCGGTGCAAGTCCACGGTGCGTACGGCTTTTCCTCGGAATATCAAGTGGAGCGCTATTTGCGCAATTCCAAAGGTGCCGTCATTTACGAAGGAACCACGCAGATTCATCAGTTGTTGCAAGCGCAGTATGCGTTGGGCTATCGTCATGATAAACCGCTGCGCTGTGAATTGCCGGCTTACGACCCCGAAGCGTGGGGCGAAGAAGGGTAAGACCGAAAAGTGTGCTGCTATTTAGGCGGCACGCTCCGTGAAAATAAAGGATGCATTATGTGTTACATGAAAGGAGGCGTAAGTTGAAATACATCGTCTGTGTTACACAATCGCCGGACACGGCGGAACTTCCCAAGGTCACAGTTGACCAGGCGGAATCCGGTAATCAGGGTTTAGAACTGATTACTAATCCCTGGGATGAGTATGCTATTGAAGAGGGGCTGCGCCTGAAAGAGAAACAGGGCGGCAGTGTATTGGCCATCACCGTGGGGCCGGCCGGGACCGAGGGCGCCTTGAAGAGCGCCGTGGCCATGGGCGTGCCGAAAGGGGTACGCGTCTGGGACGACGCCTTCGCCGGCAGCGATGCGCTGGCTATCGGTCGTATTCTGGCCGCGGCGGTGCGCAAAGAAGGAGATTACGATGTAGTCCTCACCGGGAAGACCACCGTGGACGGCAATGGCGCGTTGGTGCCGGTGGCACTGGCCAGTGCGTTGGGTGCGGCGCTGCTCAGCCAGGTGGCGAAAATCGTGGCCATTGGCGATGGCAAAATCACGGTGGAACGCTTAGTGGAAGAAGGCCGGGAGAAAGTCACGGCCGATCTGCCGGTAGTGATCGCACCGGTGAAAGAGATCAACGAGCCGCGTTATGCTAGTTTCATGGGGATCCGCAAAGCCTCCCGCGCCAAATTCGATGTTTGGGATGCAGCGGCGTTGGGCATTAATGCGGGCAGCGTTGGTGCAGCTGGGGCGAAAGTGGCCTGGGGTAATTTGAGCAAGCCACCAGCTCGCGAGGGCAGTGTGGTCCTGATGGAAGGCGAAACGGTCGAAGAAAAAGTGACTAAGCTTGTTGATGCCTTGATGGCCGAGAAAGTCATCTGAGGGAGGAATAATTATGAGCGTACTCGTGTGGATCGAACAGTATAAAGGGCACGTGCCAAATGTTTCCTGGGAAGTTCTGGGCAAAGCGAAAGAATTTGCCGGCGCTTTGGATGGCACTTTAGCGGCTGTCGTGGCGGGCGATAATGTAGCAGCGGTTGCCCAGGAAGCGTTTGCGTACGGCGCCGACAAGGTATACGCGTATGAGAGCGCTGAGTTGGCTGATTTCCGGGTAGAACCGTATGCTAAGGTCGTCAGCGATGCCGCTAAAACGGCCGGCGCGACCATCGTTTTGGCAGGCGGGACGACCCGCGGGCGCGATTTAGCCGCTTACGTGGCCACGCTGAACGGCTGGGGGATTGCCCCTGACGCGACAGGTTTGTCGTTGGTTGATGGCAAGCTGGTTGCTCGTCGCGAAGTGTACACTGGCAATATTTTGGCCGATGTTACTTTCCATAGTGACGTCCAAGTCGCTTCGGTGCGCGGGCGTTCTTTCTCGCTACCGGAGAAGGACGGCGGTAAGCAAGGCGAGCTGATCAGTGGAGACGCTGCCGTTGCGGAAGGTGCAGCGAAAAGTGTTGTCGAGGGAGTAAGTGAGAAAGAAAGCGGCGAAGTGAGCTTGACCGATGCTAATATCGTTGTTTCCGGCGGGCGCGGCGTCAAAGGTCCGGAAGGCTTTGCGCCTATCCGCGAACTGGCAGCGGTTTTGGGGGCTGCTGTTGGCGCTTCTCGGGCTGCCGTGGATGCAGGCTGGATTCCGTACGATCACCAGGTGGGGCAAACGGGCAAAACGGTGCGTCCTGATTTGTATATCGCTAATGGCATTAGCGGGGCTATTCAGCATTTGGCCGGCATGGGCTCCAGCAAAGTTATTGTCGCTATCAATAAAGATCCTGATGCGCCTATTTTCCAGGTGGCGAATTATGGCATCGTGGGGGATCTGTTTACATACGTACCAGCACTGACTGCCGAATTAAAAAAACGGGGATAGTTGTTATTTCGGACCTATTTTCTATCCTGGACAAGCTGAAATAAAAAGGCCAGCACAGATTACATGGATTTTTAGTGGATCTAATCTGTGTAATCTGTGGCTTATTTTCACTGTATGGAGTCACGTAGATGAAGGTGGGTTTTAGTCGGAAATTTTGGGATCAGTTACACAATTACCTCTTGGCGGCTTATGACGCTTCGGCAACAATAGGTTGCCAACGGAAAGGAACCGTCACTGAGGAAATGGTGCGCCAGGACTTCAAGCAGCATCGCCAAGAAAAGAAGGCAGCGCATGATATCGAAAACACGTAATGTAAACGTAGATTATCGAGACGTGGTTGTACCATCTTGTCGATCATCGCGCATAGTGTTGATTCTATTGTCGCTGGCTGGTATCATCGTGGCCGGCTATTTGACGTACGTGGACTTGAGCCACATGAACGCCTTTTGCGGTGGCCCGTTCGACTGTGCCACCGTACAAGCTAGCCGGTTTGCTTCCATTCGTGGCGTGCCGATCGCCATTTTGGGATTGTTAGCTTATGTGGCAATCTTAATTCTGGAAGTTGCCTGGCCACATGCCGATGCGGATGCCGCTTCGTGGATGAAATTAGGCGTTTTTGCTATTGCTTTTGCCGGTATGTTATACTCCTTTTACTTGACTTACGTGGAGTTTTTTGTCATCCACGCTTTGTGCGTTTATTGTTTGACTTCAGCTGTGATCATCAGTTGCTTAGCGTTTCTTTCCGGCTGGCGATGGCAAAAGCGGTCGTAAAAAAGTCGCTTTTACTGGATGGATCATCCTGTTGCCCTGGACTTCCAGGGCTATTTTTGTATTTTACGCCGGACAATGGCGGTACTTGGGCCCAGCGACTAAAAGTCACGGCCACGTCTGCGAAATCGCCCTACGGCGATTAGCATGCAACCTGCGCAGGCAGGTTTCGCAGTTGTGGCAGCGATTTCTAATCGCCGGGCGAGGCAGCCTTTAGGCGGGTTGGTGGGTCTACCACCGGCTAAAGCCTCGATTCCGGTACGGCGGCGGGGTACGTCAAGGT
>WFQU01000006.1 GCA_015486845.1 Anaerolineae bacterium | reverse complement strand
AGACGCTCTGCGCCTTTGCGCCGCTGCGTCAATTGATTTTCAAAGGAGAATATTCGTTATCTCTCTGCGTCCTCTGTGCTCTCGGCGGTGAACCTTTTTGCAGTAGAGTCAGTAATGCTCTTTCTACAACTACAATCGCTGCCTTGCCAACTCTGGACGGTGATAGCCGCCTCCTATCGTGGACGGCGATCGGCTCACTGGTCCACAATTGTGCCAGAAATATGCTGACGGAGGCCACTAAAGCCGCCAGAACGAACAAGCTGCGTATAGATGCAGCATTCCCCCATTGAAGAGGAAAGAATCTGAGCCACAAGGTACCTACCAGCAACCCGCCTACAAAGCTCCAACCTCCAATCCGACTGAAAGAACCAAACGCTTCAGGGAGCTTTTCACCAGGCGTCGTATCCACTACCAATGCTGTTGCCACCGGCCCAATTGCCGAACTCAACAAACTTCCCACCATACCGGCTACTAACACGACTCGTATACTGTGCGCCATGCCAATTAGCACGAGGGAAAGAGAAAAGCCTAAAAACCCCAGAAGCAAGAAAGGCTTGCGTCGTTTTACTTTGTCCGAGGCATTACCCCAAAAAACGGACCCTGGTACAGCAGCCAGAGCTGCGGCAGCCGATACTTCCCCCACATCGGCGACACCACCCCCAAGAACCTGGGCAATGAACAAAGGTATTAATGTAGAAGTTGCACCCTCACCGAGTTTTTGGGGAACTATGCTATAGAACCATGAGATGTTGAAAACCCTGCCACGCAGATCTGTCTTCTTACGCTTCCCATGAACGTTCATCTGTTATTCTTCCTGCTGGCTAAGTGTATATCCAACACCCGGAACGGTCAGAATGTACCGAGGAGCACGAGGGTCTTCTTCTATTTTGTTCCTGAGACGATTGATCAGCCCCCTCACCAGGTCACGGCTGCCCGTATCTGTGTACTCCCAAACATGTTCCACGATCGCGTCTACAGGCAAGACTTGGTCACGGTTGATCATCAAAGTGTAGAGGAGACGGAATTCGAGGTGGGTTAAACGCTTTGGTGCCTGTTCACCGACTCGAACTGTGCGTGTAGATGGGTCGAGGGTAAGACCGGCAATGCTGAGGGTAGGGATGCTGAAAATAGGGATGCTCCCGGCGCGACGCAAAAGGGCACGAATTCGAGCGATGAATAAGCGGACTCCAAATGGTCGGGTAACGATCATATCCGCGCCTTTTTCCAACAAGCCTGCCAGCATTCCCTCCGGCACAGGATCCACAACAAGAATCAGTAAGGCGCTGATATCCACTCGCACCCTACGCACACAGGACATAGGATCATGCTTTTCATCCACTGCTAACAATAAAAGATCAGCCGGACGTTCTGACCAGCTCCGCATGGAAACATCCAGGTCTTTTCCTGTGGTAACGGCAAGGCCGGCTCGCTGCAATATAACGGAAAGGACCGATCTCTCATCGAGATCGTCGGCTACAAGCATGGCATCCATGGTAATACCTCCCGTTTCAAGTGCTATCCACTCTCAGGATTGCTTTGCAGAAGCAGGGACGGCGGCCTGCTCCCGCCGCCGCATTATATGGCATTTGCGGTATCCGTCCAAAACCCCCTATGTTCTATAAGCCTATTTAGCCTTTGCCTGGAATGCCAGCGTAACGTCGTCTATGAGGGAGAAAGCTTAAAGAGAGAATCATGAGCAAATTCCATGAACTAAATAAGGCTTCCCCGAAAAAAAAGTACTATAACATTTCCGTTGCTGGAGAAAAGAGTGAGAGAGCAACGGACTCAAAAAAGAAACGGAAATATGCTCTTGGGCCTGGAATCGCGACGGAATTTGTCTGACGCCTTTGCAGCAGGCGTATTTTTGCCAAAAGCCAATAAAATAACGTCACGAATGCAGCCGTTGTGTCGGAAAAACCTTCTGACTCGACCAGATAAGCATGAATACGACGCAGATTGACCATCAATGCCACAGTTGTGAAGTACATGACTGCTGCAACCTGGCCGCGTACCGGCAGCTTATCCTTGCGCAACCCCCATTTCAGAGAACGTACAGTGGCTTCAACGGGCGACCGCAACGAACGATCCTCCGGACATAATCGCTGTCGTAGAAGGGCGACCTGAATAGAGCGAGTCGTCACACGCATGGCCGGCCCATTTTGCTTTTGCAATACAACCCGACATTGATCCAGCAACGGGCAAGTCTGGCACGTGGATGCATCAGCAAAACGCACCAACCAACGCTCTTCCTTTCTTCCCGGCCGTATCTGCCCTTTTTGTCCACGTGGACAGACCACGGCCACGGGTATGCCTTCCTTATTCAATTGCCACTGGTACATCTCCCAACCCAAGCGGTCCTTGGCAGACTTTCCGCCCCGTATATTGGTCGGACGATGCGTGATATCATTCTTTTTACAGAATTCTTCCGTGTCTGGTCCATTATAGCCACCGTCCGTCACAATATTTTTAACCTCCAAGCCTCGTTCCAACTGCTTATCAACCGATTGGCGAAGAAGTTCCCCGTCGTCTGTGACGTTAGGCGCCACCTGAATGTCGGTAATCAGTTGTAACGCATTCTCGGCATCGCATGTCTCGCTGACATTCACCACATAGCCGCCAGGATAAGCATGCCCGTTCTTAACTCGAAAGGTCGCTTCCACATCATGTGGCGATTGTAAACTATCCGCAGAGACCTCTCTGACCGGACGCAACACCCAGATGCCCGCTTCCTCTTTGTATTGCTCCTTCAGCACTCGCTCTACCAGAGTATAAGCTACACTGTCTGCTTCCAAGGCATCTCGTAAGGCTACCAACAACTCCCCCAACGCCCGAAAATGAGCATCCATCTCCTCTTGCTTGACACCAAATACAATCTCATGGGGACGTTTCCCTCAATAAATCTTTGCCTTTTCACGCCATGTCTGTCAATTTTCCTCACCCAGCCCTTTTATCCCTTGTTGTAAAACGCTAATGAGCAATGCCAGTCGCCCACTTTGCGCCACATTGCTCAATACCTGCGTGCTATCCATCCGTTGCAGTCCCGCAGCCACTCGATATCGTTCCAGTTGCTCATCTGTGACCTGTTCAAATACCTTCTCATACAGATTCACCCCTTCGCGCTTTTCGTACGCTCGCACCCGAGATCGAAAGTTGTATAGGGTCCGCAATGTGAACGGCAACTCGACCCCTATATCCTCAATCCCCACCGCATAGCGCAAGCGCACATCAAAACACAACCCCTCATATAACTATAACTCCTCGTCGGTCCACCCTTGCCCTGCTTTGATGATATCGAAGGCTACCAGTACATTCACTGGCGCATTCGGCCGCGAATCTTTCTCGCTATACAGCGGTGCAAATGAATCCTCTTTAATCCGTTCAAACGCCTCCTCTCGGAAAGTACGTGCCCAGGATGCCTGCAATTGTGCCAGCAGCCGCGGATTCAGAATTGTTTCTGGACCGAATAAACTCTTTTGACGTTGCTCATTCTTTCGAAACATACTCGTTCTCTCTTATAAAAGGCTTGGCTAACTCATTGATAGCACATCGCTATCTTTTATCCACAGTTTCAGTAGTTCACGATTTCAAAGATTGGTCTGCTATTGGAACGACCATGACGACTCCGTAAAGTTGTTCAATGGCTCGTCTCAGCATTGAAACGAATAACTGAAATTGGAAGTGAGTGGGCTTTACGCGATGTGGACCACGGCCCGGTATGCGAGCCACGAACCAACGCAGAAAAGCCCAGATGTTAACCAAGAGCAATGCAAAGCCAAGTAAAAAGAAGCGTAAGGCCGGATTGCGTGAAGTTGTCTTGACCCGCACTCGACGCAAGATGCGGTAGGAAGTTTCAATGCCAAACCGAGAACGATAGCGTCGATAGATGGTCTTGGGCTTCCAGTCAAGCCCAATAACCGCGAAAAGTAACCATTTCCTTCATCGTTTCTTGTCCTTACCCGAGACAAGGGTCGCCACGACAGCCATATCGACGGTTGTGCCATCCGTGAAGGTGTAGCGGGTGCGATAGCTCTTGCGCCCCCGGCAGAGTTGGCGAGTGCCGCCCTTTTTGCCTCGGATGGTGCAGGCAAGAATGGCCGGTTGTTTGATTTCCTGGAGATAGGAGATAATTGCGCCAGAGCAGAAACCACGATCCAAATAAAGCACGCTGATTTGAAAATTAAGCGTGTGGGCACGTTGGAGAAGATGTCGCACAATGTCCACGGTCTTGTCTTCTGGCCGAACGAAGGCCACCGCAATGGTCAAGCGCATTTGACGATAAATCACATAGAGGCTAATGATACGAAAGAATCGGGTCGTGCCAGCTTTCGCCTTGCTACGGATTACGTATGGCTCTAATCTGGTTGCCTTGCCGTAGTACGGCTCATCATGTTCATCAATGGCTGCCTCCACTCGATACATGAACACCTGTTTCGGCAATCGAGCTGCCAAGGCCGCATTGATCTCATCTTCATACCGGTGCAATTGTTCGGCGTTTAACTGCTCATTCAGCAATTCTCGTATCCTGTTGCTACTGGCGCTATGCTCCAGGTCTCGACACGCTGCGTCGATACTGATGTTTTCGCTTGCTGCTTTCATGAGAACATCAAAAAGCATTGCACTGGTAACGACATAACCATTTGCTTTCAACGACAAGTGCTCCTGAGTGACAGCTTGCATGGTCTCACGAATATCTTGGGCTGTTAACGCTTGTTGCTGTATCATAGTACCGTCCTGTTGAGTAGTTGTTGAGTTTTAGATACCTCTATTCAACCACTTAACAGGACTTTCTGAAATTTCTACCCTTGGCTATTACGCCAAATCGTGAAGTACTGAGTTTAGCAAAATCCGCAAAAATTCGCGAATTTTTCAGACCTTTTTTCAGTAGAGCCAGGCATAGCCGTTGCGTTTCACGAGCAAACTATGTTTACCGGCCATAGCTCGTCTCGGGGAATTCTGTCTGCGGTCACTACAGCGCGAGATTACATCTACCTGGAGCATCGAACCCGCGATCTGCTTCTGTGAACCCCAAGCGAGGCAAAAAGAGCCTGTTTTCGGGGAAATCATCCCACCTGGCGCGCAAAAAAGGCCGGGAAAGTAGCATCCTCCGGTCTTTTCCTCGATCCATACGGGGACGAGGGGGGTCGCAACCTCACCTGACAATAAAGGAATAGTAGTCAAAGCGGACATAGGATAAGCCCGCGGCCACGGCTTAACCAGCAGGTGATCCCGTTCGTGGATCAGGAGGAGAATGGGCGCTACAACCGCCGACCTCCTGATCAGGGGATAATGCGTAATCTCGTCGTAAACACATTGTAGGACTTGACAAGGACTTGACAGCAATCTCAACGCCCCAATCCTCCCCCGAGGCTGGACAAACTAAAGCGTTGCGTCATGCTATTCCCCATTGTGCTCATGCCCGGTCCAACGGGTTACCTGTTCTGCATGGTTGCCAGACCAGTAAACTGGATGACCAACTGCGGTGGATGTTTACCTTCACGTGTATAAAATGAACGCCGGGATGAATTGGTACCTGACGCCTCCTCCCCGCGCAGCATTACACCATCATTCTCGATGGAGCCATCTAACCAACTTTGCACAAGGTCTGTCACACTCAGCTGCCGCCAGCCCCAATTGTTATCGGCCGTTATGCGTACACGGCCATATCTATTGCCAAAGCCGGGCTTGTTCTGCCAGGTGACATGCATCTCTTGCCAATGTCCCCGAGCCTGGTAGGCTGTAATCGTATCGACATAGCCAGGGAAATCCCAATACCCTTTGTAGTAAATCCGCAACGTGGCTTCCTGGACATGCGCACCGTGCGGTAAATGGCTCACATCGAATTTGATCAGACCGCGTGCAATTTTTCCGTCCGGATCTGACTTATCATCATAACCCACCCACATGTTGTCGGTGTCCCCGAAGTTCAAAGAGGGACGTCCTTCCAAAATCGTCGCGTCCGAGACAGCAGTCAGCGTGACCGCTTGCCGCACAGGAATGGATACCATGACCATTGGTAAATACAGCGACACCGATCCTGTTCCATCCATTACCAGCTTGGCTGCGAAGGCATCGCCGTCTAAGATAGTACTGTAGCGTAGATCCGGATGATTGTCCGCTGCGTCGGCAGATTGGGCCCGCTTAGTGGAAACGCTCTGCACCATCTTGCCCGGCTTTTGAACCCTGCTGGTACGCCCCTGACTGTCCGGCTCCATCACTGAAAGCCATCTGGCGTCATTGGCTAACCGTATCGTTCCGCCAGAATCACCCTGCACCGGGAACCGACCATTTTTCTGCCGCTGGCCAACATTCGGGGCGAACATGATGGAGGCAGTAACAATAAACGTGTCCGTCAAAAGCAACAAGATCGAAAGAATCACAATCACTATCAGTGTTCGGTGAAAACGCATGTCGTTCTCCTTTTGGTCAAGAGTTCTCGGGGAATACTTGTGAGGATCTATTCCTGATCATATCTCTGTAGGGCTCATCCTACGAACATCCCTATCATCCGCAAGAATAAGCGGTAAGGAAAATCGTATCAGGGATCAAACCCTACTTTTTTATTGTATCATCTGAACTGGGAAATGCCAAGTGATCGTTGAATAGCGGCCATATATATCCGATTGCCCCCCACGGTCCGGTCGTGTGCGCCATTTATGTTCGCCAGAAGCGCGCCAGTAAAACCCACGCCATCCTTTTCTTGGAAAGAGGATCAGTTTTGATGCCGGCAATAGTAGTCTCTGCTTCATGGAATTGGCAGCACGGCCATTGTCAATATCGATAGTCGACTGGGGACTTCCAAAGACGTGAAAAGACGCTTATTGTCGGACTCAACGCCGCTTTAGCTATGCCTGCGCAGCTTGTCGGCGTGTGTTCACCGTTAAGTGTTGCACCTTGCTTGGCTGATTGGAAGTCAAATACTATCGACTTGCCAGATGCTGTCCAGGAGGGTGCCATCCACCCATTTGACCACGCCGATTAGCCGATTGAAGCGCGGCAAACGGGTCGGCGTCCCTCCCAACAGACCATCCACTTCCGCTTTGATCTCCGCCAAGGGACGAATCGGCAAGCCGCTGCGCCGGGTTGCTTCCAGCAAGTCTCGCCGGCGGGGGTTGATGGCGATGCCCCGTTCTGTCACCACCACATCGATCAATTCCCCCGGACCGGTCAACGTCGTCACCCGGTCCACGATGATGGGAATACGGTTGCGGAACGAAGGCACGGCAAGAATCGTGCAGCCGCCGAAAAGCGCATCCTGCCAGCCGCCGATGCCATGCAGCAGCCGGCCGTCGGAATGGGTCACCACATTGGCGTTGAAGTCCAAGTCCACTTCCGTCGCGCCCAACACCGCCACATCCACCAGCGACGCGAAATTGCCTTTGCCGTGCCAATTGTAGCTGGTAAACGGAGAAGTTGCGACATGATTACGGTTTTCCCGCAGAGAACGCACCCCGGCCAGGTCAAAAGTCTGCCCGTCCAAAATGTAATCAGTCAACCCTTCTTCCAGTGCGTCAACCAAATACTTGGTGGACCCTCCCCGGATGAAACGTGCTTTCACGCCCCGTTGTCGCATCATTTGCGTCAAATAGATGGTAAACGCCAACGACGTGCCGCCGGCGCCGGCCTGGAAGCTAAATCCATCCCGCAAGATGCCGGCCGCAGCCACGAAATCCGCAGCAAACCTGGCGATAAGCAGTCGGTCCGGCGAGCGGGTGATCTGCGTCGTGCCGGAAACGATCTGCGTCGGGTCGCCAATGGCGTCGAGCTGGACCACGCTGTCCACATTTTGCCCCTGAATCTGCCACGGCACGCAGGGGAAAGGTACCAGATTATCCGTGGCCACAATCACCCGGTCGGCGTAAAGGGAGTCGGCCAGCGCAAAACCGAGCGAGCCGCACGCCGAAGGGCCGCGATCACCGGTGGCATTGCCGAAACTGTCGGCGCTGGGCGCGGCAATGACGGCAATATCGACGTGCACCTCGCCATCCTGGATCGCCAGCCAGCGCCCACCGTGGCTGCGAAGCACCGCTGTGCCCCGCATTTTGCCGCGAGAAGCGTAATCACCCAGAGGGCCGTTCAGCGAGCCTTCCACGTAGCGCACTACCCCCGCTTCCATCTGGCGGATAACCGGCTCGTGGCAAGGAAAAGCGGCGGAAGGGAACCAGCGCAATTCTTTCACGCCCAGCTCGGCAGCAGCGGCGAAAACTTGGTTCATCAGCAAATCACCGTTGCGGAAATGATGATGGGAGGAAATGGTCATGCCATCCCGCAGCCCGGCCCGGGCCAACGCCTCGCCCAGAGAAGGCAGCAGTTTATCCCCGTCGGCAGGGAACTCGCTGCAACTGCGCACCGGCGCCGCCGCTTTGCGACCTGTCGGCCGATCGCGGCGTATACCACTGTACGGCTCTTGAGGGACGCCATTCACCTGCCGGGGAACCAGCCTGCCGGCCGCGTTGACCATCATCTCCAAGAGGTTCCCCGCCGTGTCGACATACCGTTCTGTCATCAGGCATCATCCTCTCGAGTGGAGTCGCTCTCATCGTCAACCCATCGTAAAATGCGCAGTGCCCGCTGCACTACCGGCGGATCGATCATTTTGCTGCCCAACGCGACCACCCCCCGACCGGCGGCAGTCGCCTCCTCATAAGCGCGGACCACTTGCCGGGCGTAAGCGATTTCCCCTTCGGTGGGCGAGAAGGCGGTGTGGACGATGGCAATCTGCCGGGGATGGATGCAGCCCATGCCGTCGAAACCCAGAGCGCGGGCATCCTCTGCCGCAGCCCGCAGGCCGGCATCATCCCGCACATCGCTGAAAACGGAGGCAAGCGCTTGTTTGCCGGCCGCTTTGGCCGCGTTGACCACGGCGCTGCGGGCGTAAAAAGACTCTCGGCCGGACGGCGTGCGCCGGGCGCCAATGTCGGCACTGTAATCTTCCAGGCCGATGGCCAGCGCGACCACCCGCGGGCTGGCCGCGGCAATCTGCACCGCGTTGACCACCCCCGCGGCGCTTTCGACAATGGGAATCAGGTAAACAGGGGTCTCACGCCCAGACGCGGCGGCCGTTTCCCGCACAAGTTCGTCCGCGTGCGCCACTTCCGCACCGCTTTCCACTTTGGGCAACAGCAATGTGTCCACATTCTGCGGCACGACCGCAGCAATGTCCACCGCGCCGAGATCGCCCCGGTTGATGCGCACCATCCGCTCGGCGTCGCGAAAATCAAGGACGCGCAGCGCGTTGCGCACGATGAGCCGTGCGGCAGCTTTCTCCGCCGGCGCGACCGAATCTTCCAGATCCAGGATGATGCCGTCCGGTCGGTGCAAACCGGCATTGATCATCAATTTGGGCTGATCGCCAGGGATGTAAAGGCGCGTGCGCCGCCGTCGCGCCGTGTCTCCCGGCGCCAATATCCCCGGCCGTGCGGGGGGCAGCGCTACGGCGGATAGCTCAGGATAAGCCGCTTTGACCGCAGCCTCCAGCCGAGCCTGGATAACGAAAGGGAGCGCTCCGTAGTCCCACATTTCCAGCTTGCCGTCGGAAATGCCAAGCTGGCCCAATGTATGTTCGACCGTCGCCTTGATGGATGCGCCGTAGAGCGCCTGCACCCGAGAGTGGATCAGGATGTTTAGGGGCTCGCCGGGCGTGAAAGCTACCCGGCAATCGGAAGAAGTGTCGACTGGGCCGTTGCTGAATGTTTCTGCCATCGTTTTTATCCTCCGACGAACGATTATTCGCCCCGGATGCCGTTGCGCAGCAACGCTTCCACCTCGGCAAGCGTCGGCAGCGAAGGCTGAGCGCCCATTTTAGTCGCCGCCAAAGCGCCGCACGCCGTGGCAAAACGCACCGCCGTCGGTAAATCATCCCCCCGGGCCAGGGAGAATGCTAAGCCACCGTTGAACGCGTCCCCCGCGGCGGTGGCGTCCACCGCCCGTACTGGCCAGGAAGGCACGGCCAAAGTGCTGGTTGGGGTCACCAACAACGCGCCCTCTGCCCCCAAAGTCACAATCACCGCAGCGGCCCCGCGCCGTAACAAGATCGCCGCGGCTTCCGCTGGCTGCGCGCCCGGCTGACCAGCCAACAGCGCCGCTTCGCCCCGATTTGGCGTCAAAATCACGCCCGCTACCAATTCGTCCGGCAACGGCTGCGCCGGCGCAGGGTTGAGAATGACCGTCATGCCGGCCGCTTTGGCCTGCGCAACGGCCGCGCACACGGTAGCCAGGTCGATTTCCAATTGCACCAAGAGCAACGCGTCGGGTGCAAACAGCGGTCGAGCGGCGGCCACGTCCGCTGACGAAAGTTCCCCGTTGGCCCCCGGCGCCACGGCAATCATATTTTCCCCTGATGCTTCCACGAAAATGAGAGCGACCCCGCTGGCCGTATCCTCGCTGTACCTGATGAAATCGGTGTGCAACCTTTCCCGTCGATAGTTTTCGAGCAAAACTTTGCCCTGCGCATCTTTCCCCAAACGCGCCACAAGCCAGGTCGGAGCGCCAAGACGCGCCGCAGCCACGGCTTGATTGGCGCCTTTGCCGCCGCCGGCCATGATAAACGCGTCCCCCAAAACCGTCTCGCCCCGAGAGGGCAGCTTCCTGCATTTCACCACCATGTCCATGTTGGCGCTGCCCACCACGATCACATTGCGCATCATTCCCCCCTGAAAAATAAATTGAACGCTGATACCGCTGATGCACGCTGATTTGCGCTGATCTTTTTCTGTTTTATCTGCGTGTATCTGTGTGAAATCTGCGTCATCAGCGTTCTGCTTGTCTTGCAATCTAATCGCCGTAGGGCGATTTTGCAGATGTTGCCCGCGACTTCCAATTGAACGCTGATACCGCTGATGCGCGCTGATTTACGCTGATTTTTCTGTTTTATCTGCGTGTATCTATGTGAAATCTGCGTCATCAGCGTTCTGCTTGTCTTGCAATCTAATCGCCGTAGGACGATTTTGCAGATGTTGCCCGCGACTTTCAGCCGCTGGGGTGCGCCGCAGGCCCATGTTGGCTCCTTCATCGATCATTCCGCTGCCCTGCCAAGCTTCATAACTCGGCGGGGCCCACTTCTAAGCGGTGAAAAGCGGTGTGGCAGCCACCGAAATTGCTCAGCCCAATCTGCCCGTGGAGGTAAGGACGTTCGTCTTGCCAGGCAAGGGTCGGCCCACCCTCTACGCCGCCGCGTAGCATTCTGCCGGCTGCCTCCAACCAGAGCCGATATTGCCGGTCCGGCCGCCACGCAAAAGGTGCCGTCGCCACTGGCCGGCACGTCTTCTCCTTTTTGTAAAGCTGCAACCCTTCCGGCGCCAGGCCTAGCGCGTACGAACGCAACGCGCCTTGCACCCGCACGTTGATATTGTGATGTGCGCCGGCCAACGGCGTTAAATCCACTGTCAGCCGCACATCCCGCCAGGATGGATGACCGTTGTACGACTCGCTGATCGTGTAGCCGCTGCCGTGGTAAGCAGCTCCTTCCAACCGCCAGTAACCGCGCAGAAAAGTCCAGCCACTGATGGCGCCGTACTCTGGCCGAGCCAGCGCGAAATCGTCGCTGAAAGTCGGCTGACCGCCCCAACCTACCCTATCCAACAGCAAATAGCCGCTCCAGGCATCGCCGAGCTGGCGAATTAGCAGTCCCACTTCGCTGAAATAGGCGTCGTGCGCCGGCGGAATGCGGAAAGTTAAGTCATTCCAACGGCCGGGGGTAAGCCGCTGCGCTTTGCTTTGCACCCGTTCCTGGCGGGCGCGGTCCCAGAGGTAAAGGGCAACCATCAAATTGGGCTGTTCTTCACCCGCCAGGAAAAGGCGGGCGTCGAGTCGCTGGCCGGGATAGACCGGCGCCGAGAAAGTCGCCCCATAGTAATTGGAACTCAGTTCGCCCGGCGCCACGGTCAGCCGCCGGAAAACGCGCACTTCCCCTTTGCGTTTCAATTTGTGAATCGCGACGCGCAGCACACCGGCCGCCGGATCGTCAGGATGCGGCTGCTGGTGCAGGGCCACCACCCGTCCTAAGTGAGCTTCTGCCGCGAAGCCGTGGGTGGAACCCGGGTAATCGAAATGGAACTGCGGCCGCGCCGGGCGGAGAAATTCCCCCTGCCAGCGTCGCCCCGCCGCCAGGGCATTCCCCAAGTCGTAGAAAAGGTCGGCAGCGGCGCCGATATCGGTCAGGTTATCGCCGCCCAGCAGGCCGGCCGTCACTAAGAGATCATTCATCGGCTGCCGCCACGCCTCGGCAATGCCCTCCGTCCCCGCAGCCACGCCCATGATTGCGCCCACGTTGCCCACATTGCAATCGGTATCCCAGCCGGCCATATTGGCAATGCGAATCGCCCGAGAAAAGTCCCCGCCGCCGTGCCAGAGCGCCATCACCACCACGGCCGCGTTAGGAATGATGTGCACCAAGCCGGGGTATTTGTCGTAGCCATAATGCCCGGTAATCCACGCCCTCGTCGCCCGCCAGTCGTCGCCATTGGCCGCGGCGGCTTCCATCACCCGCCGCACCATGCCGGCGTACTCGCTTTGGGGCGGAACGACCGCCAGGGCGCTTTCCAGCAACCGCCGGGGGTCCGCTTCCACAAAAGCAAGGCTGACCAGCGCCGCGATGAACATGCCGCCGACGATCCCCTGGCCGTCGTGGGTCACACTGGCAGCGCGAGCAGCGTAGGACGCGGCCAATGTCGGATCGGCCGGGGCCACCAATCCCCAGATATCGCTGAAAATTTGACCGCCAATCTGCTCGGAGAGCGCCCGCCCGTTCAGCGCCGCCGAGCCGGAACGGGGCGCGGCAATCCCGTTGGCTAAGTTCAAATAGGCAGTGTGCTCGCTGGAAACGCCGTAGCCGCCCCACCAAAGCGTGCCCCGCTGGTCGGCCAGATAATTGAGCATGGTGTCGCCCATCTGCTCAGCGGTAACATCCGGCCCAAAATCGGCCAACGCCCGAACGAGCAGCAAAGGGAATGAAGTGTCATCGTCGGGCTTGAACAATTTGCCACGCAAATCCTCAATGTAGCCTTCCAACTCGCCCAAGTTCGCGCGAATGGTCTCGTACGTCCAACCCTCGATGGGCGCGCCAAAACGCACGCCAATGGCCTTTCCCAACCAGCCGGCATACACTTTTCCCCGATATAACCGTCGGTGCTCTACTGCCCAATTACCCATACCAATACCCTCCAGCGGAAAACAGATATCACACACTGCTACGCTCTATCATTGACACGGGCTTTTGCACTGTCCGCCCGGTTGCACGCGCCAGGGACTTCAAAACTCTTCGCAAATATGATATGATAAGAAATGGTAAGCGAAGGGAGCGCCTCCGCTTACCGAACAACCTGGTACGGGTAGCAAGTGGTTGACGCCATTTGCTACCCCACAATGCACTGCGACAATCTTATTGATTGTAATTGTTATCCAAACACGCCTGCGCTTTCTGCACAGATTTCTTCATGAAGCCGGCCAAATCGTCTTTCTTCTGTACCACGTAGTACGTCCAGGAGTCGTCGAAAACCGGCTGGATGCAATCCCACTGGTACTGCGAACGCAGATAATTGGCCACCCGAGCGTTCGGCTTTTGCAGCTCGTTCCAGGCAACACTCCAAACCGGGTCTTTGTCTAAGCCCAAATCTTTCCACACCTGTGGCGAGTTAGGCGTCCAGACTTTCGACTCGCCGATTACTTTGGCTGCTTCCGGCCCGCTGAGGAATTTCAGCAGTTCCCAGGCGGCGTCTTTGTGCTTGCTGCCGCTCCACATGTAGTAAACATAAGCATCTGTCCACGGAATTTCTTTGGTGTCCTTGTTGAAGCGCGGCGGCTCCACGACACCCCAATGGAATTTCGCTTTCGCCTGTAATGCTGGGATCTCCCAAGTGGAGACAGATTGCATGGCCACTTTGCCGGAAAGGAAAACCAACTCGCCGAATTGTTCGCTCATGCCGGAAGGCGCCGTGACTTTATCCTTGCGGGTCAAGTCCATGAACATCTTGAAAGCGTTGATGGTCGCCGGCGTATCCATGTAGCCGACCACCTTGTGGCCATCCGGGCTGACGTAATCGGCACCCAAATTGAAGGAAAACGGTGACCATTCCAGCCCACCGGCACCGCCAACGATGGCGCCGGCACCGTAAGTGCCTTTGGCCGCATTGGTCAATGCGATGGCTTTTTGCCGGTAATCGGCGAAAGTCCAGCCGGGCTTGGGATAAGCCACACCGGCCGCGTCGAAAATGTCTTTGTTGTAAACAATGAAAGCCGCGGTCACATCACGAGGCACGCCGTAATAGTTTCCTTTGTATTGCGCCCGCACCTGGCCGATGGGGAACCAGAGCTTAGCCGGGTCGATGCCATCTCGTTTCATGTACGGCGTCAAGTTCTCCAGGAAACCATGGGTGGCAATTTCCGGCGAATAGTAGTGATACCAGACATCCGGCCCCTGGCCGGCAGCAATGGCTGTAGCCACGCGGGTGCCAAAGCCATGGCTGGGAAACAGCGAAAGCGCGACCTTGATGTTAGGATGCTCTTTCTCGAACATGCGAGCCAGTTTGAAGTGCATCTCGCGCGTCGCAGCGGTATCACGCCCTTTTTCGTTCGCCCACCAGGTGATTGTGACTTTGGCGCCCTTCTTGAGCGGCACGGGGGTCGGCGTCACGACCTTCTGAACCTCTTTGGTGACGACTTTTTCCACGACTGTAGTAACTTTTACCTCTTTGGTGACAACTTTTTGGACTTCCTTGGTGACAACTTTCGTCACTACCTGCGGCGTCGGCTTGGCGCAAGCGCTCAAAACTACCGAGAGCAACATAGCCACAACCAACAACAACGATAATTTCTTGTGCATTTCTTCCTCCTCTAGCCTGTCAAAGTTTCAATCAGAATCACGTACATTCTCGACCAACTCTCGCCAGCCTCTGTTCGTTTTCGTCGTTCCCCATCACCCCCTTCCAAACAGATCGTCAAACATCGTCAGCTAACCTTTCAAGCCGACCGACGAAATACCACCGATAAGCTGTTTCTGCATCAAAAAGAAGACAATTGTCGGCGGCAGTGTTGCCAATGTTGCCGCGGCCATAAGCAGTTCCCAACTGGTCTCCCGGGCGCCGCGGAAGAAATTCAACCCCAACGCCACGGTGAATTTCGCCGTATCGTTCAAATAGATCAACGGTCCGAGAAAATCGTTCCACACATCGACAAAAGTAAAAACAACAACCAGTACCAAGGCGGGCTTGGCAATGGGCAAAATCACGTGCCAGAAGATTTGCAGTTTGTTGGCACCATCAATGGTGGCCGCTTCGTCCAGATCGAACGGAATGGACATCATGTACTGCCGCACGAGAAAGATCAAAAAAGCACTGCCGGTGAACGTGGGCACAATGAGCGGCAAATAGGTGTTGATCCAGTGCAATTTGGTGAAAAGGATAAAGCGTGGGATCAGCGTGACCTGATAAGGCACCATCAACGTGCTCAGCAACAGCATGAAGAGAAACCCTCGGCCGGGGAACTTGAGCCGGGCAAAGCCGTACGCCACCAGCGCCGAAGCGGACACCTGGCCGATGATGCTCCAAAACTCGATGATCACTGTGTTCAACAAGAAACGACCAAACGGAACTTCGGTAAAGATGTCAATGTAATTGCGCCAGCGCACCGGATCAGGCACCCAGGCAGGGGGCAAAGCAAACGTCTGGAGACTCGTTTTCAGCGACGTGATTAACATCCAGTACAAAGGGGTCAGCAAAATCAGCGCCAAGGCGATGAGCATGAAGTATTTCCAGATGGATGCCAGCAGCCGGCGCCAGCGATAATAACCAGTCGACCTCTTCGCATGTGCTATCATGATTCCACCTCAATTCCGCTCGGCTTCATAGTGCACCCAATACGGAGAGCTCTTAAAGACAGCTACGGTCACCGCTAAAATGATCAATGTCAAGATCCAGGCTAAAGCGGAGCCGTAACCCATTTTCAGGGAGACAAATGCCTTATTGTAAATGTAGAGCATATAGAAAAGAGTAGATTCCATCGGCCCACCTTTCGTTGCCACGAAAGCGGAGGTAAAAGTCTGAAAGGTGCCAATAAGCCCTAAAACTAACTTAAAGAAAAGGGTCGGCGTCAGCATGGGAATCGTCACATGCCAGAACTGCTGCCAGCCGTTGGCGCCGTCGATCTCCGCGGCTTCGTAAAGTTGCGGCGGGATATTCTGCAGGCCGGCCAAGTAGATGATGGCGCTGCCGCCGATAGTCCACAGGCTGATCATCATAATGCCCCAAAGTGCATAGGCCGGATCACCAAACCAATTGGGGCCGCCGACACCGATAAATTTCAGCAGCGTATCAAGAAGGCCGAAATGTGGATTGAGAATCCACACCCAGACCAGAATGGAAGCCACCGCTGGCACCACGTAAGGCAGATAAAACAGGGTACGAAAAACACCGATGCCCCGTGCTTTCAAGTTCATCGCCATCGCCACCGCTACGCCCATGACGATTTCCAAGGGCAGGTAGATGGCCGAATATTTCAGTGTCACTTTCACCGCCTGATAGAAATCGGTATCGTGGGTGAAAATCCAGTGATAGTTACGTAATCCGACCCAGTGGGGCGGCGACACGATGTCCCATTTGGTAAAACTCAGCACGAAAGACGCGATGATGGGGCCGGCAAAAAAGGCCAGAAAACCGAGCAGCCAGGGCGCAATGAAAAGATAGCCGACCACGGCCTCCTTCGCAGCGTCGCTGTGCCATAGCCCTTTCTTTTTCCCCATGAGAAGCCTCCTTTTCGCTAAACCCACTCAGCCTCAGCCAGCCCCAGCGTAGATCAAGTCGACTAAATCGTCGGCCAATTTCAACAAATCTTCTCCCGCTGCGAATTTCAGGCTGACGCCGGCCGGCCGGCGTACCGCGGCCACCCACTCCGGCGGCATAATGCCTAAGCCATGGCGTGCCCCCGCCAAGGCGCCGATAATCGCCGTCAGTGTGTCCGCGTCCCGGCCGAAATTGCCCGCCCAGAACAGGCCGCGCCGGAAATCACCACCGGTCAGCCGGTAGATAGCGTAAAGCTGCGGAATCGCTTCCGGACTGACCGCATGGGCCGGCGTCCACAGGTCGATGTGCAGCCGCTCCCACGCAGCTTCCATGACGCCGTCCGCATCGTCGCAGATCGCCATCGCCTGGGCCATGCTGCGTCCCAGCCAACTATCTTGAGGAATACGAGCTAATCCAGCGGCGAGAACTTCTTTCGAATCGCCGTCTGCCATAGCCACGGCAATGCTGGCCGCCACCGCTTGCGCCGCCCAGATACCGTCATCAGCATGGCTAATCTGCGCGTCCACCGCCGCCATGCGTGCGGCCTGCCCTGGCTCCCCAGCGCAAAAGATGCCCAACGGAGCGATACGCATGGCCGCTCCATCATCAATATTGAGCACATTGTCCAACCCAGATTGCGGCGGTTTCATCCCCCGGCGGATGTTCTCCACAGCGCCGTACAGTGGCCGGCCCGCCCGCTCGTAGACGCCGCCTTGGGCCAGGATATACTTTTGCCAGGCGGCCAACACTGCCGCCGGGGTCAAGTTCCCGCCGCAATCGAGCAACGCCCGGGCCGTCAAGACCGCAAACTCTGTGTCGTCGGTACCGGCAGCGCCGTCGTAAAGGTTCGTCACGATGCCATAGCGTTGGCGATAAGCATCGCTGCGCCCTAAATCGCCCAAAGCGTCGCCGACGGCCAAGCCGATCAAAACCCCAGCCGCTTTTTCGCGCAGCCGCTTCTCATCTTGCAACAGTTCTGTTCGTGTGATCATCTGTTCCCTTTCTCATGAGGCGGCGGCGCACAGCTTTCCCGTTCCACCAATTGGCAGGGGAAAATAACCCGCTGCGGTTCGCCGTCTTCCTGGCGGATGCGCCGTACCAGCGCCTGAATGGCCGTTTCGCCCCGTTCTCGTTTCGGGTAAGTCAAAGTCGTCAACGACGGCGTTGTGACAGCGGCGACAGTCGTGTTGTCGAAGCCAATCACCGAAAGTTGCTCCGGCACCACCACGCCTAACTCTTTGGCCGCGCTCAAAGCCCCCACGGCCATGATATCGTTGGCCAAGAAAATAGCGGTGGGCGGCTCGTTGAGCAGCAGCAGCGCTTTGGTCATTTCGTAACCGCCCTGCTG
This sequence comes from Anaerolineae bacterium, assembly GCA_015486845.1. Lineage (GTDB taxonomy): Bacteria > Chloroflexota > Anaerolineae > JAADDB01 > JAADDB01 > WFQU01. The sequence continues at coordinate 4,682 of WFQU01000006.1, read as the reverse complement.
GGTGAAAGTCGCCGAGCGCTGCCACGCTTCCGGCGGCCGCAAACCGTGTTTTGCCATCCCTTTTCGATAGCCGACCAAACGGGTATAGCCGGAGCGGGTATCCAACGGCCCGGTGACCAGGGCAATGCGCCGGTGCCCTAAGTCGTAGAAATGGTCGATAGCCTGCAAAACGCCGGAAACCACATCCACGCCGACCAGATCGAAATCGTCAAAGCCGTCCCGCACGCCCAAAAGGACCGCCGGAATATGTTGCGCCCGCAGATCCTCCGCTTTCGTCCAGATCGGGTTGATGATGATGCCGTCGAAATGGCTATTCCTGGCTAACTCGATGTAATTTCGCTCCCGCTCGCCATTCCAACCGGCGTTACACAGCACGATGGTATAGCCTTCTCGATAAGCGGCATTCTGCACACCATCCGCTGTTTCTGCCCATATAGGATTGGTGATATCAGGAATGATGAGGGCAATGACATTGGTGCGGCCGGTACGCAACGCCCGGGCCGGCAGTGAAGGTGTGAAGCCTAACTCTTTGATTGCTTTCTCGACACGAGCTTTGGTTTCCGGGCGCATCTGCACGTGGGTATCGTTCAAAACCCGAGAGACTGTAGAGGGCGAAACGCCGGCTCGTTTGGCGACGTCGGCGATAGTGACTTTCACGAATCACACATCCTTTCCGATTGAGACGAAGGGTAGACACTGAAATCGATTTCTGAAATCGATTTTTATTATACATGATGGAAACGCGTTTGTCAAGGGGTTTTCGTCATGTTTCTCGCATTTGCCCAAAAGAACAGGCCGTTCTCGTTCCGTTTCAGCTGGAACCGGAAGATCAGCAATCGTGTGATACGATTCACGGCGGGAACAGCAGGCAAGACGCACAAATCTGGGATGGGGCTACGGCAGTACAAGCGTGAACCATGTCTGCATACATAGCGCGGAAGGTTCAACGGATCATACGTGTTGCTCCTTCAAAGCTGGTCTTCTCAAACCAAGATTGATGGTGCCCGAAGCATCGAACCCGCGATACACTTGCAAGCCTCTCAACAGGCAGATTTAAGTGTTTTTCCAGAGAAATTTGAGCGTTTTACACAAAAAAGGCCGGGAAAGTAGTCTTCCCAGCCTTCTCCTCGATTCATACGGGGACGACGGGGATTGAGCCCTCACCTGACATCTAAATTTTGGTGCCGGAAATGGCGTTTGAGGGCTTCTGGAGGCGTGAAATGACGCTTATTTCATGTTCAACGCCGTCCTAACTGTGTTAGCGGCGCCTTTTAGCGGACTTTCAAGGCGCGAATTGTATACCGCATTGCCGGTTAGTGCAAGTTAAGAATGCAAAAGGGTTGTTCTGCTTCAACTGACAAAAAAGGCTTTCCCACGTAACATCATGCCGATGGGATATCCAGGATGCTCTGGATTTGCTGCAAACCCGGAGAAGTAAAAGCCTTCACCCATATTCAGTCACAGCAGCCTTAGTCAATCGGCATCTTTCAGGAGCTAATGTGCAGTCTTGTTGTAAACGCATTTCAGGACTCGACAGTTTAAGTTGGAAGACTTCACGTACTGTTGTTCCATCCCAACACCTGCCGCAGTGTAGCAGGCACCGCAAGCGCCAGCAAATGGAACTCGCGACACGTTTTTCTGGGCTTTCACGAAGGGCAAGAAAGCTACTTTCCGGGTAGAAAGTGCTCTCCCTTAGACCGACAGATTAGCCGCGGGAAAATTGATCGCCAGGCGCTTGAGTAGATCGGCCATAGTACTGCCGGAGGGCAGTTCCAGCTCCAAACATAGGCAGACCGTAATATGAAGCGCTAAACCATGATTTGACATAGTCACGCAACGCCCCCCCTCGATTCGCCGTAATACATTGCAGTGATTCGCACCAGACATGGCTTCACCAATTGAAGAGTGTGTCCAAGTCCTCCGCCGGCACGTCAAAAACAGCATTGGTCGGCGGAAGTGGTTCCCGGGTCATCCACTCCGGCAAGCGGTCGTCGGCCGAGGTGAAACCTGCCCGGCGATTGAACTCCCTCTCCAGGGAGAGCGTCTCTTGCCCCAATTGCGCCAGGATATCCTCAGAAACCGACCAGCCATAACGGGCGTTGAGCAGCTTCGCTATTGTACCCGGTGCGGCCGCTGCGAAACCAAACCCGGCGAAAATACAGGCGCCCAGCGTGTCATAGCCGGCCATGCTGATCTGTGCTCCCCGGGAAATCGCAGCTTGTCCCTGGGGATCAAGATGATCTACCTTCGCCCGAATGGTCAGTCCCGCTGTGTGATCTGCGCCCATCGGCGAGGTCGCATACGTCACGCCCGTTCCCTTGATAGCGCGCGGGTCATACGCGGACATGGCCTGTCCTTTCACAACAGGGACGCTCTCCACACCAAGCACGCGCCCGGTTGTCGCCGCACCACTACCTAAAATCCGCCCCAACGGTGTTCCCACCCGGATCTCTCCGATCAACGCCAGCGCCCGTTCCGAATCCCCCCAGTCCAATAACCCGGTCTGGGCCGCCACGCCCAGCGCTGCGCCGATGTCAATACTGTCCAAACCGAGATCATTGACTTCCCGGTTCATGCGGGCCACGGCATCCAGGTCGGCAATGCCCAAATTCGATCCCATCAAACCGATAGTCTCGTATTCTAGCGGTGAAACAATGGCCTTCCCGTCAGGACCGCCAAAGATATTGGAACAGCGAATAGCACAACCGCTCATACAGGCATGGGTTGTCTTGCTTTCTACATCGCGTGCCAGCAGCAGATCTCGCAAATGCTCGCCGCTGATCTGATCGGCACCCTCGAATTGCCCCACCGAAAAGCCTCTCGTCGGCAAACTACCAAAATACTGACACATGTTGACCATGGCCGCCGTGCCGTAATCCGCATAAGTCTTGGTCTGTGGGTGCCCCACCAAAGCCTTCGTATAAGCTTTTTGAGCCACCCGAAAAGAAGCCCTATCGGCAATGGGCGGCTTTTCGCCCCCGGCAGGATCAATGACAATCGCTTTGAGGCGCTTCGAACCCATCAACGCACCCAGACCGCCGCGCGCGGCAATGCGTGAAGGCACGCCATCTTGATCCAGGTTCTGAATCCCGGCTGCCCGCAATTGCATTTCCCCCGCCGGCCCAATCAGCGCCAGGGATACTTTGTCGCCATATTCCTCTAACAACAGCGACGCCGTCGCGTAAACGCCTTTGCCGGCCAAATGATCCGCCGGTTCGAATCGCGCACCGTCTGCCGAAAGGTGCAGAACCCACCACCCTTGTGGCACCGGTTTCCCTTCGATGATGAGCGCCTTAATGCCCAAATGCGCCAAAGCGAAGCCACTGCTGCCCCCGGCGTTTGATTCCTTGATGCCGCCCGTCAAAGGGCTCTTCCCGCCGATGGAAATGCGGTCACAACTGGAAAGACGATGTCCCACCAGCAAGCCCGGTGCGAAAACCAACTTGTTGTACGGTCCCAGCGGCTCGCAAGTCGGCGGGATTTCATCTAACAAAATCCGGGCGGACAGCCCCCGTCCGCCTAAATGCTCCCATTCTTTCGGTACCGGTTCCCGGCGAACCGTTTGCGTGCGCGTGTTAACTCGCCAAATTTCCATGAGCGTCCTCCCTCGTATCCAATTGATAGGCAGCGCTTGCTCTACCTTTTTAACATCGCTTCAATGCATCTCGTAGCCGCCATCCACATTGAGCGTGTGTCCCGTGATCATGTCCGACTCCGGCGAACAGAGGAAATATATTGCTGCGGCAACCTCTTCTGGCGTGGCTGCTCTTTTAAGAGGTACTTTCTCCAAGAAAGCGGTCATCGACTCCCCCCGTTTGGCCCCGGTTAGCCTGGCACGTTCCTCATCCAGTTTCACCCACAGAGGCGTTCTTACCACACCAGGCGAGACAGCATTAACGTTGATTCCATAAGGGGCCAACGCTAACGCCGCCGACTGGGTTATGCTGATCACTGCCGCCTTACTGGCAGCATAATGCGGGTGTAGAGGTCTACCTCTTTGGCCGGAGATAGAGGTCATATTTACAATCTTACCATAGGCGCGACTTGCTTTGCCGGCTCTTTTAACCTCATCCGGCACCTGTTCAATCATTTGCGCTGCGACAGATTGAAGACAGAAAAAAAGACCTTTCTCATTGACGCGCGTTATCCGATCCCAATCTGCTTCGGTAATATCCATAAACGGTTTGATCTCACTCACACCAGCATTGTTAACCAAGATGTCTATATGGCCAAAGTCATGCATTACGTCTTTAACCATCTGCCTGACCATATCCACCTTAGAAACGTCCACGTGATAGACTAAAGCCCGGCGTCCGACAGCCTCGATCTCCGAAGCTGTGATCTGAGCGGTCTTGAGGTTATATTCCGCCACCACAATATCAGCGCCCTCGCACGCCAGACGGATAGCGGTAGCTTTGCCTATACCTTGACCGGCTCCCGTAACAATAGCAACGTTGCCAGAGAGAACATTGCTCATTTAAAGACCTCCTCCTCTGAAAATAGAACGCAGATTAACGCTGATGCACGCTGATCTTAATTTTCATCCGCTGTGGTGTGCCGCAGGCTCATGATAACTCCCTTGAAAATAAAATAGGACGCAGATTAACGCTGGCTGCGCACGCAGATAAAAAATCAGGTCAAAAAAACTTGTTTCGTTACGGCGTCACGACCACAGTCCCTTT
>WFQU01000005.1 GCA_015486845.1 Anaerolineae bacterium | reverse complement strand
TATTTCAGAGGCGTCATCATGAGCCTTCGGCCTGCCTGTGCGGGCACGCAGACAGGCACACCACAGCCCCAGCGACTAAAAGTCACGGCATCATCTGCAAAATCGCCCTACGGCGATTAGAAATCGCTGCTACAACTGCGAAACCTGCCTGCGCAGGTTGCACGCTAATCGCCGTAGGGCGATTTTGCAGATGATGCCGTGACTTTTAGTCGCTGGGGCTGTGGTGTGCCTGTCTGCGTGCCCGCACAGGCAGGCCGAAGGCTCATGATGACGCCTCTGAAATAGCTCCGAAATAGCTGTTTTTATCTCTGCGTTCTCCGCGAGCTCTGCGGTAAGAAGACTTTTTTCGGGGAAGCCATCCATAGGTTTTAGGATTCCTCAACGGCATCAATAACAGTGGGTACTGGGTCGGTTTTAACCGATAAATGGTCACCCCGGAAAACGATACCCGGACCGAAGCGCAGTTGCAGAACCTGTATGGCTTGTTGCAGCCGCGCTTCTTTGGCCGTGATGTCGGCAATGTCGAAGAGTGTTAATTGCCGCGATATGCTTTCCAGGCCGCTGACGCTCACACCCAGTAAGCGAATGGCTGTCCCGGGCTGCCAGTTTTGGCGAAAAAGGCGCGTCGCAATTTCGTAAATTTCCTTGCTGTCGTTGGTGACGTGTGGCAAAGTGATTTGCCGGGTCATGGTGTGAAAATCCGGCCAGCGTATTTTCAGGCCAACGGTGTGACCGGCTTTCTCTTTACGCTGTAACCGGCGCGCTACGCCAACCGCTAATTGGTGCAAAGTGCCCTGTAGCAGGGCCAGCTCTTGCACGTCGTAGGCAAAAGTCGTTTCTTTGCTAACTGATTTCATCAGGCGGGAAGTGACCAACGGCCGGGTATCGATGCCCCGTGCCCAGCGCGCCATGTCGTGGCCAAAATGGCCAAATCGCTGTCCTAATTCGGATTCGGAACGCTTGGCTAGATCGCCCACGGTGAAAATGCCCATGGCTGCCAGGCGCTCTGCGCTCTTGGGACCAACGCCCCACAACGCCTGTACCGGCAATGGTGCCAAGAATACTGCTTCTGTCCCCGGCGGCACGACTTGAATGGCATGGGGTGGCCCTTCCCCACCGGCGTTGGCTTTGCCCACGTCGGTGGCAATTTTAGCCACTAATTTGTTCGTCGCTACGCCCAAAGAGCAAGGTAGGCTTAGTTCATTGCGGATGGTAATCTGCAAACGCCGGGCGATGATCGCAGCCGGGTCTGGCAAATCTGTGACTTCCAGGAAGGCCTCGTCAATGGAAATTTGTTCCACTTGCGGCGTTACAGATAGTAAACGTTTCATTACGGCCCGGGAAACGTCGCTATAATGCCGGTGCCGCGAGGAAACGATACGCAAAGGCGGACAAAGGCGCAAAGCGCGGGCCGCTGGCATGGCAGAATGCACACCGCAACGCCGGGCGGCGTAAGAGCAAGAGGCAATCACGCCACGCCGGTCGGGGCGGCCTCCCACGGCAAAAGGCACGCCGCGTAATGAGGGATCGCGTTGTTCCTCCACGGCGCAGAAGAAAGCATCCAAGTCGAAATGCAAAATTTTACGATACATTGTTAACCGTTCCAACACTATCGGGCGCAAGCGCACGCGACGCTAAAAATGCACGCACGTGGGCGCAAACTTGCTCCGGGGAGAGATGATCGGTGAGCAGGTAGAAATCGGCGCCGGCCCGAGCATGGCGTAGCCGCTTTCTTTCCAAGGGTAAAATAGGTTCCAACAAAGGGGAGGGGCGCCGTTGCAAAGCCGTGGCATCGGAAGCATCTAAATAGACGGTAATCTCCGCCGGATGAAAGCGTTGCCACAAATCGGGCACATTGGCGTGTTCCTGGGCGATTTGCCGGGCCCGGAAACCGTGTCGCCGTAAACAGCGCTCCAGCGTTGTCTTGCCAGCAGCGCAAATCCCCACGATTTTCACTTGATCCGCTGTTACGTCATTACCTTGTTTCAGCATAGCTACTTCTAACGTGAGACCGCAATATCAAGCCGAAGGGATGCGTTGTAGCGGAACGGCTACACTCAAACGGCGTATTTTGTGTGGCAAGGAACAGGCTACAATAGTCACGACAGCTACCGTTGTATCATCTACTGGCCGGCCCTCATCCAATCGCAAGGCTGCTTCCAATAAAGTGTCGGACAGGTGCTGTGCCTGATGGTCGCCATTCTGTTGGAATTGCCGCAAATACCATTCGACGTCCAACTGTTTGCTGTGCCGAGAACCGGCATCTAAAACGCCATCGCTAAACGCAACTATGGTCATGCCTTCGCGAAAGGGAAATTCCGTAATAGCCGGCTTCGTGTTGGTGTAGAATCCCAAAGGAGATGATGGATCGGTCAAGGCCTGGATGGTTCCTCCTCGGGCTACATAAACGGGGCAATGCGTGTTGCGTGAAATAACTAACGTTTGGGTGTGCAGGTCGGCAGAAATAATCACCATTTCGGCGGAGACTTTGCCCTGGCGGTGGGTGCGTAAATAGTCGTTGGCCGCCCGAGCCGCGGCACCATCGCGGATGCCGTCGGCTAGTAGGCTAATGGCTTTGCGCACAGCGATATTGCTGATCAGTTTGGCCGAGCGCCCGCTGCGTTGACCATCGGCCAGCACCAAAGAAAGACCACCATGGGGGCGTTCAATGACTTCTACGCTGTCACCGCTTTCGCTGGTCGCGTATTTGCCAGTTTTGGCTACACCGACTAATAGTTCTAACTCCATGCCTGCTTCTCCACCTAAGAATTGACTTTCACTGTCAAATTTAGTTCCTGCTGCACGGCTGGATCGCCATTGGATGTGCCGGTTAAGCGCAAGGTAACGTGTTGCCCGGCTGCCGCGTTGCTGGGGATGACCACGCGCATGTTGAAGCCGAGAATGTCTTGGCTATTTACCGCACCGGTCGTTACGGAATCGGCTGGGCGGCAATTTCCGTCCAGGCAGATTTCCACGGACCAGTTCGTCGGCGTACCCGTCACGGAGAGCTGGTAGCTATCCGGCGCATTGCCGCTGTTCAATAACGACAAATCGAAAATAACAGTCGCTCCAGCTTGGCCGCTTTGTGTCGGCGTGACAGCTTGCAGAACGAGACCACGCCGGGTGGGTTGCGGTGTGGGGGTCGGTGTCGAGGTGGGCAATGTCGTCGGCGTCTGTGTAGCCGCCGGCGTAACGGTGGGCGTTAGCGTAGAGGTCACTGACGGCGTCGGCGTAGTGGTCCAAGTAGTTGCCGGCGTGAAAGTGCGCGTTGGTGTCGGG
>WFQU01000004.1 GCA_015486845.1 Anaerolineae bacterium | reverse complement strand
GCGCAGGCAGGTTTCGCAGTCGTAGCAGCGATTTCCAATCGCCGGACAAGGCACATCAGTGTTAATCGGCATTCTATTTCCCGGGGGAGAGGGTAGCCGAGGGCATTGCCCTCGGCTACCCTCCAGAGAAGTTTATTTTCAGCGGAGTTTGTCATTGCGAGGCCCGGCAAGGCCGTGGCAATCTTCCTCACTGGCATTGGAGATTGCTTGACCAAAAAGAGGGTCACACTGTCGCTTCGCTCGCAATGACACGACCGATTTGAAGGCGTTGCGTCAGCTATATTTAGGGATGATCCCTCCTCTAAGCTGCGCTTAGCTTTCCCCCCTCCCAGATACGGGGAGGGGAAGGCTTGCTGCCCTTTTGGGCGGTAAGCCAGGGGAGAGGTCTTATTTTCAAAGACGGTAAAGACTACTGCAGTCGTAACGCCATAACAAAACAAACTTTTCGATCTGATTTTTTATCTGCGTGCGCAGCCTGCCTTGATCTACCGTCCCATTTTTATTTCCAGAGGAGCAACACACCCCCAGAATTGGGGGCCAGGGGGCTATTTTCAGGGGTGGTTATCGTATATTCCTACCAGGCTACGTAACGTTTGCCACCACACTGCATCTAATACGCGATGCAGGAAGAAGTAGGATCAGTCCCAGGAGCTCATGCTCCCGAACAAGAAAAAAGAGCGAAGCGTTGAAATTTCAAGAATCATGCCGTGCGTATTTGCCAAAGCTCTCCCTCTACATCAGCGGCGAAGCCGAAGAAGCTTTGTGCACAGAAATAGAGCGTCATTTAGAAGTCTGCGAAAATTGTCGTATTGTTGTTGACACGTTGCGCAAGACTATTTTGTTGTATCGCACCTGGGGAGGCCAGGATTTGCCAGAAGACACTAAAGAACGACTCTATCACATCCTCGACATCGACACATTTTTGGACGAACACGATTTGTAAACCAGGGCAACATAAGGTAATCTGCTCTTTGCACATCATCGAGCATTCGTTTACCCTGCCAAAAAGCTGATACCTAATCCGTTCTTTTTTTCACATCCAAAGGCGCTGCCGTTTGGCGGAAAAGCATATTCCAGCTACTTATCAGTCCCCAACAACTACAACAACCTCCTGTACAGTAACCACTTGCTGCCACAAAATATTATGCCGATCCCGGCGCCACAAAATGTAGCGCATTCCATCTCCAGTGGCGACACGCCGTGCCCACAAGTTATCCCGCCCGCGCACCCGCACAGCCTCCGCCGCTGGGAACAGTGCCTGCACCGGCCAGGCTCCCATCCGCCGTAAATGCCAGCCACGCACAGCCGGCTGTGTTGGATTTGCCAGCGAAACGATGAGATACACTGCTGCGGGATAATATGCGCCCGCCGCGTCCGTAGCGGAAGGGACAGGCGAGGAAAGCGGATGTGAGTGATAGATAGCGAGTAACATTTCGCCCCGCTTGGCAAAATCAATCTGCCGAAGAAGCGTCTGCGGATCAACAACGTAATAACGACGCCGGTCCTCGGCCACATTGCTGGCCTGATATAGCGAAGTAGCCCGACCATCCCGGCCCGCAACCAATCCGCACGCTTCCTCCGGATAAACAGCGTGGGCCTGCGTCACGATAGCATTGTAAAGGTCCTTGGGCAACGATAGCCGTTTCACGGTAGCCCTATCCATAAACTTAACCACATTACCATTATCCGTTATCGCGCTGCGTTTTTTGCCCGGCCGAGCCGCGTAATAATAACGCCGCAAACACAACCAACGCACCGCCTATCCATTGCAGCGGCAGCAATTGTTCGTGAAAAAGGAGAACACCAAGAAAGGTAGCAATAACTGGTTCCAGCGAGGCCAAGATACTGGCCCGGCTCACTGGTACCCACTGCACGCCGAAGGCGAAGAACAAACCGCCGCCTAAGGTCGTCACAATGCCCAAAAACAAAAGCAACAACAGCAGAGAAAAATGGTAAAGCGGCACCATACTTTGCACCAAGGGCTGCAAAAAGAGCAAGGGCAACAAGCCAATGGAAAAGCCGTAGAATTGCACTGTCCACGGTGAATAATAACGGGTGCCAACTTTTTGGAAAACGGAGTAAATCGCGTAGAGCAGCCCGGAAGCCAAAGCAAGCAAGATGCCCAGCCAATCTAAGGCGATGAAATCGAAAGTATAAGCCCGGGAAATCAGGATAATGCCGACCAGCATGGAAAACAGTGCGGCTAAGTGCCACCGGTCCAACGATTCGCCCAGCCAGAAGAAAGCGATAACCGCCACCCAGCCCGGCGCGGTGTACATGAGCACCACTGCCACAGCCACGCCGACGCGTAACACCGCGTAAATATAGGCAACATAAAACGTTGCCACGCCAAACAGTCCGTAGGCGACGAAATAAGGCCAGTGACGCCGTTGTACCAATAGCTGTCGCGGAGCGCCTAACGCCAAAACAAAGCCCAGCGCTAAACCGGCGAAGGCAGTCCGGTAAATGATGATTGTCAACGGCGTGACGCCGTCCCAGCGCATGGCAAAAATATAAAGGGGACCCAACGTGGCCCAGAAAGTGGCCGCGGAAAGGACAAAAAGATAGCCGCGCAGTGCATGAGGATATTTGTGTGCTGCTTCGCGAGGAGACATCTGCTCACGCCCCGGTCGGGATGGCCGGCTTGCCTCGCCGGACGCGTGCCACGACTGCCGCCAATTGGGCCGGCTGGCCGGCAAATTGCTCATCGGCTAGCTGTCCACGCAAAAGTGCCTCCAACACTGCGGTGAAAGTGCGATTGACCGGCGCCGATACGCCGACTCGTTTCCCCATCTCAGCGACAGCACCGTTTAGCCAATGCACTTCCGAGCGCTTCTGGCCCGCCCGGCGCGCCAAATAGAAAGAAGGATACTTGTCGCCCCGGCCACCAACGACAAACCGGCCCAATACGCCGCGGAGCAATCCTGGCGGCGTGAAGCGCACGAGCGGCGCCAACCACGGCAACGGATAGCTGCCAATCACCACCGGCTTGATCTGCGCTGCGGCCATCACGCGGAAGGCTTCTTGCCAGGCTTGTGCTTCTAAGCGCCCAGCCAGTGGATCCGCGTATAATTGCGTCGGCGTCCAGCCTAAAATAGCGGATTGCGCGTTAGCCGGCAAGTTCAACAAGAGTTTACTCCATTTTAGCCGGCGGTAGTCGTCTATTTGCTGGACTGTAAAACCGGCCAATAGCAAGGCCATGACCACTTTATCAAGCAATGGGCTGGTAGCAGGATGCAAAGCAGCCACCCCGCAATGAAACGACGGCCGGCTCACTTTGATGTGGCCGGGGGCAAGCGATATCACCGGCGTCGTCAGGATGCCAGCCAACACCTTTTCCGGACCCAGCGCAGCGGCCAACATTTCCTCATTGCCCACGCCGTTCTGCCAACTCAACAACGGGGGCAATGCGACGCCCGTGGCCTGCATCTCCTCCAATACAGATGCCGTGTCGTACGATTTCACGCTGAGCATAGCGATGTCGTATGGTCCGGCTGTCAGGGCAGCCGCCACCGACGGGAAAACAGCCGCCGGTCGAACCTGCCATTTTGCAGTGTCGTTTTCTACTCGCAAGCTGTTCTGGGCTACAGCCTCCAAGAAGGGGGGGCGGCCGATTAGGGAAACTTGTTGTCCGGAGCGGGCTAAAAATGCGCCCATCAGAGTGCCAATTGCGCCAGCGCCAATAATCAGGATCTTCATGATCAACCCCTTCAGCGTTGCGTGCTCTCCGGCGGCAGGAAATTACGCGGATTGTAACGCGTCCGGCCGTGACGTATCTCGAAATGCACGTGCGGCCCAGTCGCATTGCCGGTGCCCCCCAGCCGGGCCATCATTTGCCCTGTTTTCACCCAATCCCCTTTGTGCACCAAGAACCCTTCCAGATGGCCATACAACGTGCTCCAGCCATCGCCGTGATCGATGACAATGGTGAAGCCGTAGCCGGTGCGGTCGAATTTCGCCATGATGACTCGGCCAGCCCGGGACGCGTAGACCGGCGCACCGTACAGCGAAGCGATGTCAATACCGTTATGAGATGGATTGCGAGGGTCATGAAATTCCTGCGTGATGACGCCGCGCAGTGGCCATTGATACTTGTAGCCGGCGATCTGGCGCGGCGGCAGGAAGTTGAACTGGATGTAGCCACCTGGAACGGCTATCTTCTGGCCGACGACCAGCTTCCCTGAAGGCGGAATGTGGTTGAGTGGGCAATTCTTGATGATTTCAGCGGTGACATGGTAGCGCGCGGCCAACCTGGCCACCGTTTCGCCCCGGCGAACGGTGTGGTAAACACCGTCGAAAGGTAAGATGACAATTTTTTGTCCCAGACGCAGATAATCTGGACGATGCATTAAATCCGGATTCGACCAGCGCAGCGTATCCACGTGCAGCCGGTGCGCAGCGGCAATACTCCACAATGTATCGCCGCTTTGCACCGTATAGCTGATAATGCGCAAAGGGGTCGGCGTCGGGGTGGGCGTGACCGTGGCCGTGGGCGTGATAGTAGGTGTGGTGGTAGCGGTGGCCGTCCACGTAGGCGTCGGCGTTGCCGTGGACGTTGCAACAGGAGATACAGATAACACCTTAGTGGGGCGTATGAGGGAAGCTTTTCCCGCTACCAACTTACTTGCATTAGAAGAAAGCTGCGACGAAACCTTGCTGCGTTGTCGTAATAGAACAGCGATCAGCAACAATAAGAATAGTAGAGCCAGTATCGGCCAAGACTTCTTAGGCATTTCCTATTTACCTCCTAAGAGGGAATCATAACGGCCTGTCCGAGCTTGTTGGCGGATGCGCAGTAAATCTCGGAGCATGTTTAGGGTATCCTGCATCGGCTTAATGCGACTATTTTCCCGGTAATACCAATTTACCGGCACTTCCACCAACCGGTAATTGTGTCGTTGGGCGATGTATAACAGCTCCACGTCAAAAGTCCAGCCGTCGATGGTTTGCAGTGGAAAAATCGCTTGTGCCACGCTGTGCCGGAAACATTTGAAGCCGCACTGCGTATCACGGATATGCGGAATGGCCAACATGCGCACAATCATGTTGAAAACCCGGCCCATGAAATGGCGGTAAGCCGGTTCGCCATAACGATGTGCGCCGGGCATTTCCCGCGACGCAATGGCAATATCAAAATCAGTCAATCGCGGCGGTAAGAATTTGGCTACTTCGCCAATAGGCATAGAAAGATCGGCGTCGCAAATGAATAAGTAATCACCATGAGCCGCCAACATACCGGTTTTAACGGCGATTCCTTTACCTTGCCGGCTGTGCAACAACCGCACGATTGGGTGTTGGCGGGCAAATTCTTGAGCGACGTCAGCGGTGTTATCGGAGCTGCCGTTTTCCACAACGATAATTTCGCTGCTGTATGGTTGAGCGGCCAGAAAAGCTATAACCTCCTGCAACGTTTTGGGCAACCGCTTTTCTTCGTTGTAAGCGGGAATAATAACGGAAAGGAATATCCGCCCCGGCGAGTTTTCTGGTGGTTGTGCTTCTGCCTGCATTGTATCTCCTCTGAAAATAGAACGCCACGGTACCGGAGTGGAGGCTTTAGCCGGTGTTGACGCTGCCAAGCCGCCTAAAGGCTCGACGCCAGTCGCATCATTCTCAGCCATTGTGGCGCGCCGTCGGCTCATTTCGCCCGGTGATCAGAAATCGCTGCTACAACTGCAAAACCTGCCTGCGCAGGGTGCATGCTAATCGCCGTAGGGCAATTTTGCAGACGTTGCCGTGACTTTTAGTCACTGGGCGCCATCAGCCGTCATCAATCCACCCTACTCCTATCCCCGTAGCATTACCTCTTAAGCCTGCGATCTCCAACCTTATCAAGAGATTTTCAGCCGCTGTAGTGTGTGCCGCAGGCCCATGCCGACGCCCTCTGCAAAAGCTGGATGCGTGAGGCGCATTATACCATTGGCCAAGATGGGAAGAAAAGTAAAGGCGAAAGATTCTTCGCTTGTGACCACTAAGCCAGCCCTATAATAGGACGCAGACGACGTTAGATAAACGCTAATTTTCGTGGATATTTTCCGCTTTATCTGCGTGAAATCTACGCAATCCGCGTTCTATTTGATCAGGGCCGAGCTGTTATCTTCGCTTCTACAATTAATACGTCCTTAATCAGCTACAAGGTCAGTTTTAATCACCACTTCCAAAAACCCTAACATCTATACTCGCTGGGAGAAGTCCGGGCGGATTTGGTCGCTGTTTAATGCCAGGAACGCTGCCAATCCGTAGCAAAAGCCTGTTGCAAACGTCCGATAATAGCCGGATCACGGGTTATCAGACCCAATTCTCGATTGAAATCTAAGGAAGTCTCAGAAATGTTCATGGAGCCAAGCAAAGCTATTTTCCCGTCCACCAAGATCGTTTTGGCGTGGATAAATGGGTACTCAATTTGGTGCACTTGAACCCGGTTACGAGAAAGTGTCGCCCATTGCCCCTGATCATCCTTGCGATACGGTCCGATAACCTGAACCGAAAGATGCCGTTTCTCCGCTGCAGTGACCAGAGCGCCGATCACTTCCTGGTCGTACATCTCTTCCTGGTACATTTTTATGTCATGGTGAGCACTGTTGATCAAGCCCAGAACCGTCGAGCGGCTATTGATGGGACTCCACACCAGTCGGGGGTGATCCAATTTGGGCGGACGGCGCGCCCAATCGGCGGCAAAGACCTCGTTGATCTCGGCAATCTTGGCCGGATCACGCGTTTCTACGATAAATTCACGATTTTTGTGAAAAGCGGAATAAGTGAGATTAGAGGTCATCAAGAATGCTATGCTGTTATCCACCGTCACCGTTTTCTGGTGCGTGTAATGAAAAGCCGGATTGCCTGTTTTTGCCTCAATGCCATGACTTTGCAGCGTTTTGATCACGTCTAAATTGTCCCCGCCACCATACGGATGGCCTTCTAAAATCAGTTGTACGGTCACGCCGCGCCGGGCTGCGCTTTCTAACGCATCGATGATATCGTGATAAGTCAACAAATAAACTGTGACCTGTATCCGCTTTTGGGCATGGTCGATGGCTTGCAAGAGCGGGTCTACGCCGTCATCCGGCTCTACGAACAAATTTTCCAAGGCCGGGGCCGGCGTGGGTGCCACGGTTGGCCGCGGCGTTTGCGCCGGAATCGGCGTGAACGTATTGGCTGGCGTCGGGGTGGCGTTAGGCAAACAGCCGCCCAAAATTGTCAGTGCCAGAAGCCACATCAATACTCTGCCATAGAAATAGTGTCGTTTCATCTCTTCAGTCCTTTGCGCTCCAGATGAGCTAAACTGTTCCACCAAGCCGAAACATACCCGGCCGTGACGCTTTTGTCAAGAACATGCCCGGCGCTGTGCCGGATAATAGCATCGTTCCTTTGCTTCTCTTTTGTGCCGGTGCTACAATTCGCCCGCGCAGAAATAATCGCAAATGCCATCGTTTTCGCCGTTTTTCGGCACACGATAGCCGGAGAGCAACTCATATGGTAATTGCTCAGCCTTCCCAACAATAGGATGTGGATGACGCAGGTAAATGCTGGCTTTCGCTGCTCTTTTCTGATTTATTTGCGAATATCTGCGTTTTGACCGAGGCTGAGTAGTTGCCTCTTGTGTGAAAAGGTGCGGTGGGATTCGTATACAGACCATGCATTATCAAAACGAAGGAGTTTGACTATGACGAGAGAATATATTGACGGTGCCACAGCCATTGCCCGGGGAGCGTTGGATGCTGGTTGCAATTTTTATGCCGGCTATCCCATTACCCCGGCAACACCAATTCTGTTACATATGGCCCGCGAATTACCCAAAGTGGGCGGTATCGCCGTCGAAGCAGAAGATGAAATTGCCGGCATTGGCATGTGTATCGGTTCTGTGATGGGCGGGGCCCGAGCTATGACAGCCACTTCCGGCCCCGGCATATCCCTCTATTCCGAGAACATCGGCTTGGCCATTATGGGCGAAACGCCGTTGGTTATCATCGACGTGCAGCGCATGGGGCCGGCCACAGGCGGTGCCACCACGTCGGCACAGGGTGATATCCAGTTCATCCGCTGGGGAACTAGCGGCGGCTATCCCATCATCGCTTTAGCGCCTTCTTCCGTGGCTGAATGCTACAGTTTGACGCGCAAAGCGTTCGACTTAGCCGAGCGCTTTCGTTGTCCCGTGTTCTTAGTCGTGGATAAAGAGATGATCTCCTCTTTAGCAACGGTGGAACTGATGACCTACGAAGAAGTACCGGTGCGAGAAAGAAATATAGCCCCGCCGGCCCGAGGAACACGCGACCCGCGCTGGCGGCCGGAAGAGACTTATCTGCCCTATAGTTTTGAGCCGGTGGACGCCGTTCAGCCGCTGGCACAATTTGGTGGGCCGCACATCGTGCGTTTCACCACCTCCAGCCACGACGAGCACGGCTTCCTCACGAAAGATGCGACAAAAGTGGGGCGGCTCAACCGCCATTTAGACAGCAAAATTAGCCAACATAACGACGAAATCGAAATGGGCCGCTTAGACCGGCAAGATGGTGCTGACACCCTTTTCATTGCTTATGGCACCACCGCCCGGGCCATGGAAGAAGCGTTGTCCACAGCGCGGGCAGAAGGCCACCGTGTTTCGGCGCTGGTGGTGCAAAGCCTCTGGCCCGTGCCCGAAAGGTTGCTCAACGAAGCGCTGCGCGGCGTGCGCCGGGTCATCGTCGCCGAACAGAACTTGGGCCAGTATCGCCGGGAAATTGAGCTGGTGGCGCTCCGCAATGCAGTCCGCAACGAAACGCCGCCGCCGAGCATCGAAGGGTTGAACCGCATAGGAGGCGAACAAATCATGCCGGAAGAATTCTTAGCGCAATGGGAAGGAGGTGTGGCATGACCACGCCCCTGAAACCGATAGAAAGTTATCGCAACGAACGAAAATATCCGTTCTGTCCCGGCTGCGGCCATGGGATAATTTTGGACAAATTGAACGAAGCACTGAAAAGGTTACAATTCGACCCGCACAAAACCGTCATCGTCTCCGATATCGGCTGTGTGGGCTTGAGCGACCAATATTTCGCCACTAACGCTTTCCACGGACTGCACGGGCGCAGCGTGACGTACGCCACCGGCATCAAGTTGGCCAATCCGGAACTGAACGTCATCGTCCTGATGGGAGACGGCGGCGTTGGCATCGGCGGCCACCACGTTCTCAACGCGGCCCGGCGCAACATCGGTATTACAGTGTTAGTTTTTAACAACATGAATTTCGGCATGACCGGCGGGGAGCACTCAGTAACAACACCGAACGGTGCCCACACGGCTACGACTCCCCAGGGCAACCCGGAACAGCCCCTCGACATCGCCGCGACGGTCACCAATAACGGCGCTTCGTATGTCTGGCGCGGTTCTGCTTTCGATAAAACGCTTCCTGACCATCTCGTGGAAGCCATTCAAACCGATGGCTTTGCGCTGTTAGATATTTGGGAGTTATGTACGGCTTATTTTGTGCCCAACAATGATTTCAACAAGCGTTTATTAGAAGGAATGCTAAGCCAGGTGAAAAGTGGCAGTGGTGTTTTACATCGGGCGGAACGCCCCGAATATGCCCAGGCGCTCTATCAATTCGCGGCCAAACAAGCCGGTAAACCAGTTTTACCCCATAAACCGCTGCCCCAAAAATTCGCCGCCGCCGTGGACCGGAAGATGCACGTGGTAGTGGCCGGCGCGGCCGGAGGCAAGGTGCGCTCGGCTGCCCGGCTGATCGGCGTCGCCGGCGTATTGAGCGGCCTTTGGGCCACCCAGCGGGATGACTATCCCACCACGGTCAAGAGCGGTCATTCCGTCAGCGAGGTAATTCTCAGCCCGGGGGAGATTCGTTTCACCGGCATCGAGCGGCCAGACGTTCTAATTCTCTTGGCACCGGAAGCCGTGCGGAAAGTGGCGCACTATTTGCCGCAGATGACCGCCGACGCCTGGTTCTTCGTCACGCCGGAATTTGCCCACTTGGAGACCTCGGCTAAGAAAGTCATTCTGGATGCCAAGGCGGCCGGCGTGCGCTGGCCCAAGCTGAGCGCCGGGTTCATGGCTATCGCTGCGATGCTGCTGCACACCGGGTTGTTACCCATGGAAGCGTTTGTGGAGGCGGTAAAAACAACCCAGCGGCCGGCCATTGCAGAGAAGAACTTGGCGACGCTGACCGATGTGGAAAAGTTAGTCGCGCTGCTCCCAAAGGACAACGCATGAGGCATGGAAAGTGGAGCGGCGGACGTCAAAACGTCCGCCGCTTGATCTCGTTGACGATAATGCTGTTACTGGCCCTCTTGCTGCTCTCTCTGGCCGGTTGCCGGGGCACTTCGGCGCCGGCGGCTATGCCGACAGTTACCCCAACGCCCACGTTAGGCGCCTTCCCGGCTTTGACGCCGGTCGCAGCCCGGGGCGGCGCTTTCTGGCCCCAATCACCGTGCGCCGCCTGCCACGGATTGACGGCGGCGGGGATATCCGGCAATGGGCCGGCGTTACGCGGTCAAAAGCTGGATCCGGCCTGGACGTGGGAGATGCTGCGTGGCGGCTTTCGTTACGGCGCTGCGCTGCCCCACCCCACTTTCGCGCCACAACTGCTCTCCGACCGCCAGATTATCGATATTGTGGCGTGGCTAAACCAGCAATCCCATTCGCCGTGAGCCAAGCAACAAACTTTAACGCTTGACCTGGATACCGGCGAAATAGGCAAGACTGAATTCGACGAGAATCAAGAAAACAGAAACGGCAATATCGACCAGCAGCGCAAAGGCGAAAGAGAAAACTAGCGCTTGCAACGCCATATACAGTTGATTTTGCCAGAAGAGAGAGGGCGAAGGCCAGACGTGGAAAAGAAAGGCAACCAAAACGATCCCGCCAGTGAAAAGAGCCACAGGAACGATAGGTTCTCGGTCAGAGGCGCTGGGAATCATAGCGTTAGCCACGGCAAAGAGCAGATAAAGCCAGAACCAGATATCCGATGTGCGCTGCCATAGCTGTTCGGCATAAGCCGGCTCGCTGAACAGGCGCACCAAATCTGTACCGGCCGTAATGTGGCCCACGATCCAGAGCAAAGCCACTGTGCCGAAAATGAAAGGCGCCGCACCGACCAAAGCCATGGCCAACGGAGGCCCGTGTTCTACCTCCACGGCGCCCAATTCGAGACGCCCATTTTGCTGCAGCCGCGGCCAAATCGTGAAAGAATGGGTCCTTAGTCCTAAGGTGCGTGCCGTTACCCAATGACTGAACTCATGCAGCAAAATGCCGGGGAAAAGCACAACGAAGAAGAACAGGGTGGCCGCATTGCGATCCCGCAGCAAGAGGAAGCCGCCGATTTGCAAATGCGTCATCAACCAACGATTGATCAACAGTAAAGCCGCAACAACTAGAATAAAGTATAGTAACCAACTGTACAGCGTATTCATGGATTATGCTACCCGGCCTATCCTTGATTTAAATCTCCGATTTAAATCTCCGTGCCGCAGCGGCCCCGCATTGAGCTCTTGGTTCCAGCTCGTCCAGGTTAGGAAAAACCAAACGGTTTCCAACCGGTTATTGGCCGTTGCCGGTCAGAGTAAGAAGTGGATGGCTGTGAGCAAAAGGGCACCGCCTAAACCTAAGCGCAACCGCCGGGGTGATACCCGCTCGACCCAACGACTGCCTAACAGGATACCCGGAATAGAACCAATGAGCAAATTTCCCACCAGCTTGAAATCTACCTGGCCGTGCCAGATGTATGCCAAACCGGCAATGCCGACCATGAGCGCTGATTGCACGATGCCGGTGCCGATTCTCTCGCCGGTGGTCAACGGCAGCAAGAAAAGAATGGGCAATACCAGACTGCCGGAGCCCACAGAAGTGAGGCCTACCGTTACGCCGACCAAAGCTCCCCAGGCAATGGTAGAGCTGCGCCAATGGCGGGTCAACGGTTTCAACTTGCTCGTGAGAAAGCCGGGGAAGAGTGTGCGCAGGATGAGCATTCCCCCCACTACAACGAGCATGATGCCCAAAGCGCGCAACAAAATCGGCTGGACATCGAAACCGCGGCCTGCTAATGCGTATACCAATTGCACGCCCAGCAGGGCGCCGGGAATGCCGCCGATGCTGAGCAGCGCGGCGACATACAGGTTCACAGTGCCTTGTCGCCAATGCTGCCAGGCACCGGCTGTTTTCGTGATCGCAGAATAGACCAAATCAGCGCCAATGGCGCTGCTGGGCTGGATACCGGCCAGCACGATGAGCAAAGGCGTCATGAGCGCACCGCCCCCTACGCCTGTGAGTCCCACTAATAAGCCGACCAAGAATCCGGCTAAAGCAATGCCAGGCTGCATAACATCAATGCTCCGTTAATAGGCTTCGTTTGGCAGCTGAAACAGGACCAGCACTTGCTAGAATCGGTCTGTGTTGGTCCAAGGCCGGAGCGGCGCGGGGCGGTTTCGCAATAGTTTCCGCGCCTTCATGCGCCAGGCATTCTCATGCCTCCGGCTCCAACAAGCCCAGGGAAGTCAACGTATCCAGAATTTTTGTGGTACTTTCTTTTATTGTTTCGCTATCGCTGTGAACGTGCACCTCGGGATGTAATGGTGCCTCATAAGGATCGGAAATCCCGGTGAAATTCTTGATTTCCCCGGCTAACGCTTTGGCGTATAATCCTTTGACATCGCGTTGAATCGCAACGTCGACGGGTACATCTACAAATACTTCCACGAATTTGCCATCGCCAATGAGGGCGCGGTTCTCGTCCCGCACCGAGCGATAGGGGCTGATGGCCGAAGCGATGGCAATGACATCGTTGCGAGTCAATATGTGGCAAACAAAGCCGATGCGCCGGATGTTGGTATCCCGATCCTCTTTACTGAAGCCCAACCCTTTGCTCAGATTGGTGCGCACGACGTCGCCATCCAATTTTTCCACATTCAATCCGCGCTTGTGCTTAAGCTCAGTATAAACGCGCTCTGCTAAAGTCGTCTTGCCGGCGCCGGAAAGCCCCGTGAACCAAAGTGTAAACCCTTTTTGCTTCATCTTTGTCATCCCCTCAATTATTAGCTTTAGCGTGATGTTGTTTCATGCCTTCTACTAAAACTTTGCTCACTTCCGGCCTGGTGAATTCCACGGGCAATTGCTTCCCTTCGGCCAGCAGCTTGCGCACTTGCGTGCCGCTGAGGAAAACATGATCCTCTTTGCCATGGGGACAGGTCTTGGCCGTAACGACCGCTTCGCATTTGCGGCAATAAAACGCGTGTTCGAAGAAAAGCGGCGTGATGGCTAATTCGTCGGACTCGAATTCGTCGAAAATGTGTTGGGCATCGTAAGTTCCGTAATAATTGCCCACGCCGGCATGGTCTCGCCCCACGATGAAATGGGTGCAGCCGTAATTTTGCCGGGCAATGGCGTGGAAAATGGCTTCCCGCGGGCCGGCATAGCGCATGGCCGCCGGAAACACAGAAAGCAACACCCGATCGCTGGGATAGTAAGCGTCCAGCACAGCCTGATACGATTGCATGCGCACGTCCGCCGGAATGTCATCTGCTTTCGTCTCGCCCACCAAAGGGTGCAACAACAGGCCATCCACCACTTCCATGGCGACTTTCTGTAAATATTCGTGGGCCCGGTGAATTGGGTTACGCGTCTGGAATGCCACCACACGCCGCCAGCCCTTTTCGGCAAAATAGCGTCTGGTTTCGGCCGGGTCTTTGCGAAATTCGGGGAAAGGCAAGTTGCTGGGTCGATTGAGCAGCCAGATATCACCGCCCAGGAGGATATCGCCCTGGCGATAGAGCCGAGCCACGCCAGGGTGCGCCTCCTCGGTGGTGCGATAGACTTCCCGTGCTTCCCGTTCTTTGTCATAGGCAAACTTCTCGCGCAGCGACAGGATGCCCATGAGATTGTCCTGGCCAGCGGCCGTGCGTTCCACTAAAGCAATGTCATTGCCTACTGCCAGTCCGGCCGCGAACGCTTTCTCCACCGGCAAAGTCACCGGAATTGTCCAAGCTAACCCGTTGGGTAAGCGCATACCCTCCACAACGCTATCATAGGTTTCCTGATCCATGAAGCCGGTCAACGGGCTCAAAGCGCCGGTAGCGATCATTTCCAGGTCGGACATAGCCATGGATGAAAGGTAAACCTTGGGTAGTATAGCTGCCTCCGCTAAAACGGCTTCTCGCAAGGTCCCCGTCAAAATACGGTTGACTAAGGTCCCCCCGTGCGGCGTCATGCCACGTATTTTTCTGTTCATCAGTTGATCTCCTTTTTTCACACACTTCTGCCGGGGTAATGGGCGCGGCGCGCCTAAATGCCCTTTTTATTATGCAGCATAGCGGTAACAAATCCCGTGACAAGACGGTAACAAAATGGTGACAAATGGTCAATCGCCATCTCCGAGTTATGGAATGCAGGGATGGCCTGGAAAGAGTGTCTCACAGGAAGCCATCATGCGTCTGCAGTTGCTGTGCTGCAGACGCACCGAGGGGACGATCTGCTGCACCTGCCGCCTGGCGACGCTTGACAGCACCCGATACCACCTACCAGAGGTTTTAACTTCTCGTAAAAGTTAAACCTCTGAGTAGGCCTTGCCTGCGGCACCCCCTGTCGTTTGCTCGCGTCAACGTAGACCGGTACAATTAAGCCGAACGACGACGCAGGTCGTCATTTGGTCCCAGACTACAAGCGATTGTTAGGGAACCATTACGGTGCCCCTGCCGGGAGCTCGAGGGCAGCGCCCGCGAAAAAGAAAAGGGAGGCAGGATTAGAAGTTCAACTTCTTCAAGAAGTTGAACTTCTGAAATAGGGATGGGGTTAGTTGATGGCGGCAAATGGCCCAGCGACTGAAAGTCACGGCAACGTCTGCAAAATCGCCCTACGGCGGTTAGCATGCAACCTGCGCAGGCAGGTTTTGCAGTTGTAGCGATTTCTAATCGCCGGACAAGGCAGCCTACGTTGATCTGCGTTCTATTTTTCGGAGGAGAGGGTAGCCGAGGGCATTGCCCTCGGCTACCCTCCAGAGAAGTTCATTTTCAGAGAAGTTTGTCATTGCGAGGCCCGGCAGGGCCGTGGCAATCTACCTCACTAGCGTTGGAGATTGCTTGACCAAAAAGAGGGTCACACTGTCGCTTCGCTCGCAATGACACGACT
>WFQU01000003.1 GCA_015486845.1 Anaerolineae bacterium | reverse complement strand
CCTGATTTCCAGATGAGAGGAAACTTCAGCCCTGAGTATATCCAGTTCCTCAAAGGAAACTTTGATATCCCAGACGATCTGCTCGCTAAAAATGGCCAGATTTTGAACGTGGCATTATGGAGCCAGACACTGGTGGTTCCGATGAAGCATGTAAAGGTGGATCGGAACAATATTATCAGCATCGGTGGTGTACCGGTATTTATTATTGCTAACGACAATCCCCTTCTTAATACCAGTGCAGGCAGGCAGAGCTTGTTACATTTGCAATCGCCAGGAGCCCAATCCATAAGACCTTGGGAGCAATTGGCGGGGATAAGAAAAGGGCAAATCTTCACCTCCACGCACCGAGAACAGAGGAAAAAGAGTAATAAAATTGCCAGTGCGAGGCTAACCAGAGCCAGAGCCACAGCCAATAGGCACCTATCCTGAGTTTACCTCTTGACTTAGGCTTCAGTTTCCTTAATAATAAAGTTATATGCGCAAATCTTTGTTGTTTTTTTTGGTTATCTTTGCCATTATTGACCTCTTCCTTTTGCTTTTCCTGCTCTACCCTAATCTTTTATCAGCTCTGAAAGCGCCGTTAAATCCCAGGCCGGGCAGCTGCCTTGTTTTAGAGGAAAGGTACTGCCGCAAAGGCAGGCGTGTTTACCGCAAGGGCAAGTTCGTCTTTGCCGGTTTCAAGCTTCCTCCTCATACACCCATTTTCTCGCCTTACACTGGCCATATTTCCCATACGCCCACGTTTTCCATCCAAAAGAATGGCCGCGACTACACCTATCCCGGCCTCTCCGTAAGCCTGATGCGCCCCGATAACAGGCTACCAGACAGAGCCTTTAGCGCTGTATACTTCAAGCGCCAGACGGGGGGGTGAACCGAATGAGACAGTAAAAAAAGGGGGGATTGTCGGTTACACCTCTGCCAAGAAACTCTCTGCCTACGGTGACTTCAATCTCCTGGTTGGTTTCTCCACGATGAATGATAAAATCGGGATGCTCTCCGCTGATCAGAAATTATTAAAAAAGCTCTTCCACCTATGAAAAAATTTTTCTCTTGGGTTCTGCCTTTTGTGATTGCCATATCTTTCCTGGCAATGGCAGCGAGCCTGAACCAGGTGCGCGCTTATTACTTCAACAGTTCCAACTACAAGACTTCCTGTGCCACATCAAAATGTACTCAACCCAGCCCCGGCGACTGCGCCAAGAATGTTTCCTGCCCAGCCTGCGGAACGACTAACAACGATTGCTGCAATGGCGGTAATGCCTGGACGAGATACACAGCTGATTGCCGCTTAGTAAATAGCGATTATGGAAAATGCAACTGGGTCTGGGCAACCGATGTTGTGGTCTGCTCAACAGGGAGTAAGTGTATTGATGGAGAAAAAGGCCTGCGCGCCGGCCATTGCGACTGTAGTTATGGAGGACTTTTTAAAACATGTTGTGATGGAAACAATAAGGCAGTAAAATGTGTAAAAGCTCCTGATAGCCTCCAAGATGGGGAAGATCCAAATGAAGGCGCCTGCCCTTCAGGAAGCACAGAGAAACCCTGCAGCGGCGATACATGTGGAACCGACGCTGCTTGCCAAGGCGGAACGACGAGTCCGACACCAACACCCACCGGAAGCTCACCACCGCCAGCTAATAACCCCGATCTAACCCTGAGCTGTTCACCAAGTAGCGTAGATAAAGGTGATACTGTTACTTGCACAGTTCACCAAAAACCAGTGAATTATACTAATAATTATTGTTATTACTGTGGAGAGGATGTTACTGTAATCTCTGGTCCACAAACTGGAACAGTATGTACTATTGGAAGGACAAGTCAAGGTTCTCCTTGTACACCCTTAAGTGGTAATACTAGTTTTTACAGTGGAAATCAAGACCTTAGTTGTAACTGGGACACAACTAATTGGACAGCTGGTAGTTATACACTACAAGTTTATTATGGAGGGCACACAGATGATACTTGTAGAGATAATGAAAAGTGGGCAACCTCTAATATCACGGTTAATGCGCCAACAAACACTCCAACACCAACAGTTACACCAACAGTTACTCCAACACCAACAAACACTCCCAGCCCTACACCAAAGTGTGATGCGGGGAGTCCAAATACGGTGACAATAGACACGAGCTATAACAGCGACAGCGGTTATGTAGATTTCTCATGGTCATGGGCAGGAGATAGTGCTAACTGCTCCACAGGAGTCTGCCCTGAGTATGAAGGGCCAGTTGGCTACTGCAACAACGGCACGCCGTCATCAGGGAATTACTGTTCTGCGTCAGACAAAATCGGAGAAACAGTACCCATGTTATCGTTCACAATAGACGTCATAGAAAATGCGGCGTTATGAGATATGGCTATAGCATCTCGCACGTAAACCATGTTTACCGGCATGGCCTATCTGGTTCGGGGCGCTGTATCCTCCGCCGCTACATCGCTAACTTGAATGTACCTGGAGCATCGAACCCGCGATCTGCTTCCACGAACCCACTGCGGGGGCAAAAAGAGACTATTTTCGGGGAAATCGTCCCACTGAGAGCGCAAAAAGGCCTGGAAAGTAATCTTCCCGGCCCTTTTCTCTCTCTGAACGGGGACGACGGGGGTCGAGGCACGCCAACGACATACGAATTCAGGCGCAGGAAACCTTGATTACGGGTCTTCCAGAGGCGTGAAAAGGCGCTTTTTGTCGTGCTCAATGCCGTTCTGACTGTCTCGGCGGCGCGTTTTAGCAGACTTTCACGATTCAGATTGTACGTTGTCTTGCCGATTGCCGCAAGTTGAGAATGCAAAAGGGTTGTTACGCTTTAACTAACAAAAGAGACTCTCCCGTGTAACACCATACCGACGGGATGTCCCTGATGCTCCGGGGTGCTGCAAACCCTGGGAGGTACAGGTCTTCACCGATATTTGGCCACAGCAGCCTTGTCTCGCGATATTGTTCAGGGGATGATATGTAATCTCATTGTAAACACATTGTAGGACTTAACTCTCGCATCTGAGGCTTTCACGAAGCACTCCTTCTCACGACATTTCAATGCAGCACGAGCGCCGCGAAGTCCGCCGCCAAAGAGACGAATATCGTCAGGATAGCCATCCAGTTCACCCACGGCGGGTTCTTGTAGTTTCCTACCACCTGCTTGTCGTTGGAAAGCACCAGGAGCATCAACATCAGCACCGGCAATAGCACGCCGTCCAGCACTTGCGAATAGTACAACGCGTCAGCAGGGCGGAAATTCGGCAGCAGCGATATGAGAGCGCCCCCTACCAGTGCCGTTACCAAAACCACCAAAAACCCGCGTGCGTGAGCGCCTGTGGCCCCAAACCCTTCCGGCCATCCCATCAACTCGGCGATGGCGTACGCCGTGGAACCGGCCAGCACCGGCAGCGCCAAAAGACCCGCCCCCAGGATTCCAACGACGAAAATCGCCATGCCTGCTCTGCCCAAGGGCGAAAGCGCTTCAGCCGCGTCCGCCACGCTTCGGATGTTGGCTCCTCCGGCGTGGACGGTGGCTGCAGCCGCAACAACGATGAAGAAGGCAATGAGGTTGCTGTAGACCATGCCGAGCCACACGCCGGCACCCATCTCACCGGTCTGGATCGTGATCCCTTCTTGCAGCTCTTCGATCTCCTCGCCCGCCTGCCAGAAAAGCATGTACGGCGAAATGGTGGTTCCAAGGAGGCCGAGAGAAGCTACCATCCACGCTTTGCTTGCGCCCACATGGGGAATCAGAGTCGTCTGCAGGGCAGCGGCCCAGTTCGGTTTGGCGACGATTGCCGCGAAAACGTAAGCAAGGAGCACGGCCGTTAGAGAGACAAGTATCCGCTTGACCTGGGTGTATTCACGGCGGAGCACTGCGAAAAGCGAGACCAGGATCGCCGGAACGAAAATCTGCCACCGGATGCCGGTTGCTATCTGCAGCACCGAGGCTACGCCCGCCGTGTCTGCCGCGATCGTCGCAATGTTGGCGATAGCCAACATCAAGACGATGGTAAAACTGGCTGCCCGCCCATACCGTTTTTTGATGACCGCCGCAATCCCGTCTCTGGCGGAGACGGCGATTCTGGCAGCCATGCTGTTGGCCGCGGCGAGCATGGGCGTGGAAAGCAGGAGCAGCCACAACTGGCTAAACCCGGTGGTCGCGCCGACCACCGTATAGGTGAGCACACCGGCGGGATCGTCGCCTGCTCCCCCGGTTATCAGCGCCGGCAAGGATTCTTTCAGCAATTCCTTCGCTTTGACTTCTTCTCTTTTTACGCGTCCTTGTTCCATCTGATCACCCTGCGGTTCTCCTCGAGGCCAAAGACATCTTCATTTCCCGCTTCTTTCTGTAGTATAGCGTTTCCACCAAGTAACTGAGGACAAAAATGCCGAGGGAAGTGAAGAACAGAGGCTTGTCATTGTGCCACTGATTTACCACCAATTCCATCGCCACCAGCGAAATCACCATCAGGTTGAAGAAGACGATTCCTCGGTGGCCGCCGATTTCGTCGGCCAGGAGCAGGTGAGAGTAAAGAACGAATATGTAAATGATGGTCATTATCAGGCTGGTTATGGATGCAATCTCGCCGATGTTGAAGAACAGGACGAAGACCATCCCCAACATTCCGGTGAGGTACAGTCCGAGGTGCTCGCCGAACCATTCCTTCCTCTCGTATTCTTCCGGCAGGGGAAGCTCGCCGTCTTTCATCAGGGCATAAGCGACATTGGCTCCACCGTAAAGGGTAGCGTTCAGAGCCGACGAAATCGAGAAAAGAGCGCCGATGCTCAGGAGAAGGAATCCAAACCTGCCTAACGCCGGTTCAGCCGCCACAGCAAGGGCGTTTTCGCCGTATTGCTGGAGCCTGTCGATGGGCAGAGATCCCACGGCGGCTACCGAGACGCCGATGTAGATGATCATCACGATGATGATACTGATGTAAATGGCCCGCGGCACGTTCTTCTTCGGGTCTTTCATGT
>WFQU01000002.1 GCA_015486845.1 Anaerolineae bacterium | reverse complement strand
GTAGGGGAACCGTACGGTTCCCCTACAACCCTTCCGAAAAACGTTCCCCCGGCTAAGGTGGTAAAACGAATTGAATAGGTCATTTGTCGCCGCTTAGGCAAGCCGGTCGCACCGGTAGTACGAATAATTTCTGTTCTCGGGCCTGGTACACACGAGTGAATATCATCAAACTGGTCCGAACTCGGACCGCCAACGATATGTCAGAACTGGTTGCCAACAGGATCGCGGCGGACGGCAGCGCGGCAGCAGAAAGTGATAGCCCAAAACAAACCGGCCATGGCGCAGCTAAAATCCTTTTTCAGGGGGTCTGGGGGGGGAAACGCCCCCAGCCTCTCAAGCGAAGCCGTAATCCCCGTCCTGTAATTCTCGTTTTCTCTTTTCTATGCTATAATACGATGTCATGGTTAAAGAAAAAGAAACGACCCAAACAAAGAAATTAAGCGTTATTGACGCTTTGTCGGCAGGTTATCAAGTCGTTGGGCGCCATATTTGGCTCATTATCGTGCCCGTATTGGTGGATTTTTGGCTCTGGTTTGGTCCCAAAGTGACCTCGGGAACCGCTTTGGATGGCATCCAAAATATATTTTCCAATCCGTCCGTCACATTTCCGCCCGATTACTTGGACACGGTAACAAAAATGTTAGCACAAGCTAAGCAGGCGAATTTATTCGCCATTCTCGCCCTATCACCCATGGGGCCGCCCAGCTTATTGGGCAGTATGGGCTTGACGTCGCCACTATTGCAGCAAACGGCCGCTCAGCAAATGGTTTCCCCTGCCCAATTGGCGCTGTTCATGGTCGTCGTTGGTCTCGTGGGACTCTTATTAGCGGCGCTATTCATGGTACCCATAGCTGTGTTGCTGCGTGGTGAACGTTGCACATTAGCCACTTGTCTGCCGGATATCGGTCATAGCTGGTGGCAGTTTGCCCTGTTTATTTTGCTTATGTTGGTGGCGTTCCTTGCTTTTTCCATGTTCATCGCCTTATTCTTGCTTATTGTTTCTCTGTTTGGTAGCACTGTGATGACCGTGACCTTGAGCTTCATCCTACTGGTGAGCAGTTGGCTGGTTTTATGGCTGGTAGTTGTATTCGCTTTCGTGCCGGAGTCCATCGTCTTGGACCGCGCTAATGTGCTGATGGCGATGGTCCGTAGCATCAATGTCGTTTGGCGTAATTTCTGGACGACATTATTTTTGCTTGTGTTAAGCATGGGGCTTATGGAGGGGTTCCTCCTGATCTGGCAGCGATTAGCGGATAGCACTGCCGGATTAGTCATTAGTATTTTAGGAAATGCTTATATCAGTACCGGTATTGCCGTGGCCAGCATGTTATTCTACCGAGATCGTTTCTTCCATTGGCAGCAAAGCGTATCGCCGGCAACGTCCGTTCTCGCCGACTCACAAGAGAACAAAAAAACGGAGTTATAGCAAACGTGGTTAACGAACAAGAGACAACCTTACATTACACAGCAGAGGATATACAGGTTTTAGAGGGATTAGAAGCTGTGCGGCGCCGGCCGGGGATGTACATCGGCGGCACGGATAGTAAAGCGCTGCACCACATGGTGTACGAAGTGGTGGATAATGCCATTGATGAGGCCATGGCCGGCGCTTGCGATCGTATTACTGTGACGATCCATCCGAACGAAAGCGTCACAGTGCAAGATAACGGCCGCGGCATTCCTGTGGATATTCACCAGCAGACCGGCTTATCGGCTTTGACCGTGGTGATGACCAAATTGCACGCCGGCGGGAAGTTCGGCGGCGGGGGTTACAAAGTTTCCGGCGGCCTGCACGGCGTGGGTGTTTCTGCTGTCAACGCGCTCTCAACCTGGTTAGAGGTGGAAGTGCGCCGCGACAGTAAAATCTATCATGAGCGTTTCGAGCGTGGCCGGCTGAAGAGCGACCTGAAAGTGATCGGCAAGGCACGCTCTGACGAAACGGGCACTACAGTCACTTTCTTGAGGGACGACACGATCTTTGACGCGTTGCATTTTCGTCGAGATGTACTTTTGCAACGTTTCCGCGAGATGGCTTTTCTTACCCGTGGCCTGACTATAAAGTTCGTTGACGAACGAGAAACAACGCCTTTCGAGATGACTTTTTATTTCGATGGTGGCGTCAGGAGCTTTGTCCGCTATTTGAACCGAACTCGTACGCCGTTGCATCCACCCATCCATGTGGAAAAACAGGTGGATGATACCCAGGTAGAAGTGGCCATCCAATATACGGATGGCTATACGGAGTCCGTTTTCGCTTTTGCCAACACCATCAATACGCCGGACGGCGGGACGCATCTGACCGGTTTGCGTTCAGCACTGACCCGTTCGCTGAACGACTACGCCCACAAGAACAGCCTGCTTAAAGAGAATGAGCCGAATTTCACCGGCGATGATACCAGGGAAGGCTTAACTGCCATTGTCAGCGTGAAATTGCCTGACCCGCAATTTGAGTCGCAAACGAAAGTCAAGCTGCTCAACGCCGAAGTCAAAACCATTGTGGAATCCACTGTCGTCGAAGCCATGGGCAACTGGTTGGAAAACAACCCGTCGGCGGCAAAAAGCATCGTCCAAAAATGTCGCACCTCTTTCCGGGCTCGCGAAGCTGCCCGCAAAGCGCGCGACCTGGTCATTCGCAAGAGCGCACTGGAAAGCATGACCCTGCCCGGAAAGTTAGCCGATTGCTCCAGCCGTGATCCAGAAACCACAGAACTTTATCTGGTCGAGGGAGATTCCGCCGGCGGTTCCGCCAAACAAGGCCGCGATCGGCGCTTTCAGGCCATTTTGCCGTTGCGCGGCAAGATTTTGAATGTGGAAAAGGCGCGTTTGGACAGAGCTTTGGACAATCGGGAAGTGCAAGCCCTCATCACAGCCTTAGGCACCGGCATCGGCGATCAATTCGATGTCAGCAACATTCGCTATGGCCGGATTATCATCATGAGCGTAGACGGCGAAGAACTTACGTTTGTGCGCGATCCGAAAGGGGTCATTCGCTCAGTACAAATTGGTCCTTTCATCGATGCTTTTTTGGACAGCGCGATGCAAGAAGACCCGACGCAGTACCAGGTACTTTGTTTCGATCCGGATAGCAACGTGACTTCTTTCCGCCCGTTGCGAAAAGTCATTCGCCATCCCCAAGAAGAAGATTTGTTCACGTTGCAAACAGCTTTAGGGCGTGAAGTGCGGGTGACTTCTTCGCATAGCATTTTTGTGTGGCATGACAACCGGGTTCAGTTGCGTCGCGGTGACGCGATACAGCCCGGCGATCTTTTGGTCGTTCCCCGGCGCTTGCCGCTGCAAAAATCCACAGCGCCGACGCAATTGGACTTGTTGGCAGGTATGTGGCCGTTTTTGGTTCAAGCTGGCACACCGGTGCGATTGCTCAACGAAGACGGCGTAGGATTGCCCTTGGTTGCAGAAGAGACTGTGTCGGGGCAACAATTGGCGGGGACAGCCTTGACCGATCATGGCACTGTGTTGACTTTGGCAGACTCGCCACAAACTTCACTGCCTCGCTATTTGCCGGTTAATCGTGATTTATGCGCTTTCCTCGGTTTCTTTGCCGGCTGGGGGCGTTGTTGCACGGAAAAAGACAGCGTGCAATTGGTTTTCGATGAAGTTTCTTTGGATATTGCCGAGGAGTCGGTCATGCGCTGGCAGCATTTGCTGGATGTCGTACCCCAGTTCCAAGACAAAGGGGAAGGACGTTATGCGTGGCGAGTCACGCATCCGTTGGTGGCCGCAATTTGTCGCTATTTCGGCTTTTCCGAGGAACGAAGTAATTGGCGTATGCCCGATCTACTTTTCAACATTCCCGAAAAATGGCAGAGAGCTTTTCTGCGCGGGTTCTTCTTGACCGGAGGACGCATTACCTCGGCGGGACTTGTTTTCGAGCATGAATCGAAAATGCTGCTCAACCAGCTTAGTTATCTGTTATTGAATCTTGGCTATATTGTTGACTTGCAGCTTGATGCCCCATTGCCGCGACTTATCGTTCCCGGTTATAACGATCTGATGACGTTGGAATCGGTCTGGAGTGATCACCCGGATGCAACAGAAATTGTGCACGTGGCGAATGATCCTTTCCCGTATCGGCTGCTGCCCGGTGACTTAATGGCGCTGCCGGTAACGATGGTTACCCCTACGCCGGCCAGCAACAAAATGGTATATGATTTTTCCGTGGAGGAATACGAGAATTTCATTTGCGGCGTTGGTGGCGTTTGTTGCCATAATACCGATGCCGACGTAGATGGTGCTCATATTCGGACCTTGCTCCTGACACTCTTTTTCCGCTATATGGAACCGCTGGTGGAAAATGGTTATCTCTATATCGCCCAGCCGCCGCTTTATCGCGTGCAATCCGGCAAAACGCATTATTATGCTTATAGCGAAGAAGAGAAAGAGCAGATTGTAGCCAAGTTCAAGAATAAGAAAGTTGCTATTCAACGTTACAAAGGTTTAGGCGAAATGAATCCGGAGCAGCTTTGGGAAACGACCATGAATCCGGAGAACCGTTCTTTGTTACAAGTGACTATCGAAGACGCAACCAGCGCTGATCGCACCTTCGATATTTTGATGGGCGGTTCCGTGCCGCCCCGGCGCAAGTTTATCCAAACGCATGCCTTGAGTGTGCGTAATTTAGACGTGTGATCGTTCGCGGGCGTATCACCATGGCAAGCGTAAATGGCCAGCGTCCCGAAGTGATTGTTGTCGGTGCCGGCCCAGCCGGGTCCATTGCAGCCCGGGAATTAGCATTGCAAGGACATGAAGTCCTGCTGTTGGAAAAGGCACACTTTCCCCGCCCTAAGACGTGTGGCGACGGTTTGACCCCCCGTGCTGTGGCCGCGTTGCAGCGTTTGGGACTGGAAGAGATGGTTCGTGCTGCTGGCGCGTACCGGGTTAATTGGGCGCTGCTCATGGGCCCGAGCGGCCAAACCATGAAGATGCCGTTCCATGGCTTGCCCGGCAAACTGCCGAGCTACGGCTATGTGTTACCTCGCCTCGTGTTGGACGATCTGTTGCGTCGTGCCGCCCAATCGGCCGGCGCTGTGCTTTGGCAGAATAGCAAAGTCATTGCCCCGCGACAAGATAGCCGTGGCCGCATCCTTGGTGTCGAAATTGTGCAGGATGGCCGCCGCCGCACCGTATTGGCCCCTTTGACAATCTTAGCTACCGGTGCTGCCTTTCCTTTGTTGAAGCTATTTGGTTTTCTTGACCGGTTGCCTCCAGTTGTGCGCGCTGTGCGTGGCTACTGGAACCAAGTGATTGATTTATCCCCTCAATTAGAATTCTATTTCACCGTGCTGAACCGGATCCGGGGCTATGCTTGGCTCTTTCCCACTGCGGCAGGGAAAGCCAATATCGGCCTTGGTGTTTTCCCGCCGGCTGCGGCGAACTCTCGCGCATCTCTGAACGTTCGTGCTATGCTGGCGCAATTTATGGCCACGGAGCCTTCTTTGCAACACCGTCTGGCCGATGCAGTGCCGGCGGGGAAGCTGGCCGGCTATCCGTTACGCACTGATTTCCCTGCCATGCGCAGTTGGCGCCCCGGCTGCATTGTGGTCGGTGAAGCGGCCGGCCTGGTCAATCCTGTTACCGGTGAAGGGATTGATTTGGCTATGGAGAGTGGGGCGTTGGCCGCCCGAACGGTGCATCCTTTTCTGTCTAGCGATCGTCGATTGCTTGATGTGGGATTGTTTGTTTACAACTGGCGTTTGCGCCGCCAGTATGGATTACTTTTCCGGGGGCTGCATCTATTGTTGCGACGGGCCATGATGCCACGATCACTTTCCCGTTTAATCCGGCAAGGGAACCGGCATGCTGTGCTGGCTAAGCGCATTGCCGGCATCAATTTGGGGACGACATCGCCTTATACCGCTTTTTATCCCTCGACTTGGTATTATTTGCGCAAAAGATAGAGAAACTTCTTGTTACAAGAAGAGCCACGACCGACCGGGGGAGTGGAGGTGGGCCGGACTCCCCTGGGCGTGCGTGGCTATATTAGCTACCAGTATAATCAGAATAGCTGATCGCCCAATGACCTATGTCATAGAATCAGAAGTTCAACTTCTCAAAGAAGTTGAACTTCTTGTCAATGTTTGCTTTGCACCGGCCGCCACATGGAGCTCAAAGCTCCGTGCTATCCAAATGATAAGCCCCCTGAAGGGGGCTGAATGGATTAGCCCGGTTCAGCGGGCTTTGCATTGGCGTAGCCCAAGGCTTTAAGCCTTGGGCGCTCTGCCGGAGTGGAGGCTTTAGCCGGTTCTTGAAGTTTTCACGCCGCCGAAAGATCAATCTTCAGCCGCCAGCAGCCAAGTTGCGACGCACACAAACTGACCGCTTCTCCATCACGGTCACGCCTGCCGCGGCCGCCACACGGAGCTCAAAGCTCCGTGCTACCCAAATGATAAGCCCCCTGAAGGGGGCTGAATGGATTAGCCCGGTTCAGCGGGCTTTGCATTGGCGTAGCCCAAGGCTTTGAGTCTTGGGCGCTCTGCCGGAGTGGAGGCTTTAGCCGGTGTTGATGCTGCCAGTGAAGAAGTTCAACTTCTCGCAGAAGTTGAACTTCTTGCCACTATGCGCCGGCGCGCTACGGAATTTCCGGAAACGCCATGATCCTATTATTGTCCGCATCGGCGACCCAAACGCGGCCTTGCCGGTCGATGGCAATTCCGTTGGGCAACCCGAAAGAAGTGTTGTCGTTGCCATATCCGCCAAAGACCGCTTTGATTTTCCCGTTATTGTGGAAAACGAGCACGCGATAGCCCTCGGGGTCAGTAACATAGACATCGCCGTTGGCCGCGACGGCCAGATAGGGCTTGTTCACCACCGATTGGCTGTCCCAGCCTTCCACCGGCCAGCTACGCAAATAGGTGAGTTTCTGGTCGAAAACTTGCACACGTTTGTTCCAGGTGTCGGCTACATAAATCTGGCTATTTTTAGCTACCGCAATGCCAACCGGTTCATCGAATTGTCCTGGCCCGGCGCCAACGCCGCCAAACTGCGCCACGAAAGCCCCGTCCGGCGTGAATTCTTCCACCCGCTTGTTGCCGGTGTCTACGACCAACAGATGGCCGTCGGCCGCAAACGCCAGGGCCCGGGGGCCGAAAAAGGTGCCCGGATTGGTCAACTTGCCGCCGGTCATGGAGGCGATACCCCACATCTTGATGAATTGGCCGTCAGATGTGAATTTCTGTACCCGGTGGTTCCAAGTATCCGCCACATAGACATGGCCATCTTTGTCCACGGCAATGCCCCACGGCTCGTTGAACTCACCCTCTCCGCTGCCTTTCTTGCCCCAAGTGGCTATGATCTTGCCTTGGGCGTCGAAATGGACAACGCGGTGATTACCGGAATCGGCCACGTAGAGTGTGCCGTCCGGCGCAGCGGCAACATCGCGCGGGTGATTCAACTGGCCAACGCCGATTCGCCGGATTGATTGCACGGTACGGGTTGCTTTGTCGTAAGCGGATTGTTTCGGCGGAACGACCTCTTGCGAACCTAATGTAACACTGCCCATGTCCCACATCTTTCGGGCGATATCCTTGCGAATGAACAGGTAGAAATCGTGTCGCAAAGGCCAATCGGAAAGCTGGTATTGGAATTTGCGATGCAATACGGCGTTCCAAAAACGGCCGCGCCACGCTTTATCGTGTAGGTCTTTCCACAACGAAGACCAGGTCAGTCCTTTATACCCTTCCAGCGGCCACCAGATTAAGCGGTATTTGAATCGGTAATAGTTTTCTTTGAGGTACGGTTCTGCCTTCCCAAGGTTCTTGGAGCCGACGATGGCCACCGGCGCATCTTTGAAAGTGTCCCGGGTGGGATCGGCGGCGTAATACAGTTTGTTCGGGTAATGGCGCAAATACCATTCCAACGGCCAAGTGGAATCGTCATCGTAAGGTACTTTGATGGAATTATCGCCGTACAGCCGTTGAGAAATGGCTTCGATTTCATTCATTACCCGCTTGATATCCGGCGTGGCGTGGGCGTAAACTAAAGACTCTTTCGCGTTGTCATAATTGATGAAAGCAGCTCGCCACGTGACATGCATCGTGTAAATGCCCATGAATGCAATCAAAGCGAGGAAAGTCAGTTGGAGCGCTTTGCCGGCACCAATTGCCAACCATTCTCGCAGCAGATACCATCCGGCCATGACCGCCATACCCAAGATAATGACCCACTGAATCGTGCCCTGCAATTGCCCGATGTGACGTCCGGCAAAAGGCCGCACCATCCACAGTCGGTCCAAGAAGTAGAGAAATAGCGGCAATACCAACAGCCACCAAATGGCACCCGCTTTTCTCACTTTGTCCCAATCTAAACGGGTGATCATCCGGCCAATGAACCAGCCGCCCAGAACAGAAAGAGGCAGGGCAAAATGCATCAATAGCCAGGGCATCTTTTCGCCGGCCCAGGTGTACATCGCATAGGTCAGGAAAATCCAGTAGACCAAGAAGGTGATGAAATCCAGGCGCTGGCGATATGGCGCCTGTTCCACAAGGCGTTCTTTTTCATCCGGGCGCGGCCGGCGTAGAACCCAGGCGATGATGCCGCTGATGGCCAAAGTAAGGGGCAAAAATTCGTATAACGGTACCAGCAATAGGTAATAATACCACGGCTGGGAGCCTCGATGTACGCCCTGTTGTACCAGCCAGTAGCCCAACGAACCAACGAACCCGGTGCCGATCCCCTGGTAGTTCGTGAAAAAGGTGGTGAAAAAGAGCACTAAAATCGTGTAAAAGAGCAGCACCGGCAGCCAGAAGCGGGAACGCAGCAAGCTGTACCCGGCAACAAGGCTGATGAGCAGAAGCGGCGCGAAGATCATGCCGGCGCGAATAATGCCGGCACGCGAATAGTCATCCGGCTTGGCGTGCAAAAGACCCTGGATGAGGAACGGCGTCAACATGGGGAGGACTAACACGAAAAGAAGGACGACTAAATCGAACGGCGGTGAATCCGATATCAATCGTTTGATATCGCGGCTGCGGATTAGGT
This sequence comes from Anaerolineae bacterium, assembly GCA_015486845.1. GTDB lineage: Bacteria > Chloroflexota > Anaerolineae > JAADDB01 > JAADDB01 > WFQU01. The sequence goes on along the minus strand of WFQU01000002.1, from coordinate 10,861 downwards.
CTCTCACGGCCAGAATGGCCAGGTATGAACCGATGATGGCGCCGTAAATGAAAGCTACTTCTTTGGTGATTAAGCCAAAGGCCAACGAAACGGCTACACCGATTAAGTATTTGTCCTTTTGTTCCTCTAAGTAGCGGAACACGAACCAGAGTAAGGCTACGAAAGCCACTGCGGCGTAAATATCGTGGCGGATGTAGCGGGAGTAATAAGTTACTGAAGGAGAGATGAGCAGCAAAACAGCCACACTCAACGCACCCCAGCGGCCAATCCAGCGGCGAAAGGCGATGGGAAGCAAGATCAGAGCGATGCCCAACAGCGCCGGCACCAGCCGTGAGGTGAAATCGGTGTCGCCGAAGAAGAAATAAGCCAGCGCGTTCAAATGGAAAAGCAGGGGCCCGTGCATCATGGGGCTGTGCTGGTATCCTTTTCCGGCGAATAAGTTGTATGAATAAACCACGTGCAGACTTTCGTCGTGGCTCATGGAGCGAACGCCCAGCATGTAAAGCCTGCTGAATAATGCCGCAATGACGATGAGCAAATAGGCGCCTTTTTCCCAATTCCATTCGACCAGCCAGGTCAATGGCCGATCCAGCCAATACTGTTTTTCATTTGTTGGTTCCATCTATTCCCTCTTCGTTCGTGATGCATTCGGATTTCGTCGTGCTGTTTTTATCAAGTGTTAGCAATGTTCCGGCCGGCGAGATTATTTCTTCCCCGGCGTGGCGAAAGGCGGCAGCCACAAAATGATGCGCTGCGCCGGCGTGATCTGTTCGTCTAGCCGGTAGAGCAACCATTGCGTCCAGAGCAGAGGTGGCCCGCCCGGCAGCGCTTTTTGCGTCAAAATGAATATTCCCCCAAATCGTCCTGGCAGATCTTTGACGTTGACGCCGGTCACGACAGCCTCGTTGGTGAAACGCTTCGGCAGCGCGGCCACCGCTGTCACGTAGCGGAAATCACGCAGCTGCCAAAGCAGAAAAGGGCGTATTGCTTTCGGCGCGTCAATGATGACCGGTAATTCCTGGGCATCGCCGACACGCTCGGCAGAAGCTTGCGCTAGCACCGGCACGAAGTGCTCGGCATCCACGTTGACCGTTTCTTTCGTGAATGCAGGTTCTACCCATGCCATTTGGTCCCAATTGTCCCGCCAGGTCGTGACCGAAGTGAGCGCTCCCCCTACGAGCAAAGCCAGGATGAGAAGTTGTTGTATGGCCGTCCGCCAACTAAACCAGAAGCCTTGTAGCGCGTCCAACACAATGAGCAAGACGATGGGCAATAGCAGCAGTGGTACAATGCTGCGTATGGAATCCTGGGCTAACATCGAAGTGACCACGGCGGCTGTGCCCAAGAGCATGATGGAGAAACCGATGCCGTAGATCGAATCGCTCCGGCAAGGACAATCGGCTAACCAGTGTTGCCAAACGAGCCAAAGTTGTTGCCCGGCCCAGAAAGCCAGCGGCACGGTTAAGAATGCGGTCTCACGGGATGAATGCCCCGGCAGGAAGCCGGCCAACAGGAAAAGCGTAGCCCACGCCAGCAGAAAACGGGTCCACGGGTCACGCCAGCGGCGCACGGCGCTGGGCAAAGCAAATAGTGCTGTTATGCTCAGCAACGGCTCGTCCAAGAGAATGCGCAGCGGCAACCAGTAGATCGGGTAGCTGGTCGGCACGGCAAAACGGCGCACCCAGGTAGCCAATTGTTCCCAAGCGGCACCCAACAACGTCAGCCGGGTGAAAAAAACTGTGCCCAGGAGGAAGAAAGTCACCAAGAAGGCTGTGATTGCTTTGCGGTGTAGGGTTCCCTTGGCCGTTTGCCACTGTCGTCCGATTTGCGTTGCTAATGGTGCTGTGCCTACGCCGAGGGCGATCAGCAAAGTATAACTTTCCGGCGCGGCCAACAACAGAACGGCCAGCGCTATTGCCGCCGTCCAAAAATGGGATGGGTTACCGTCGGCGAGTTCCAGCAGGTCGACGAAAAGCCAAAGTGCGGCGATTTCAGCAATCATGGCACCATCTACGCTACGACTTAGCCAAACCTGGTGGGCCGAGAAAAGCAAAAGTAGGCCGGTGAGCAGTGCTGCTTCCCGGCCCAAGCGATGGCGCAGCCGGTAAGGAATGGCGATCAAACTAGCGCCGGCCAGCGCCGGCCAGAACCTGGCCAGAAAAGCGCTGCCATGAAAAATTGAGAATAGCAACCATTGCCCGGTGAAAAGCGCCGGACTGGTGCCAACTGTCGAAAATGGCGCTTTGGCATGGGCCACGGCGTAAGCTGGCCAGGCCAATTGCGCTTCGCCCGGCGTTAGTAGCTTTCCGCCCAGAGCGAAAAAGCGCAGACAAAGCGCCAGCAAGCCAAGGCTGATCCAGGCTATGTTTTCTATCGTGAGCCACGCCGGCGCTGTGACCGCTGCTGGTACTGCTTGTCGGGGCGCTGTGCCGGTGGCACTGGAATAGCGATGTTTTTTCACTATCAAAGCAATGACCTCCATGTTAAAGCCGCACAGATGGTTTCTATTTTCCGCGCAAAGTTGTTGGAATGCAAAAAATAAAGCAACTGCTCACTCAATTCCGGCTAAATAGAACACTGATGACGCATATTTCACGCAGACACCCGCAGATAAATCGGAAAAGAGCAGCAAAAGCCAGCGTTTGTCAGCGTCATCTGCGTCCTATTGTTGGGAAGGCTGCGTAGTCACCAAATAATGCTGCTCGCCGACCGTTACGGCGCCGGATCACCCGGCCGTTGGTAGATGCGCACGCCATTTTTATCGTAAACCAAGCGCAACGCCTGGTCTAAGCGCTTCAGGTCGCTTTGGTTCATGCCGAACTGTCGTTGTTCCAGTGCACCGACATAAACGTAATCGACCCGATATTCTGCCAGCAGTTTGACTAACGCTTGACCGGCGGCTGCTTTGTAGGCGCGCCGGATGTCATCCGGTCGCTTGCCGACCATGGCGCCGTAAGCGGCCCCCCGCCATTGGGCCTCGTGTCCGTCCCAGCCTAATAGCGTTGGCCGGCCGGTTAGCGCTGAAATGCGAGAACTGTAGCTGTACGATTTCCCGTTGGCCTCCAAAATCACGGCGTTTAGCGGCGCATTGTTCCTGATCCAGTCTGCCGCGGCGACATCCGCCGGCGTGCCTTCTCGGATCCAGCGGGTGCCGTCCAATGACAATTTGCCCCGGAATCCGTTAGCGCGATTATTCGGCGCCGTCAGAGGATAGACTAAACCGCCCAATATGAACAAAATGGAGAGCGCTAACCAGGTGCGTCCGCCCCACGATTGTCGCGCCCGGCGCCACAATTGAGCCAGGCTGTAAGTTGCCGTCAAGCTGAAAAGCACCCATGCCTGGTAATAGAACTTGAAGACGGTGTTCATGCGCGTGCCAAAATTGTCGCGCAGGTAGACAAATTCTACTGTGAAGGTAAGCAATAGTGCAAATCCGGCCAGGAAGAGGACGAAAATGTCGCGCTCTTCGTCGTCGTTGGCCGGCCGGGGCAATTTTACAGCCAACAGGGCAATTACCCAACCGATGGCGCCGGCCAAAAGCAGATAGGTGCCGGAAACTGTCAGGCGCAACAGTGCAATGCGCCGCAACAAAGCACCCCAGGTAGCCCCGCCGATTTGTTTTTGCACCTCTGGATTGCTCAAGATGCGATTCGTGAAGGCCTGCCCGTCTGGCATGAGCAGCAAAACCGCCAGCAAAATCAGTGTCAGCACTATCGGCAGCAATAACGGCCAGATGATCCACTCGGCGAACGCTTTGCCCGTGGCCCGCCAACCATTTTCGCGGCTGAGTAACCAGAGAAAAGCGAAAAGCGGCAGCAATAGCGGGCCGAACATCACGGAGAATTGCACCAAGCGGGTGGGATTGAACAGATTGGGCAAGAAGCCGCCGGCCTGTGACTGGAAGGCGATAAAAAACGGGAAATAGAAGAGTAGCGATAAAGCGCCCATGATTACGCTGATGAGGAGCCCATCCACCAACACGGCACCGGCAATACGCTGTTCCCTGCGGCTGCGCTGCCAAACATACACTGCCAGCAGTAAGCCGAGATAAATCGGCGCATCCCACGTGTTCAGGAAGAAAAGGCTGCCCATGGCCAAAGTGTAGAACATGAATCCGGCGATGCCGCCCGGCCAGCACTGCATTAAGACGAGCCAATGGCGCGGTGTATACCATTTCGCTTCACCTATCGTTGCGCTATCGCCGCTGACAAGCGCCCGCCAGAGGTTGAACGCCAGCCCCACCGCCAGCAGCACAAAAGGCAGCGCCATCACGTGGGGATGCATATCGCCTAACAAATAGCTGAAAAAGGGAAATTCGTCGATGACTTCTATGCTGTGGCCCAGTAAATCCCGGTCGTTGATCACCCGGGAAGCTCGCCACCACCACATGAACCGTTGGGGCAGCATGGTGGGCGGCCCGATGGTGGGAATGTTGATGTCTTTGATGTCCAACCAGTGCCAAAAGCTATACGGCAACCAGTGCCGGGCATAGATCACATCCAGTAGCCCTTCTAAATTGCTGACGATGCCGAACAGCAACGCGCCTAAAAAGCCGTAACCGATGGCGAAACGGGTCGGCGTTCCCGGCTTAGTCCCTTTGCGGCTGAGAAGGTTAACGGCTACGCCGAAGGCGCTGCTCAAACCCAAAGCGAATAGGGTGGCAATGCCGACATTGAAGCCGATGCCCGTGCTGAGGCCGCTCAACGTCATTAGCCCGGCTACCATCACGTAACCGAAATAATAGTAGCTGATGCTGTAGCCGGCCAACCATGGATCATGAGGTGGAAAAATAGTAGCGGTGCGGATACCGTTGAGGAATGCCATCTCCATGAATTTCTCGCCGCCGGCGGTAGTAATGTCCGGCGTGTAGGCGCGATAGAGCAAGCCGATGGCGAAGATGAGCAAGAATAATCCCTCGTTGGCGATGACCAGCCGCCGGTGACGGTGCAGCCAGGCAAAGAGGGGACGGTCTCCTTGTGCATCGATCTGCCACGCATCTCGGCCTAATATTAGTGAGAGCACCATCACTATACCTAATGCCGCCACCGCACCGCCAAAATTGTTGTGCAGCAGGCCGGTACTGGCACCCAGCCAAAGAAAATAGCCCCAAAGCAACAGGCCGAACGGCTTGGCCAGCGTGTAGCCGTGATCGGGCAACCAACGTAACCAGCGCCAAGCCAGCGGCAATACTGCTCCAGCCATGAAAAGTAGCCAGATATACCACAAAATAATGCGTAATCCCATTAACTATGCTCCAAAATCGTTGTTGGTTTTTAGCGGTACCCGTGTCTGTCGTGACCGGGATTTTGCTTGTCCGTTCCATTTGCTTGCGTAACTGCTCAGTCCTGGCCAAATAGAACCCTGATTACGCAGATACCCGCCGGTCAATCAGAAAGGGTTAGCGAAAATCGGCGTCCTATTATGGGACGAGCTGAATCGCCACCTGCTCGCTGACTAAAACGGCTATGAATGCGACAAGATCCATTTTTGATACAAGTCGTGCAAGTCCAGTCCACTGACTTGCGTGGCTACATCCAAAAAGTCTACTGGCGTGGCGATGCCGTATTTATACCGTTGCCAGTAGGTGTGCAGGATGCGATAATACATGGCATCGCCAACTTTGTGGCGCAGCGCTGCGAAGAAAAGTGCCCCCTTGCCATAAACGATGGTTTCGTAATTAGCCGGCGTGAAAGCACCTTCCGGCTGGTTGACCGTGGTGTCCAGGCCTTGCTGCACTAAATATTGCCACGGCTTTTCCCAGCGCCATTTTTTGATCTGCTCCGAGCGTTGAGGGCCATAAATCGTGTCGAAATAGGCGGTAGTGGAATATTCTGTCAGACCTTCGTCTAACCAGGGATAAGTAACCTGGTCATTGCCGACCATATTGTACCACCATTGGTGTCCCATTTCGTGGGATAACAGGAATTCCTGTGAGTCATGCCTGTTGCGGTAGACTTGTACGCCCAATGTGGCCATATTGGCGTATTCCATTCCCCTGAATGTGATGGGCGTTTCGACGACGTTCATCACGTTGTAAGGGTAGAAACCGAATCTATGCTGGTAAATGCGTAAAATCGCTCTGCCATATTCGCCGGCAATGACGCCATTGGTTTTATCGCCGGTCAGATAGTAGGAACGGAAGCGCACGCCGTCGACATTTTTCTCCTCGAAATGGTAGTTTGGGCTGAGGAAAAAGGCGAACTCTCGCACGGGGCCGGTCACGTAAGTCTCCCGAACGGTGCTACTGCTCGTTACCGGTTGGCGATGCAGGAGTGTGCCGGCGTGCACTGCTGTCAGCGTCTGCGAGTAAGCGGCGGAGACGTGATAGAGTGCCGATTCGCTGAAAAGGGTGTCGCCCATGGGCAGACCGGAGTTTAACGCCCAGCCGCCGGGGGTGTAGACTGCCAGCAGCGGATAAGCTAACGGCAAACTGAGCACCGACTGGCTGAGGCCGAAGATGACGTAATGCCCGGCCGGTTTTTCCGGTGCTTGTAACGTGTAGTGCAGGCCGATTGCTACTTGCTGGCCTTTTCCCAACGGAAAGCTCAGCGGCAAACGCAAAATGGTGCGATCACTGCCGTAATCGAAATTGGAGAGCGTGCCGTTTATTGTCGCGTTGGTGATCTCCATCTTGCCACCGTAATAGGACAAATTTGGGTATAAGCGCAGGTAAATGTCCCGCACCGGCGTTTCTGAGTGATGGGTATACAATACACGCTCACTGCCTTGCAAACTGCGCTGCCCATAATTTACGGTGTATGTTAGCCAGTAGCGGGGCAGTTGGCGCACATGGGGCGAATCCAGATCGCCGACGGCTTGCGGGCGCATGGCCGCCCGGTAAATGGCAAAAGGATCGGCCGGCGGTTTGGCCCGACAAGCTGTCAATAGGAAGAGCAGCGCTATCAGCGCCAGGCTGACCGCAAAGGCTGTTCTTATCATCATTTTGCGATAACTACTTTTGCTCATTCCCGACGCTCCCTTTGGTAAGCGATTCATGTCATACCTCGCTGCTCCAATGTGCGTAAAATAGTATCGCGTACTGTGTTCACATCCGGCGACAAATAAATGGGTGGGTTCGCGTAAACAGCTTCCACGCCCTTGATCTGATTTTCGTGGTAGCGCATCTTGAAGTCGGTGAATTTCAGACCGTGGGCTGTGGAAATAACCACAACCCGATCTTGACTGTGCACAATGCCACGTTTTAGTAGCTTGAACAACACGGCTAAGGCAACGCCGGTGTGTGGGCAGGTGTAGAGGCCGGTCCGGTCTGCCATCGCTGAGGCGTGGGCCAATTCCGCTTCGCTGGCTTGTTCCACGATACCGTTGAATGCCTGCAACGCTTTGACCGCTTTCGAATAGCTCACCGGGTTGCCGATCTGAATGGCTGAGGCCATGGTTGGCTTAGCCTGCACGATTTTCTTGGTCCGAAAGTGATCTTGGTAGCTTAGATAAAATGGGTTAGCATTGGCGGCTTGGGCTGCCACCAGCCGAGGTAGCTTGTTAATTAGCCCCAGTTCTTTCATCATTATCAGCCCGTTGCCCAGTGCGCTGATGTTGCCGAGGTTACCCACCGGAATGATAATCCAGTCCGGCACAGTCCAATCGAACTGTTGCACGATTTCGATACCCACTGTTTTTTGTCCTTCGATGCGCAAGCTGTTCATGGAATTAGCCAAATAGAGGGTCTGGTCTTTGGTCAGTTCTTTAATGATGGCCATGCAGCCGTCGAAATCCGTGTCCAGTGCCAGGACGATGGCACCGTTGGCGATGGGTTGGATGAGTTGTGCTGTAGAGACTTTGCCGCGGGGCAACAAAACGACGCTGGGAATGCCGGCCGCGGCGGCATATGCCGCCAGAGCAGCCGATGTGTCGCCGGTGGATGCAGCAGCCACGGCCATGATTGGTTTGCCCATGGCCCGCATCTGTTTCACTACGGAGACCAACACGGTCATGCCTAAATCTTTGAAGGAGCCGGTGTGGCTGTTGCCGGACATTTTTACCCAGAGGTCTGGCAGGCCGATCTGCTCTCCCAGCCGGGCGGCCCAAAAGAGATTGGTGTGTCCTTCGAAGGTGGAAACGATGTTTTCGTCGTCGATGTCGGGCACGACCCACTCTTTTTTACCCCAGACACCGCTGCCGTAAGGCCATTGGGTCGTTCTGGCCCGCTCGTTGAAAAGTTGCTTCCACGCTTCTGGCGGGCGATCTTTGAGTGCTTCGATGTCATGCTTCACTTCCAGAAGACCGCCGCAATGGGGACATTCGTAGATGACATCATACAGCGAATATTTGCCGGGACAACCATTTACGCACTGAAACCAGGCTGAATAGCTCACGTAGAACCTCTTCTGTTTTGGTGTGGATTACATTATTGCCAAGCAGCCTAAGTCTAACATCAAAAAGGATGTTTTGTCAACCAGTTTCCGGCCGATCGTTGTCACAGGCCAGTGTTCATTGTTGCCAAATGGTTGCGCCAGCGCCCCGGCAAAGCCCATCGGGGGGGCCCAGACGCACACCGCCGAAAAGGTGCATGTGCAGGTGGAAGACGCTTTGGCCGCTTTGCCGGCCCACGTTCACCGCCAGCCGGTAACCCTCACCGATGTCTAATTCTGCCGCGAGCCGGCGTCCCACTATCAGCATTTTGCCCAGCAGGGCCTGGTGCGATGCGTCGACATCGTTGAGGCTGTTTATGTGTTGCCGGGGGACGATGAGAACGTGCACCGGCGTGCGGGCGTGAATATCTTGGAAAGCGATGATTTCATCATCCTGATAAACGAACTGTGCTGGTGCTTTGCCTGCAGCAATGCGGCAAAAAATGCAATCGTCCTTATACAAAGTGGATCCTCCTCGTATAAGATACATTCGTAAATACATTTGTAAAAGCACATTCAAAATCGTTGGTTACAATAGGGTACGCCCCAGAAATACGGTACAATTCATGACGATGAATTGTCGGTGGTGTGGGTGTTCACGCACTCCTTGTTGCCCGGTGTATACCGGAGTCTTCTATCAGAGTTTGTGGTCCCCGCCCCCGCCGTGCGCTTCTCACGCGGATTGTGTGCATCCACCAGGGAAGCACCGCTTGTAGTAGCCCGGCCTAGCCGGGAGCGGCGGTTGTCCCTTGCCTGGCGGACAGGCTCTTATTAGCACGAGGCTGTTGCCGGCGGGTGGGTCTGGGACGTACCCCATTGTAATCGACCATATCATCCAATTTCACCTTAGGAGGTTATATCATGATAGACACCGTTCTCAGTATCGATGTCAGCCTAGACCAGTTGGATGTCGCTTTGCGAACCACTGGTTCCGGCTGGCAATGGCCGCACCGAGCCTATGATAACAACTGGCCCGGCTACCAACAACTCAAAGCCGACTTGTTGGCTGAGTTGGCTCAACGGCCAGACGTCCAATTAACAGCCGTAGCCGAGTCTACTGGTTCCTATTGGCTGCCCTTCTTTTACAGCCTCGCTCGCGATGCTGACCTAGCTCCTTACCATCCACGACTGGCACTCTTGAATCCTCTATACGTTAAACGTTTTCGGCAGGCATCACCGGAACAGGATAAGAATGACTTGCTTGATCCCCAATTAATCGGCCGCTATTACCAAGCCTCCGCTAACGATCACTTCTATCAACTCAATGATCGTTACTTGCCTTTGCGCTTTCTGACCCGCGCCTATGAGCGAATCGTCCATGAGCTGGCTTCTGAGAAAGCCTACCTACGTTCCATTCTCTCCGTATCTGCCAGCGATTATCAGCGCCTGGAGCCTTTTTCCGACCTTTTCGGCGTTACCAGCCTGCACATCCTTGATGAGTTTGATGACATACAGGCTCTGGCTGATTTGCCCTTGGAGGCTCTAAGCGACAAACTCCGCACCTTTTCCGGCAATACATTCTCTAATCCTAAGCATACTGCCGAAAAACTGCGCCAAGCGGCGAAACAATCTTATCCGCTGCCCAAACCTTTGACTGCAGCGCTACATGCTATCGTGCAACGCTCTGTGGAACGCATCCGTCTTCTGTCGGACAACCAGAAAACGATGCGCCAGCTCATTGAACAACAATTGCAAAGCTTGCCTGAAGCTAACCTTGCCCTCAAACATCCCGGTCTCGGTTCCATCCTCGTCGCTGGTTGTCTCAGCGAAATTCAGGATACACGCCGCTTCATCACCGGTACTAAGTTTGACCGCAAACTCAAACGCGTTCGTCCTCGCAAATATCGCGACGGACAAGCTGCTGTGGCCAAGCTCGCTGGCCTCTGGTGGCCACGAAATGACTCCGGACGCTTCCAGGCCGATGACCGCTCACTGGCTAAAGAACGCAATACCCATCTCCGCTACTGGTTGATACAAGCAGCACATACTTTGCAGCGCTATGACCCCGACTACACGGCTTACTATCACCGCAAATTCAACGAAGTGCGGACTCACAAACACAAACGCGCTGTGACGCTCACTGCACGTAAGGCCGTTCGCTTGATCTTTGCCCTACTACACAAAGGTCAACGAGCTTGCCTTAAGGAGGATGCCGCCACTTAATCCTGAACGTGCCGTCCTTAACACGCGGCCGGAGCAGTTCTTGATACCTGGCTGCTCTATAGCCTAATATCTCTTAGCCCGGGCTTATTTTTAAAGTTCAGAAACACCCGGGGTATTATCCTATACCCTAATTTAGGCTCTTAAAACGCATAACCGGCAATTTGACTTTTACCGGATACTCTGAAAATAAAATGGGACGCAGATCAACGCAGGCTGCGCACGCAGATAAAAAACCAGATCAAAAAAACTTGTTTCGTTACGGCGTCACGACCACAGTCCCTTTTAGAAGTTCAACTTCTGCGAGAAGTTGAACTTCTAATCGACAGCGT
>WFQU01000001.1 GCA_015486845.1 Anaerolineae bacterium | reverse complement strand
TCTCTGGAGGGTGGCTGAGGGCATTGCCCTCGGCTACCCTCTCCTCCGGAAAATAGAACGTCGATCAACACTGATGCCCTATTTCAGAAGTTCAACTTCTTCAAGAAGTTGAATTTCTATTCGACGCCGTTCTCCGCCCGCGCGCACGGGGGTCAAATCCCCGTGCTACGCCGCCAAAAAGCCCCCTGAAAGGGGGCCGGTGTTGAGCAGCCTCTTGGCAGCGGACGCAACCTTGACGTACCCTGCCGCCGTACCGGCATCGAGGCTTTAGCCGGTGATAGACCCACCAACCCACCTAAAGGCTTGACGCCAGCCGTAGATTTTCATCCGCTGTGGTGTGCCGCAGGCTCATGATAACTCCCTTGAAAATAAAATAGGACGCAGATTAACGCTGGCTGCGTACGCAGATAAAAAACAATAGTCAAAAAATTAGTGACAGATTCTCCCCTGAAAATAGCCCCCATTGCGCCGGAGTAGAGGCTTTAGCCGGGGGTAACGTTACAAAACTGCCTAAAGGCTCGAGTCCAGCCGTAGGTTTTTATTCGCTGTGATGCACCGCTGGCCCAATGCAAACGACGGAAATGCTTAGTTAGGCTACAGCGCATCCCGAACAGACGATTGCTTAATTTCCGCCTTTTTTGTTATAATGTGCCTGTACGTGTGCAACCTGCTTGTGGCTGTCATCGACGCAAGCACGATAGCTGCTTTTTCTTACGCGCTGATCATAAATTAGCTTAAGCAACACAAAAGAATGGTAAAGCGTTTCATTCTATAGCACAAATCGAGGAGAAGAGAGAATGCATTTGTCTACTTGGCGCGACATTGCTATTGTTATTCTGAGCGTAGAGACTTTTATCATCTCTTTGCTGCCTTTGATCATTCTCTTTTTCCTAAATAAAGCGTTACGTAGCTTGTTGCACGCTTTACCGACATACGCTAAAAGAGGGCAACAATTCGCTAAGCAAGGAGAGGAACTCAGCCAGAAAATGAGTCATAAAGTAGCCTCTCCATTCATTTGGGTCAGTAGCGCGATGGCTGCCGCAGAATCATTGTTTGGCCGCGGAAAATAGCGGAGCAGAAAAAATTTAAGGAAGAATAATGGACAAACATAAGCAAAGGTTAATTCTTGGTGCTATGATTGGTGCCGCTATAGGGATTATGGCCGCCCAGATGGCGAACAAAGCGATCACAGAGGCAGAGGCGAAAGGGAAGAAAGCACACCTGAAAAAGAATCCGACGGATTGGATCAAGCTCAGTGCGGCCGTAGTTGGCATTTTAAAGCAAGTCGCTTCGCTTTTCGCTTAAGGATGAAGCAATCGCTGCGCGTAAAAGCATGCCTGCATATAGCAAAGGCAACAGGTCTTTTCTAACCATAGGACATTCAACAAAAACTGTGTGCCAATACGCTCAGCAGACCGTATAACCTGTTTCGGCGAGTATCTTTTGTCAGACCAAAGATTGGCTTTCCTGAGAAAGGCCTTCTTACCGCAGAGCTCGCGGAGAACACAGAGATAAAAACAGCTATTTCGGAGGAGTCATTATGAGCCTTCGGCCTGCCTGTGCGGGCACGCAGACAGGCGCACCACAGCGGCTGAAAATCTCTTGACAAGATTGGGGATCGCAGGCTTAAGAGGTAATGCTACACTGATAGGCATGGAGCTTGTTGATGACGATTGACAAGTTGGTTAGTTTTCTTTCTTGGTGGCTAGCCCCCAAACCCCAGCTAGGGGCGTTCACTCCCCAGATCCCCTGAAAAAGGGTCTTGGCTGCGCCGTGGCCGGTTCGTTGCGAGCTATCACTTTCTACTACCCCGTTGCTATCCGCCGCCACCCTGTTGGTAACCAGTTCTGACATATCGTTGGCGGCTTGAGTTCGGATCAGTTTGATACCATTCACTAGTGTGAACCAGGCCCGAGAACAGAGGTTTTTCGTATTACCGGCACGACCGGCTTGCTTAAGCAGCGACCAATAACCTATTTGATTCGTTTTACCAGCTTAGCTGGGGGAACGCTTTTCGGAAGGGTTGGAGGGAAACCGTAGGGGTTCCCCTGCCGGGAGCTCGAGGGCAGCGCCCTCGAAAGAGAAAAAGAAGGCGAGATTATCTTTTGATGGCCCAGCGACTAAAAGTCACGGCAACATCTGCAAAATCGCCCTACGGCGATTAGCATGCAACCTGCACAGGCAGGTTTCGCAGTTGTAGCAGCGATTTCTAATCGCCGGACAAGGCAGCCTGCGTTAATCAGCGTCCCATTTTTATTTTCAGAGAGGAGAATATTCGTTATCTCTCTACGTCCTCTGTGCTCTCAGCGGTGAACCTTTTTGCAGTAGAGTCAAGATTAGATCATCCATGGCTGACAACGAAAAGATCTTGGTACTGAAGGTTGTGCGGCATAGCAGTAACAAGTATAATGGGCCCATAGGTCAAAGAAGACCTATTGATCGCGTTAAATTCCAGGCAGGTTTTGACGATAAAAATCACCAAGCGAGGTTTATAAAATCATGATAAAGTCGGTTTATTTAACAACGACGGAACCCCATTGCGGAAAATCGTTGATATCTCTGGGCATTTTGGAAATGACCTTACGACGCACTAAACGGGTAGCCGTTTTTCGTCCCCTCATTAGCCAAGATGACCCGCAGCAACGGGATAAAAATATTGATCTGTTGCTCACCCACTTCCATTTGGACATACGGTACGAGGACACATTCGCCTTGACCAAGGCGCGGGCTACTGATCTTATAGCGCAAAAGCATGAAGACGAAGTATTGAATATCATTATCGAGAAATACAAAGCCTTGGAAGAGAAACACGATTTCATTCTCTGTATCGGGTCCGATCTTACTTCGGAAGGCAGTACATTCGAGTTTGATTTCAACGCGAGAATAGCCAGCGCGTTAGGAAGTGCTGTAGCCTTAGTCGGTCGTGGCGATAAGGAGACCATTGAGGAAATCGTTAGCCCTATTTTCTTAGCCATTGATGCTTTCAAGTCAAAAGGGTGTCAAATTGCTGGAGTGGCTATTAATCGCGCCCACCCTGGACAAAGTGACGATATAAAGAACGCGCTTAAAAGTACGCTTCCGGAAGACATCTCCTCCGTCTCGGTGATTCCGGCCAATAAGATGCTGGCCAGCCCAACAATTCGCGAAATAGCGACGGCCTTGCATGCGGATGTTTTATACGGCAAGGAGTTCTTGCACAAACAGGCTTGTGATTACATGGTCATTGCCATGCAGATGGAGCACTATTTAGAGCGCTTGCGTCCTAACGCTTTGCTCATTGTGCCCGCAGACCGGGGCGCTATTATTCTGAGTGCTTTGCAAGCCCATTCATCAAATAGTTATCCGCCTTTAGCCGGCTTGTTATTGACAACTGGAGAAGGCCCGGCGATGACCGTACGGCGGATACTCGACGGTTTGCCTAGCACTTTGCCTATCTTGGCCGTGGACACAGAAACATTCGAAACCGCCACCAAGATCAATTCAGTGCATTCTTACATTACAGCGGATAACCAGGACAAAATCGTTACCAGCTTGAGGTTTTTCAACCAATACGTCGACACCAATGTGTTAGAAAAGCACTTCTTTCACATCAAACCTCGCGGTATTCCGCCTCGCATGTTTTTATACAACTTGCAGTACTGGGCTAAGTCCAACAAGCAACATATCGTGCTCCCCGAAGGCACTGATGTGCGCATTCTGCGGGCGGCCAAGTATTTGATCGAGAATGATGTCGTGGATATTACGCTCATTGGGGATGCAAAAGAGATCAAACGGGTAGTCAAACGACAAGGTTTACGCATGGATTTGCAGCAACTTTCGATTGTCAATCCGAGTACGGCGCCTCAGTTTCAATCGTATGCCAAAACTTTTTACGAAATACGAAAGTCCCACGGCGTAACACTGGATGTGGCCACAGACATGATGCAGGACGTTTCTTATTTCGGCGCGATGATGGTCTACAAAGGGGATGCCGACGGCATGGTATCGGGTGCGGCGCATACCACAGCACACACCCTTCGCCCCGCTTTCCAGATTCTCAGAACAAAGTCCGGCTTCTCGGTAGTTTCCTCGGTTTTCTTCATGTGCTTAGAGGATCGGGTCGTAGTTTATGGGGATTGTGCCGTTGTGCCTCGACCCACAGCGGATCAGTTAGCAGAAATCGCCATCTCTTCTGCCGATACAGCTAAGACTTTCGGTATTGAGCCGCGAGTGGCAATGCTCTCTTATTCATCAGGGGAGTCTGGCACCGGCGAGGAAGTGGAACGTGTGCGCACAGCTACGCACCTTGCCCAAAAGCGGCGGCCCGATTTGTTGATCGAAGGACCGATTCAATACGATGCAGCAGTAGACGAAGGCGTGGGCCGCAGTAAAATGCCTCATTCTAAAGTGGCTGGTCGGGCCACAGTCTTGATCTTCCCAGATCTAAACACAGGCAACAATACTTACAAAGCTGTGCAGCGTGAAACAGGCGCTGTTGCCATCGGCCCTGTACTGCAGGGGTTGAATAAGCCGGTGAACGATCTCAGTCGTGGCTGCACTGTAGAGGATATTATCAACACGGTTGCCATTACCGCTATCCAGGCCCAGCACGTCTGAAAACCACGTAGATTCCCGGGCGTAGCCGTTTAGGCGCGTGCGAGAGTCTGCACTATTTATGCCCCCGAAGGTGAAATGATGAAAATTCTCGTTATCAACGCTGGTAGCTCCTCTATTAAATACCAGCTTTTCGACATGGACAAAGAGTCCGTCTTGACCGGCGGATTGATCGAACGCATTGGTTTGGAATCAGGGCGCGTGACGCATAATGTTTTTCAGGACGGCACGAAGCAAAAGATGACGCGCGAGTTAACCATCCGAGATCACCGACAAGGTTTGCAGCTCTTAGCTGATTTACTGGTAGATCCGAAACTCGGCGTTATCACTGATCCGTCGGAAATTGACGCTGTAGGCCATCGGGTGGTACACGGCGGCGAACGCTTCCACAAAACCATTGTGATTACACCAGAGGTAATCGATGCTATTCGCGACCTCATTCCTCTAGCGCCATTACACAACCCGGCAAACCTCAAGGGCATCCAAGTCGCAATGGAAATCTTCTCCTCTGCGGTGCAAGTGGCTGTATTCGACACAGCTTTCCACAGCAATATGCCGGACTGGGCGTATCGCTATGCGATCCCCAACGCGCTTTATCGCCAGCACGGGATCAGGGTTTACGGCTTTCATGGCACATCCCATCTCTACGTTTCTAAAGTAGCAGCCAGGCATCTGCACAAGCCTCTGGCGGCAACGAATCTCATTACCGCACATTTAGGCAACGGAGCCAGCATCACGGCCGTCCGCGGCGGAAAGTCGGTGGATACCAGTATGGGATTTAGCCCTCTGCCCGGCTTGATGATGGGCACCCGTTCCGGCGATATCGACCCCGCCGTGGTTTTTCACTTGCATGACAAATTAGGGATGTCCGTGCCTGAAATCGACCACATCTTGAATAAAGAGAGCGGTTTGTTAGGGGTTGGTGGCAGCAATGACCTACGGGATGTGCAACAACGGCAAGAACGCGGCGACGCCGATGCCGAATTGGCACTAAATATGTACACGTACCGCATCAAAAAATATATCGGCGCTTATATGGCTGCCCTAGGCAGGGTGGACGCCTTAGTATTTACGGCCGGCGTGGGCGAAAACAGCCCCTACGTGCGTTGGCACGCCTGTCAGGGATTAGAAAACCTGGGCATCAAGCTGGACGAGGATAGAAACGACAAGCGCATCAATGACGTGACCGAGATCCAGGCTGATGGAAGTCCAATCAAAGTGATGGTCATTCCTACTAACGAAGAATTAGAAATCGCCACGCAGACGAATGCGGTAATTATGGAAACACGGTAACCAAATCCCGGCCCGGCCAAACAAAATGGCTGCCCCAACGTTTCTGCGTTGGTAGCAGCCATTTTTTCATGTTCTTCCTAAAAACGAACTGTTATTGCGTTTCTACTTCGCCGTAGGTGCCGGTTCTCCGCCCGGAATTTTACCAATGACACCTTTGACGAACCACTTCATGTTCAGTAATTGTTTATCGGTGAGCTTATCCCCTTTAGCAATAGCTAAATGACCATCTTGGGCATACACAGGACCGGATCGCGGGTCGAATTTACTGTCGATGATCTCCTGTTTTTTCTCATTGACTGCCTTTTTTATAGCAGCCGTCGCAGCTGGGCCAAATTTGAAATCGACAAGGCCGTCTTTCACGCCCAACCAGGAACCGGTCGGCTTGAAGGTGCCGGCGCGCACTTCTTCCACAATCTTAGCATAAGTCGGGCCCCAGTTCCAGTGCGGCACGCCGATACAGCCGTCGCCGGCATTATCGCAGGCGTTGGGGCTATCGTAGGCCATGCCCCACTTCCCTTTTTCACTGGCGGCTTGCACCGGCCCAGGCGTATCGGAACCGGTCACGATGACATCACACCCAGCAGCCAGCAACGTCTCGGCCGCTTCACGTTCAGTGGGCGGATCAAACCAGGAGTTAATCCACACGACTTGCACCGTGGCCTTCGGATTTACAGAACGAGCCCCCCGAGCCACCATGTTGATGTGTCGAATAACTTCAGGGATCGGGTAAGGTGCAACGTAGCCAATTTTACCGTTCTGGCTTTTCATGGCAGCAGCCATGCCGGCCAAGTATTTCATTTGATACATACGGCCAAAGAGGTTATCGAAATTCGTGTCGTTCCTCTTATAGCCGGAAATATGGATAAACACCGTTTTCGGGAATTCTTCGGCCACCTTTGCAGTAGCATCCATATAACCAAACGACGTGGTAAAAATAACGTTGTACCCTTTTTGGGCGAAATCACGGATAACGCGCTCTGCGTCAGCACCTTCCGGCACATTTTCTACGTAAGACGTGGTGACATTCGGCACGTGCTTCTCTATATATTTCCGCCCTAAATCGTGGGCATAGGTCCAGCCAGCGTCACCAACAGAGCCAACGTAAACAAAAGCAACTTTCATCGGCTTCGGGCCAGGTGTGGCTGTTGGCGGGGCAACTGTAGGGGCCGGTGTCGCTTTAGCACAAGCACCCAATACCATGCTTAACGCGACCAAAAAGGTGACTAACATTCCAATGCGATGGCGATTCATTTTGCTCCTCCCACTCGAGTCAATACTTCCAAATACTAAGAACGACAGATTATACAGCATGGTGCAAAACAGAGGCGTTACAGTAGATCTCAATCGGCAAAAAATATATGAACGCCACCACCCCCTTTCAGAACAAGTTAAAGAGACTAAGTAGTCGTCTGAAAACTACTTTCCTATTTAGAAGTTCAACTTGTGCGAGAAGTCAAACTTCTAAAGGGAGATCATTTCTGGACGCTTACTAAGTTCTACAAGCTGGCTGTGACGATGCGTAGAACCGCTATATGAAACATAATAGGCCAAGGAGGGAGTCTACGCGATGCCTCCTTTACACCTGCGATCCTGAGCAAAATCAACATAATTAATATAACACGGAAAAGGACGCAGCGCAAGCGCAGCGAAAGCCATCCTCTCCTGAAAATAGCACGCTGATCAATGCTAACTCCGTCTGTCATTGCGGGCGAAGCGACAGTGTGACCCTCTTTTTAGTCAAGCAATCTCTAACGCCAATGAGGAAGATTGCCACGGCCCTGCCGGGCCTCGCAATGACAAACTCCCCTGAAAATAAAAATGGGACGCAGATCAACGCAGGCTGCGCACGCAGATATAAAAATCAGGCCTTTTTTAAAGAAGTTCAACTTCTTCGAGAAGTTGAACTTCTAATCGACGGCGTTCTCCGCCCGAGCGCACGGGGGTAAAATCCCCGTACTACGTGGCAGGAAGCCCCCTGAAAGGGAGCTGATATTGTGAGACCCGTTGCAGATTATTTCTCTCCGCGTCCCCGCGGCTCTGCATCAAAGTTGCTCCTCTGAAAATAGAACGCAGATTAACGCTGATGCACGCTGATCTTAATTTTCATCCGCTGTGGTGTGCCGCAGGCTCATGATAACTCCCCTGAAAATAGCTCCCATTGCGCCGGAGTAGAGGCTTTAGCCGGGGGTAACGCTACAAAGCCGCCTAAAGGCTCGACGCCAGTCGTAAATTTTCATTCGCTGTAGTGTGCCATAGGCTCATGATAACTCCCCTGAAAATAGCTCCCATTGCGCCGGAGTAGAGGCTTTAGCCGGGGGTAACGCTACAAGCCTGCCTAAAGGCTCGAGTCCAGCCGTAGGTTTTCATTCGCTGTGGTGCGCCGTAGGCCCATGCCGACTCCCATGTCGAAGGCCTACGCCAATTTTCCTTAAGTATCCTGCAATGCTCGAGAAACTTGTCGGGCCAACACATGGTCGCCATTATTATAAATGAGATTAGCTTGAAGTAATAACGCCTTATTATCGAGGAGCACGTCTGCCTGGCCATGGGCAATTAGGCGATGCGTTTCATCCAACACACAAGCTTGGTGGGCAACATTCCTGGCTATAGCTAAATTATGGGTCGCGATTACCAATGTCTTGCCCTGTTCTACCAAAGAGAACAAGAAATCCATCATCCAGGCACCGGTGCGCGGGTCAAGGCTGGCCAACGGTTCATCCAAGAGCCACACATCCGGGTCTAAGGAAAGCACGGAAGCAATAGCCACCTTCTTTTTCTCCCCCTCACTCAGATTATACGGGGCCCTATCTGCTAATCGGGCAATTCCCAATGTTGTCAACGCCGACTCTACCCTAACAGATACCTCTCCGCGGGATAATCCAAGCTGCAGCGGCGCGAAGGCGACTTCATCTCGCACCGTGGGTAAGAAAAGCTGCACATCCGGATTCTGAAATAATAATCCAACGCGACGGCGAAAACCAAAGGCCCATGCTTCGTTCCTAAATTGTGCTTCCGTCAGCAACACGCCAAAAGCCCGAATTTCTCCCGTTACAGGGAAATAAAGGCCATCCAACAACTTCAGCAACGTGGATTTCCCCGAGCCGTTAGCCCCCAGGATAGCGATGCTCTTCCCTGCCGCTATAGAAAAAGTAATATCTCGTAGCGCCGGGCTACTGTTCAAATAATCATAGCCTACCGCTTCCAGATCGAAAATAACTGTCATGCCTTACCTCATCCCAACCCAAATTATTAGCACACTCAAGATGAAAACAAAGCCAAGCCAAGCCCAATCCCGGCGGCACAGCGTGAAATGATCCGATAGCACAGGACGTCCATTCCAGCCACGCGAAACCATGGCTAAATACACTTCATTGCTCATGTGGTAAGATTTCCCCAAAAGAGAACCGATACTGGCGGCTAGCCACCGCTCTTTCTCTTGCCAATTGCTACGGCCTACTGTCCGGCTTCTGCGCGCTAAAAAAATGGATTCCATATTGTGCAAGAAGAGAAAAATATAGCGATAAGTCATGCCAAGTACCAGAATGCCAATCTGCGGGAAGCGGAGCACGCCCAGTGCTTTGAGCAACCGCGTCCACCTTGTCGTTAGTACCAAAAGTACAGCAATAGAAACCGACGTTGCCACACGCAAGATAAAGATCAGTGCACCGTACAAGCCTTGCTCAGTGACGAAAATCTGAGCGGGCAAAAAACACGGGGCACCAACCAAAGTTAGCACGGTAAAAAGCGGTTTTCCCGGCGTCACGACATTGAAAATCGCCGGTAGCGCTACCATGCCGGCAAAAATTGGGATGAACAGCCACACGCGCTTCACGAAGAAATCGATAGGTATTCGCGATGCGATAGCCAGTCCCAATGTGAGTAAGTACAACCCACCCAAAACATCAAGACGACGCGTCCAGGCCGCCAATAGTAACAGCACCAGGAAAGTAACTAACTTGACGCGAGGATCAATGGCTTGCAGCAAGCCGGGCTCCCGGGCATAGCGCTCCGCAAAAATAGCACGCTTCATCGCCTCTGTTAGATCGGCGAGTGTTTTGGCAACAAAATCATGTCGCCGTGACAAAAATCCCCGGCGGCATGATTCGCACAACGCCATCAAAGCTTTTTCCCAGTCAATATCTTGCCTATGCCCCAACTAACCAAAATGACCAATGCCATGCCAACCAGGGCAGAAAAGATATAACCAACATTGCTACCCAGGCCAGGAATGCTGTAATCAGGCAAAGGTGCCCGCCACAGATCGGAAAAGCGGGCTAATCCCTGCGGGACGTAGCCGAGCATAGTTGGAAATTCATCTGTTCCCCACTCGCCCCACGCTGTGCCAGACGCCAACAAGCCAATAGGTGAAAGGAGTGCCAAAATACCGAGGGCAACCCACAATTTGTTGATATCTTTCATGCGACAGTATCCTTTCGTAAACGCAGTTTAAGCAAATAAGGCATGGTATGTTGCAGAAACGCTACCACACCGCCAGTGACCACTGCCTCGGCAAAGCCAGCCACCGTCAAATGGGCTAACATCATCGCTGGAATAGTCTGTGCGAGCCCGTAGGGACAGTAAAGCGGCGTACCATTAGCCATGTGAAAGAAGAGCGGCTGCAGACCCAATTCAATCGAGGCGGCCAACGCCGCGGCGTTGATGCCGACATAACCACCGATAGCAGCGCCGATCCAGTGCCGAGACGAACTTGCCGGCGCATTGCGACTGATGAGTTGGTACACAGCGTAACCAACGAAAGGAAGCACGATAGCCATGTTAAAAGTGTTAGCGCCAAATGATAAGATTCCACCATCACCAAAAAAAAGCGCCTGGATGAGCAGGGCAATAGACACACCAATGGTTGCCGCCCAAGGACCTAAAACGATTGCTATCAGCGTACCTCCCACAGCATGCGCCGTAGTGCCACCGGGCACCGGCGCGTTAAACATCATAATAGCAAAAGAAAAAGCAGAGAAAATGGAAAGCAATGGTACTGTACGACTGGTCAACGTCTTTTCGATCTTTTTCGTCGCTTTATACCAAATAGGCGCTGACGCAGCATACATAACGCCGCAAGTAACAGGACTTAAATAACCATCTGGAATGTGCATTTTTCACTCCTATCTAATCTAATAACAAGGGGAATGGCTACGGCAAATTATTCTTAGAGAATATCTCGGCCGCAGGAATTACCAGCAAAACCAGAAAGACCGCATTTCTCATGATACTAAGTTACTTCAGCAAGTTGGCGATTCTTTTACGCATTTTGATTCCTCCCTATAGAGTTAATTTGAGTGTATTGGTCATTAGTCATTAGTCTCACCTCCTTTCGATATGCCCACACCAGATAGCGGCCGGGCTCATCCTGCTAACCTCTGTCATTCAACAGGCACGACCAGTGGAACTCCCCCCACGTTCTCTACCAAGACTTTGATCCCGTAGACCCCTTTTACGAGCTGGGGATCTATTATCTCCTTCTCTCCCTGCGCATGTATCACGCCTTTCGTCATTACTACAAACTTGTCACTGTAACGCAAAGCTAAGTTGATGTCATGCATCACAACTATAGAAGAGACACCACGCTCATGGGTCAATCTGCTCACCAATCTCATCGCTTCAAGCTGGTTCCTCAAGTCGAGATTGTTCGTAAACTCATCCAGAAGGAGTACTTTTGGCTTTTGTACTAAAGCTCTTGCTACGACTACCTTTTGTAGCTCACCGCCACTCAAACTGTTAGTACGTTTCAAAGCAAGATGCTCAAGACCCACCAGCTTCAGAGTTTCCCCCACAAGCTCCACATCCTTCTCGCTCGGGTCCCACCTCATGTACGGCTTCCTGCCAAGTAAAACAGCATCGAAGACAGTCATGAAATTTCCAGTGTTGGTCTGGGGCACATACCCCATCTTTTTGGCCATATCACGAGTTCCATAGGATTCACCTGGTAGCCCTTCAACCATGACTACCCCACCCTTGGGCTTTAGGATCCCGTTTATGCACTTCAGCAAGGTAGACTTTCCGGCGCCATTAGGCCCCAGAATAGCCACCATTTCCCCTCTCTTGACCTCAAACGTTACGCCTTTGAGAATAGGGATGCTGTCATAGGAAAACTCAATGCCATCTACTTCTAATAGCATCTTTAAACCCTTTGTTCCATTTTCACGAGCAAATAGATGAACATCGGCGCACCCATAAACGATGTTAGAACGCCGACCGGTAGTAATGTCGGACTGATAACTGTCCTCGCTACCGTGTCGGAAAGAAGAAGCAAAAGAGCACCGAAAAGTGCCGAACTCGGGATCAAGAACCTGTGATCCCCTCCTATTAGAAGCCTGACTGCATGAGGGCATATGAGCCCAATAAACCCAATTATGCCAACAAACGCAACCCCCACGGCCGTTATGAGGGATGCCAGAAGCATTCCGACTAACCTGACGACATCGACGTTCACCCCCAAGGACTTAGCTATCTCATCTCCGCTTTCAATAGCGTTATAGTTCCAGCGTTCAAAGAGAAAGTAAATAAATGAGGGTACGAAAGCTATAAGCATGATCCAGATTTCCTTCCAGACCGGCCTGCCGAGGTCACCGAAGCTCCAGTAAACCATAGCGGCTAACTCCTCTTCCTCGGCAAAGTACTGGATCAGCGTGGTCCCTGCCATGAAGAGTGAGCTCATCGCCACCCCGGCTAAAATCATTGCTCCTGGGCTCAAGCCCCTGAGCCTTGCCAGGAGGAGTATTGCCCCAACACCTAGCAAGGAGCCGGAGAAGGCAAAGAGCACCACGGCATAAGGATTGTTTATAAAGATCCTTCCGCTGCTCTCGGCTCCCCCGGCCCCAATAAGCGCTATAGCTAAAGATGCCCCGAACATTGCCCCATGGGAAATCCCCATGGTAAAAGGTGAAGCGAGAGGGTTCCTGAGAAGGCACTGCATCACCGCGCCAGCAACGGCCAGGGCTGCTCCAACGACTATCGCCGCTACTATGCGTGGCAAGCGAATGTTCCAGAGAACCAACCCCGCTTTCGCGTTCTCGCCCGCTAGAGCTTTTATGGTATCGCCAAGAGATAAAGAGTAAGGGCCAACATTCAGAGCATAAATGGATGCCAATATAATGAGAGAGAACAGAACAACCCCGAATGTTGCCCGCTTAGCGGTGTAGCCCTTGTAACGCTCCGTCACGCTCATGCTCATGGGGAAACCGGCAATCCTTCTTGAGCCTTGCTTTTTTCAAGGTCTATCTTCCCAAAGCCGCCAAACCCCTTTTTCATACCGTCGTATACTGGTTTTCGCACCAGGAAAGTGTAGATTTCATCTGCTTTCTTTTCCGGTTCAACATCTGTGAACTTGTCAGGATGGAGAACTTTCCCTACGTAGTACGCGTCCGCTAAGGCTGTCCCAACGTTGGTCGTATAGAAGTTGAAGGGCAGCGTTCCGTAAATGGTCTGATTCTTGAAGGCCTTCAGCGACCGGTAAAACTCTGGATTCTTCCCGTAATCCTGCTTCACGAGTTTGAATCCACCCTCATCAATGAAAATCACATCCGGATCCCATTTTAGGAGCTTCTCCTTATCCACGAAGTGGTGCGCTCCCCCCAGTTCATCGACGACATTCCTGGCGTGTATAGCGACAAAAGGAGGAAAGTTGGCTTCAGTGCTTTCTATCCCGTGCGCTCCCTTGTGACCGATTCCACCAACGTAGACTGTTGGTCTTTGCGCATCCGGGATCCCCTTGGTTCTTGCGTCCAGATCTCCTTGGGTCGTTGTGATGAAGTCTATCACCTCTTTAGCTCTTTCTTCCTTTCCCAATATCTTTCCCGCAAGGTTCAAAGATTTAAACAACGGCTTGTTGAGAAATGTGGCGAGTTTTCCATAGCTCAGGACCACTACAGGAATATCCGTTTTACTCTGTAAGTTATTGGCTGTCCTGGCGTCGACGTAAGTCATGAACAGGACATCGGGGTTCAGTTTTATCAAGGCTTCGGCATTAGGGAGCTTACCTGGTCCGCCTGGGCCTATGGAAGGCAACCCCTTGAGCTCCGGATGGGCCATCGCGTAAGGCCTTCCGGTAGCACCCCATCTCTTCTCGGCGTCTTCGACCCCTACAACCTTGTCAGTGGCCCCCAGGTATACGACGAGCCGAAGCGCTCCAGGGCCGGCACAGACAACCTTTTCTGCCTTCGCCGGTAGTTTGACTGTTCTGCCAACCATATCCGTGACAGTCACCTGGGACGGCGGTTTTGCCGTGGTCGGCGAAGGAGCTGCCGTACTCGATGGGGGCGCAGTTGGAACTGGTGAAGATGGTGCTTTGGCTTTCCCAGCGCACCCCCCAAGCAGCACCGCGCCCAGGCTTAAAAGAACTACCAGCATTACCAATGTGGATTGTCTTAACATTCTCTTAGACATCTTGTACCTCCTGTTCTTTGATGATTTAGAAACCTATCCGTTATTGCCAACGAGAAAAACTTGACAAGATCAGCGATCCTCCGCCACTTCTGTGAGATAAGGAAGGAACTGGTCCATCCCACGTTTTCCGCATCGCGATTTTTGGCTTCAGCGCCCTGCACTGCCTTCTTTCTAAGACACACATTGTTGCCATGGCAGGTTAAGGGAAACAATTAACTGTAAAGACAGAGGTGACGACTCTTTCATCATACTCACCCTCTACCCCCTTGCTCTTATCTGCATGGCGCACCAAGAGCTTCCATATGCCTGGCCGATCCAAGCTTACCTGCGCCAACCCATCCCGGTCAACTTCCGTCTCGAACAAATCCTCCATGCCGGTGGCAATGACTTTCATTGTTGCCCCACCTAAGGGCTTGCCCTCATATAACACATGCAGAACCAACTCCTCGCCAACCCTGAAACGCCGGAACAGGGTTGGAATGATTTCCAGCTCATAATTGAGTAATTCAGGAGAAAATTCTACAGGCGTCTCGCCGACAGGAATTAATGCCCTGGAATAACCATAGTAGTAGGCAGAGTAAACTGTCCCTTCGAAGCTGGCCTTCGGCCCCCGGTAATGCTTTCCATCCTTCGTCCGATTCCACACCCCTGCCTCATACTCCGCCAGCAGGTTGTAGGGTCCCTTTACCTCCGGAGTAAATGAAGCAATTAAAGCACGGGTTGTCCGATTAGGATCGACATAAGGCGTCAGCCGCTGTACACTTCTTCGGGGGTCGTAGACTTTGATCCTGACCCGAGATATATCCGCCAAGCCATCGGGGTCCAGCCGATGCCCGTACTTGAGCAGGGATTCCACATCTGCACCGGACGGGACTTTCCCCGGATATTCTATCCATAACTCATGTCCCTGGACAACAAACATAAAGCACCTCCTTGTCTGTTACACCCACAGATAAACATACCTTTAGCTCTGGCTACCTGACACTTTTGCGCAGGTGTCATTGCGAGGGTGCTGTAGCGTCCGAAGCAATCCCTAATATAGCAAGTCGGAGATTTCTTCGCTCCTGCGGGGCTCGCAATAACAAAGCTATCATGATGATTTCCATTCCTGTCAAGAATAATATCTTATCTTGACCTTGAGGTGGGCTTAATACCTTTAATGTAGTACCACAAACGTTCGCTGGAGCCACCCCACGCAAGCTTGTACCTAAGCGGAGCCTCATCTCGTTTTTTCCGTGACACCTCGCTGACCTCATCCATCCTGAAGGCCGACACGTCCAGGAAACCGCCTCTCCGGAACAGCTCCAGTTTGTTGATGACATTTGAAGAGGGTTTTTCATAACCTAACGGAAGTCCCTCCTTGACATTCTTGCTGTAACTTCCCCGCTTCCACGGATTCTTCCCTTCAATGATTGCAATCAAGAACAAACCCAGATTACGTCTAATCCATCTCTCTATCCCTTTCGGCCCTGAGTCGGACTCGAAAGCATACACCTTACCCCCAGGCTTTAGTACCCGTCTCCACGCTCTCACAGCTTTCTCCGGATCGGGCAGTGTCCACAGGACCCAGCGGCTGACCACCGCATCGAAGCTATTGTCGTCAAAGTCCGGTGATTCAGCGTCCCCGATCCTGAAGTCGGGCATGACCCCTCTCTCCTTCGCTTTCTTTCTTGCCACCGAAAGCATTCCTTCTGAGATGTCTATTCCAACAACATTGTGACCTGTCTGGGCTAAAAGGATAGCCAGGGAGCCATTTCCCGTGCCGACATCCAATATCCTCAGCTTCTCCCCACCGAACTCCTTACGGAGAGACTGCCTCCACGCATCCTCCTCTTCTTCATCCTTAAAAAATGCATGTTCTTTTGTACGGTCCCAGTATTCTTTTATTTCCTCTTTCACCGGATCCAGCTCAAGCACTTCGTTTCTCATTTCTTAACCCTCCCATTCAAAATTAGGCCAAATTTCGGCCAGAGCGCAACGATAAGATAGAACGTGGCGATTGTTAAGCGTGATTATGTAGGCAAGAGGCATAGGAAACACCTTACCCAGTGTCCCCTATTGACCTCAACAAGCTTGGGGGGTTCCCTTCTGCAGCGAGCATTTCTCAATGGACAATGAGCGTAATATTTGCAGCCTTCTCGTGTAGTGGAGTTAGCTCTAATAGAGACGAAGCCAGCCGAGCTGTCCGACAAGTCCGTTGACTCGAGAAGGACTTTGGTATATGGGTGTAAAGGATTGTGGAACAACTCAACAGTATCTGCCACTTCCACTATTTGTCCTGAATACATTATCGCTATGCGGTCACTCATCCGCCTCGCCACTTCCAAATCATGTGTTATAAAGAGGTAGGAAACACCAAACCTGTCCTGCAAGTCTATGAGCAGGTTTAGGATTTGGGCCTGAACAGAAACATCAAGCATCGATGTAGGCTCATCAGCGACGATGAACCTCGGGTTTAGCGATAAAGCCCTTGCAATCATCACCCTTTGAAGCTCCCCACCGCTCAGTTCGTGCGGATACCTTTCGAGGTGCTCTTCCTTGAGCCCAACTACCCCTAACAGTTCAAGAATCTTCTCCCGCTCTTCATCTCTATTGCTGACCAGACTGTGTGTTCTCATGAGCTCGGCTATGCTGTCGCGAATTTTCCATCTTGGGTCCAACGCTGCCTCAGGATGCTGAGGTATCAGTTGCATTTCCCCCCTGAGCTCCCGGAGTTCTCCTCCTTTGGCCTTTGTAAGCTCCGTTTCATCAAGAAATATCTTCCCCTCAGTTGGATAAGTCAACAACAGCAGCACCCTACCCAGAGTTGTCTTACCAGAACCTGACTCACCAACCAGCCCCAAAGTGCTGGCTTCACCGATTTCCAGATCCACTCCATTAACAGCGGCAATTTTTGTCTTTCTCAGGAAGCCACTCTCAAACACCTTCGTGACGTTCAGAGCCCTAAGCATAGCGCCAGCACCTCACGATTGTGTCATCTATAACAGATAGCGGTGGTTCATAGTGCTCACACTTCTGTTCGGCATATTTGCACCGCGGATGGAAACGACATCCACCGGGAGGCGTTATCATGCTGGGCATTTCCCCAGGGATCGGTTTAAGCCCCCTTGCGGGGAGTGCCGCGAGCAGTGCCTCCGAATACGGGTGCATAGGTGTTTCAAAAAAGACTTTTGCTGGAGCCACTTCGACAATTTGTCCGCAATACATCACAGCGATCCTGTCACACAAAGATTGTGCGAAGCGCAGGTCGTGAGTTATCAATAGTAT